>CAZIWR010000165.1:0-6375 GCA_964542805.1 uncultured Acidobacteriaceae bacterium
TCAGCAGCCTGATGATTCACCATTTGCCCAAACAAATTCGCCCGGCTGCCTTCGCTGAAGTCCATCGAGTTCTGAAACCGAGCGGCCGATTCTTGGCCGTGGACTTCAAGCCTCCGTCAGGCGCAGTGGCCCGCTTTATTACCCACCTGAGTTCCGGTCACGGAATGGCGCGCAACGACATCCGCAACAACATCCCCATGCTCGAAGCGGCCGGCTTTCGCGTGCAGTCGGAGGGTCCAACGCGCTCGTGGATGCTCTCCTACATTCTCCTCGGGAAAGCGCCTGCCGCGGCTTGACAAGCTTGTGCCGGGCGTCGCATCACTCGCCAGAAAGTTTCACCGCATCATCGCGGACGCGTCGGAGATCGAGTTTGCCGGTGCCGAGATAGGGAAGCGTCTCCACGCGGAAGAATTGGTTGGCGCGCGGCACCCACAGGTTGGGCAAATCCGAATTCGAGAGCCGTTCAATAATCTCTCTAATACTGTCTTCCGGCAGCGTGTGCAGCACCACCAGCCGCTCGCCCTTTTTTCCGTCAGGCACGCCGGTGACGACAAAGGTCTGCTCGGTAACGCCGGCCAGTTCGTGCAACTTCTCTTCGACCTTCAAGTGCGGCACCATTTCACCGCCGATTTTGCTGAAGCGCGAAAGCCGGTCGGTGATGGTGAGGAAGCCGTCCTCATCCATGGAGCCGATGTCGCCGGTGACGTACCAGCCGTCGCGCAGGGCATCCTCCGTTTTGTCTGCCCGGCCCAGGTAGCCCTGCATCACGTTGGGCCCGCGGACGAGCATCAGCCCCGGCGTGTCGAGCGGAAGCGGTTGCATGGTGTCGGGGTCCACGATGCGCACGCTGACGCCGGGGAGCGGGTGACCGATGCGGCCGCGCTTGGCGCCCACCTGGCGGAAGCCCGGCGCGCGGAAGTCGCGCGTGTTGACGGCCACCACGGGCGCGCACTCCGTGCAGCCATAACCCTCCAGGGGGCGCACGCCAAAGCGCTCCTCGAACGCTTCCGCGGTGCGCTGGGGAAGTTTCTCCGCGCCGACGATCACCGTCTCCAGGCTGCCGAAATCCTCCGGGGCGACGCGGCGAATGTAGGCCTGCAATAACGTGGGTGTGGCCAGCAGGTAGTTGACGCGATAGTCGCGGACCATTGCGCCGATGGCCTGCGCATCGAGCGGATTCGGATAGTACACCACGCTGGCGCTAAGCGCGGCGGGCAACCAGATGGTCACCGTGTATCCGAACGAATGGAAAAAGGGCAGCATGCCAAGGATGCGATCGGTGTGGCGGAAGCCGAGCGCCTGGGTCATCTGCTCGACGTTGGCCATCACGTTGTAGTGCGTGAGCATCACGCCCTTGGGCTCGCCGGTGCTCCCGCTCGAAAAAATCACCGTGGCCAAATCGTCCAGCTTCACCTTCTTTTCGCGGCCCAGCGATTTTTCCAGCATGCCCGCCGGGAAGGTCCAGCTCATCGCCAGCGCGGCCAGCTTCTCGGTTACGCGCGGCTTGTCGGCCAATTCTTCCAGCAGGATGGTGTGGCCGGGCACTTGCAGCTTGACGCGTTCGAGAAAGGCTTTCGATGTGACCACGGTTTCGATTCCGCACTGTTGCGCGCAGGCGGCGATCACGTCGTCCGGAGCGGTATAGTTCAGGTTGACAGGGATTTTTCCACACAGCAGCGCCGCAAAATTCACCAGCGCTCCGGCCACCGAAGGCGGCAGCAGGAGGCCGACCATCTTTTGCCCGCGCCACTCTTTGCGCAAGCGACGCGCAAGAAAAATCGTCTTCACCAGCGCCGTGCCGAAGCGCAGCTTGGGCACACGCGGGTCGGCCATGGCGAAACGGAAAGGGTGCCAGCGCGCATTGCGCAGCCAGGAGCGATGCAGCGTGCGCAGCCGGCGCCGTTTGTGCTGGAACGCCTCGCTGGCCAGCTCCTGTACGGCCTGGCGCACTTCCATGGCCGTGGAAGTGGCGGGCAGCGGCTTGCCGAAGCTCACTGTGGTGGGGTAGGGCAGTGCGCGCGGGATTTTCCAGAGAAAGCGCCGGCTTTCAAAGCTGAAGATGCTGCCCCACACGCCGTCCAGGTGCACAGGAATGATCGGTGCATCCACGTCCTTCATGATGCGTTCGAATCCGCGGCGGAAGGGGAGCATTTGTCCGATGCGTGTGATCTGACCCTCCGCGAAAATGCAAACCACTTCGCCGTTCTGGATGGCTTCGCTCGCCGTGCGCAGCGATTGAATCATTTCCCGCGGCCGCAGCAGGGAAGAGATGGGGATGGCCTGCATGATCCGCGCGAAGGGCCAGACCACCGGATGGTCGTAGATGCCCTTGAACATGATGAAGCGGATGAAGCGGTCGGTGGAGGCGGTGAGCAGCGCGGCGTCCACGAAGGAGAGGTGATTGGAAACAAAAAGCGCGCCGCCTTTTTCGGGGATGTTGTCGCGGCCCTCCACGCGAATGCGGTACACCGACTTGGTCATGAAGAGCAGAGCCAGACGCACCAGGGCCTCCGGCAGCAGCCAGAGCACGTACACCGTGGCGACAAACGTGACGCCGGCACTCACCAGGAAAATTTGTCCGGGAGAGAAATTCAGCAGGGCCTTCAGCGCATAAAAAATGCCGGTGGCCAGAAAAATTCCCACGAAAGAAAGCAGATTGGACGCCGCAATCACGCCGCCTTTGCGGGATTCGTCCGGGCGGTGCTGAATCAGCGCGTTGACCGGCACCGCGAAAAATCCCGCGAAGAAACCGAGCAGACCCAGGTCCGCCAGAACGGTCCCGTAGGAGAGATGCGGCTTTCCCAGCACGGCGCACAACACGCTGATGCCGATGGCGCCGCACGGAATCAAGCCCAGTTCGATCTTGTTTGCGGAAAGGTAGCCGGCGACGAAGCTGCCCAGGCCGATGCCGATGGCAACGCTGGCCTGGAGATAGCTGATTTGCGACGCGTCCGCTTGCAGCGTTTCTTTTCCATAGACCAGGATATTCAGCAGAAGCAATGCGCCGAGCGCCCAGAAGTAGGCGTTGCCCAGCACGGAGAGCCACAGGACGCGGTCGCGACGGACATCACGCATCTTTTCGAAGAAGTCGCCGACGAAATTGATGCGCAATTTCTTGGCGGGGTCCGCGGCAGGCACGCGCGCGATGCCCAGGCTGGCCAGCAATCCCGCCACACCGAGCCCCACCAGGATGGCTCCCGACCAGCCCTGCCGGCCCGCGAAGTGTTCGGCCATCAGGCCCGCGGCGACGGTGCCGCCGATGATGGCGACGAAGGTGGTCAATTCGAGCACGCCGTTGCCCCACGAAAGCCGCTTCTGCGGCAGCAGTTCCGGCAGCAGGCCGTACTTCGACGGGCTGAAAAGCGCACTGTGCACTCCCATCAGAAACACGGCGGCGATCTGCACCGGCAGATGGTCCAGCAGCAATCCGGCCAGTGCGACGAACATCACTCCGATTTCGAAGCACTTGATGGCGATGGTGACACTGCGCTTGCTGTAGCGGTCGGCCAGGAAACCGCCGGTCATGGAAAAAAGAATAAACGTTGCGGAAAAGATGGCGGCGACGGCGGAAACCAGCAAGTCGCTCTTTTCTTGTGGCAACGCGCGGCCCAGGATGAGAAAACTCACCAGGCTCTTCAGCGTGTTGTCGCTGAAGGCCACTTGGAACTGCGTGGTGATCAGGCTCCAGAAGCCGCGGCCATCCGGTGCGGAGCGGTTGGATTCCGTGAAAGGATCTCGGTCAACCATGGTGGCGAAGGCGAAGCGTGGTGACTTCGCGGTCCTGCTGCAATGGCTGGATTCTATCTTTGCTGCGCCAGTGAGGCAAGGCGCAGGGCACGTCGCAATTCATGCGCTTCCGCGGTGCGTTCCGAAATGGAAAAGGAGTGCCCAGCGATTTTGAGGCGCTATTGACCTTTACGGTTGTGGTACGAATGGTTTATTGTGCATCGCACAAAAACGACGATAGACTCTTTTTTCGGCGAGATATCCCCTTTCGCGTGAGGCACGATTGAGTCGAATTTACGACCAGCTCAAAACAGCGCAAAAGTCGCGCAGCGATGCGGCCCTGCCTACTGGCGCCCTGCGCAACGCAGCGCCCTACGAGCGGCGGCGCAGCCCGCGGCTGGCGTTGCGCATCCCCGTCTTTGTGTACGGCTACCTGCCCGGCCACAAGCCGTTCCACGAAGAGGCGGAGTTGATGCACGTCAACTCCGACGGGGGCCTGCTGATCCTTTCCACAAACCTGCGCCTTGGACAGAAACTCCTGCTGACCAATAAGCTGAATCAAACAGAGCAGAAGAGTTTTGTCGTCTACTTCAAGTCTGCCGGAGAAGGAAAATTCGAAGTCGGCGTTGAATTCGCGCAGCGCTGCCCCGAGTTTGTCCAGACCAGTTCCCGCAAAGCGAAATCCTGAAGAAAGTTGGGCCCGACCGATACGTCGAGACGTGCGATCTTGCACGCAGTCGAATTGCTGCGCTCCTGTTTCAGAAATGATGGAAGGTGTGGCTCCCCGGGCTAGATTCGAACTAGCAACCCTTCGGTTAACAGCCGAATGCTCTACCATTGAGCTACCGGGGAGCGGAAGAAGCCAGCCGGAAAAAACCGGCGGAAGCTCAAGCAAATCGAGTGTAAACGGTGAGCGCGGAACTGTCAACGCGGGAGAACGCAGGCGGAAAGAGTGAAGCGCGCTACTGCAGGCGCTGTTTCTTGCTGTCGTAGCCGACGAGGGATTCGAAGATGGCCAGCACGTGCCGGCGAAACTCGACGATGCGGAAGAAGCGGCCGCGCTGCTGCGGTTCGCGCTCGGTTTCGCGGTGCCATTTGGCGAGGACCTCCGCGGGCACCTCAATGTCGCGCCGCAGTTTCTCCGGCGAATGGCCGCGCAGGAACAGGCCGTAGAAGAAGGCCGCTTCGCGGTGCGGATATTCCAGTTCGTGTTGGCTCTCGACTTCGTCCATCGAAAACCCCGCCGACAAAAAAAACAGGTAAAAATAAAGTGTACAGGAATAGTGCACTGCGTCAAGAGGAAGAAGCGAAAGTCTAACCGCCGCCGCGCGCGGCACGCGCAAAGTCGCGCAGGGCCGATACGTTGGGCCCGTAGGCACTGACGCGCCCGCAATCCACCGGCAGGCCGAAGGTCTGCGCCTGCTCCAGGCTGATCCCGGCGTCGTCCAGCTCACGCAGGCTGAAGCCTTCCGTGGGCGAAACGCGTCCGCGGCCGGAGAGATCCACTGGCCGTGGCGGGCGGAATTTGTACCACCGCCGGCCGGCAATTCGGAAAAATTCCCGCCAATCGCTGCGAATCCACATCTGCACCTCCCGCCTTGCGGGGGACCAGAGCGCTCGCATTCATCTGATGCCGTCCCGAAGCTTCGGGATGGCCCGACGCGGCGCCCGGGGGTGAGACAGGCCCGCGTGAGCGGGACTCTAGTCTAATTCCAGTGCTAGTACAACCCCGGCCGGGAGCAAAAGTTCCACCGGCGCCCGCCGCGGAGACAAGCCGCGGAACGGCTGCTATACTGCGTGAATTGGATGCAGCCGCGCGAGGCAGCGGTGCACTCCAATAGGCCCGGCTCAAGCTGGGCTCTATAGAAGAGACGCAAATCCTCCGGGAAATGTTGCGGTGAAAAAACCGGTCATCGTCGTGCACTACCACGAATTGTGGCTCAAGGGCCGCAACCGGAATTTCTTTCTGGCCAAGCTGTCGCTGGCACTGCGCCGCGCGCTCGACGGGCTTAGCGTGACGCGCATCGGGCGCCCCGGCGACCGCATGCTCATCGAGCTGGACAACGAAGCGCATCTTCCGGAGGCCATCGAGCGGCTGCGGCGCGTCTCCGGAATTTCTTCGTTTGCCGTGGCGCGCACAGTGGAGCGCGACCTGGACGCGCTGTGCCGCGCTGCGTGGGAGGAAGTGGCGCCGGAGAAGTTTTCGTCGTTCGCGGTGCGCGCCAAGCGCAGCGACAAATCGTTCCCGCACGATGTGACCGTCATCGAGCGCACCGTGGGCGGTTACTTGCTGGACCATCTGCGCGCCGCCGGGCGCGAGGTGCGCGTAAACCTCGACCATCCCGAGCTGACCTGCCGCATTGAGATCCCTCCCGGGCCGGCGCTGGTTTATGCGCGGCGCATCGCCGGACCCGGCGGGCTGCCACCCAACACCGGCGGGCGCATGGTCTGCCTGCTTTCCGGCGGGTTCGACTCCGCGGTGGCCGCGTGGAAAATGATGAAGCGCGGGGCGCACATGACGTTCGTGCACTTTTACGGCGGCGGGGCGCGGCCAGGCGAATCGTCGGTGCACGTGGCGCGAGAGCTGGTGCGCACGCTCACGCCGTGGCAGTTCACGTCGAAACTTTTCCTGGTGCCGTTCGAAGAGAT
>CAZIWR010000166.1:0-6314 GCA_964542805.1 uncultured Acidobacteriaceae bacterium
CGAGCGTGCGAGCAGGGCGGGGCGACGCCAAAGGTATAGCACGTCGGCGAGAGTCGCCTTGAAACCCACAGTCAAGACGGATGCGAATAACGCGATCTGCAGCGCGATTACGATGACTTTTTCTGGGGTCATATTTGTTGCCTGTGTCGAGGATGGTTTGTTTGGTTCGGTTTCATATGTCGGTCTTTCAAGTTTGGTAGCCCGCTGCGGCGGCTAATGTGGTGACTAAAAATAATAAGAGGTCACAAAATTTACCTGAAACGCTTTGTTTCCGGTGTTGAATGGCTTCTTAATTGATAGCCCGAAGCCCAGTCGCGGACTCTCTAACAGCTTTTCGAGGGACAATTTTCCCGACTGCGTCACATAGTTGTCGTTCTTGAAGTCCACCTTGGCTTCGTACCGCGCCATCACCAACCAGCGGTGTGGCAGCAGGACCAGTGCCGGAAAATACATCTCCAGGTAATGCTGCGGGGCCGCGCCATGCTCCTCGGCGATCGAATGATTGTGTTCCATTGTTGGAATGAACGTGAGCCATCGGGAGGCGTCCCAGGCCACGCTCGCGCTCTCCTGGAGCCGCCACACGTGTTGGCCCAAATCGTCCTCGGCAGTTGGCATGCGCAGCTCCAGGCCGCCGCCCGCGCGCCACGAATCGTTGAGCCGGAAAGCCGTGGCGGTCCCCACTTTAATGTCACCCAGGCCGTGCTCGTTTGAGTCGCCGGTAGAATCACCCGCAAAGTGCCAGTCGTACGGCAGTTTGAGTCGCACCGCCCACTCCTGTCTTTCCGAAACGCGCCAGGCCCACGATCCGCCCAGGGTCTCCTCCAGATCGTTGCTGCCGTCCCGGTATTTGTTCCACTCCGTTTCGATCCACACGCGCCGGAAGAGAATGGTCGGGTCTTCCAGCGCCTTGAGTTCAGCGGCGGCAGACGGTTGTGTACCCGGCGAAGGCGAAACCGCCGGCGATGGAGATGGAGCAGGCATGCTCTGCTTCTGGTCTTGTGTTGCCGATCGTGCCTCCGACATCAGCCCGCCAACCGCTGTTGCCTCGAGGGCGAGGCAGAGCGCGTATTTGGAAAGACGTTGCGGCCATGTGTTGCCTGCAGTCATTTTAGTTACGGATCACATCTTGGCCAGGTTGCGCCAGAGTTGCTCCAGACTCTTCGCGCCGCCGAAGATGCCGGATAACAGCGTAAAGTCGAAGATGACAATGTCGCCGGCGCGCTGCCCGCCCGGTGGAACCCAGACCATTGCATTGAACTCTCGATTGCCCGCCTCGATAAAGGGGTGTGGCGGCGCATCAAGATTGATGGGTTGCCGGGCCAGAACCACCGCTCTCGTAAGATCGTCGCTCGTCAATGCGTAGTGCGGAAGGTGGTAGTGCAGATGGAAGGTCGGGACACCCCGCAGCAAGCCCCGGGCGTCCAGGTCCGCTGCCACATTCAATGGAGCCGGTTGGTTCGTTTCTTTGACTCGACCCGGGCTGAGGGCGTAACGAGCCTCCACCGGAATGTCGAGCGCCGACATCACTGAGCGGGCAAAGCCGCTGAAGCGCTGCTGTCCGCTCACCGTCCAGTCGCCGTGGTGGTTGTGCTCCACGATGCGGCTCTCCAGATCGTCCCCGGCTCCGACATCATGGTGGGGATGGAGCACGAGACAGGTCCCCTCTCGCGCAAGGAATTGCTGTAGCATTTGGACTTCCCCCGGGCTTATCGTCTGGCCGGTGCGCATGTGATCGAGGCTGATCACCATCAGCGTGTCCGTGTCAGCGAGCACCCGCTCGTCGAGGGGTTGGTTGTTTCCCCCCTTGTCCACGCGCTGAAGCAGAGGCACTGGCTGGCCGCTAATCTCCCCCATGAACTTTCGAAAGGGGCTGAAGGTATCAACGATCCCATGGTCCATCTGGCTGCCGATGCCCTGATCGAATCCACTCCAAGACTCGAGTTTTGGCCAGCCTTGCCGCCGGGCCTCCAACACGGTGATGAAGCGATTATCGAAATCCGCCACGTTCGCTCCAGCTTCCGCCGGATAATTCCAGGAGATGTAGAGCGTGAACCGGCGCTTGCCCGCTTCGTATTTTCGCGGCTTGTTCTGCGTGCTCGTCAACGCGTTCTTCGAATCTTCGATTTTCTCGGTGCTCATATCGTTCTCCTGCTGACTTCGTTCGCCAATAGCGGGAGCGGCGCAACACCGAACGGTTCGCCGCTCCGGCGCTGGCTGCGGTCACTCCGATGCCAGGTCGAGCAGCGGTTTCAGCGCAGGGTCTTGAAGCGCCTTGGCAGCCGCCGGATTATCCAGCACTTGCTGGAATGCCTTATTCACGCGCAGGCTCCTGCGAATTTCCTGCCGGTTCGCCCCGTCGTAAGCACCGTACTCCGCGAAGCTATCCACCTGATGGTCGCGGAAGAACTTCTTGAAAGACTCCACGTTCGTGAGCGCGTCCTTGGGAAAGCCTTCGGCCAGCGTGAACACGGGCGGAATTTTTTCCTTGGTGAACCAGGGGAGGAAATCCGCCCAGTATTTGTCGAAATCACCATCAAAGACGACGGTGTAGAGGAGCCGGGTGCCGTTGTCGAACAGGATCCATCGCGCATAGTGGATCGTCCCGACCCCTTCGATCGCCCTTTGGGCCTTATCGAGGCTGACGGTGAAGAGGGCCGTCAGGTTCTCCTTCATCTTCTCCTGGTTCCCCGGCGGTATCTTCACCATAATGCTGCAGCCTGATGCGCCGTTTTTTGTAACCATCATTGTGCTTCATAACTTTTTACCTTTCGTTTCGGTTTGTTTGGCTCCCCATTTCTCTTTGTCTTCCTGCCTCGGCGGGGGGAGAATCCATCCGAGTAGAATATTTTTCAGGTATTCATGTTTTGAGGTCGGCCAGCCAGCGCAAGGCTCGCAGCCCCGGCATGAAGCAATATTCACCGCCCCTTGTGACGACGAACTGCGGCAGGCCCTGCAACCGACGGCGAATCGGGCACTGCGGGATGGTGAACGTGCCGGTGCCGTCGTTCGGCCCGCACAATGGGTCCTTCTCGGCCGGAACACCTAGGAAATCACCCTTGTTCATCCATTCAGTTTGGACGAACTCGAACTGCCGATCGATCCGCGACCCGACGAATGCGAAAATTAGCCCCCGATCTTGGCCGTCGTCTTCCAGCGCGCCTTCCGGAAGCGGCGGACCATAAGCGGTACCGCGGCGGATCATGCGATGAATACGAACCTCGCCTTGTTCGACGGCATCCCGGAAATTCATTCGCCGTATATGGGAGCCGCGTGGCGTCTTCAATCCAGTCGGATCATCCGCGAGAAACATGAAAGCGTTGTTGCGCTTGGGATCGGCACCCAATGTTGGATCATCCTTTTCGGGACACAGCGCCAATGGCGCGCCGCTCCGCCAGCGCCCGACGATTTTCGCGGCGAGCAATTCCTCCGCTTCCGGGCTTGTGGAGTTCGCGCGCAGGTACTGGCGGAAGGCTGCCACGCGCTGGTGGAGCTTGCGGAAGACAACATAGGTGCCGTTGCGGCCCAGCACCTCCGGTCTCGGCATGGGCGGCGGCGCACCGATTTCGTCGGGATAGCCCAGCACGAACTCGCCTGCCTTCAGCGGCCGCTCCTGCGGGTTGCTGCCAGGTATCCCGCTGCCTTCGACCGCCGGATGGCTGATGCCGTCCTTGAACCCAAAATGTTCCCGCTCGGTGGGCAGCACAAAACTGTCCTGGCGATAGAGCAATTGAATGCCGGGGGTGTCGCGAAGCCCTTCGCGGGCGCGCTCCATCCTTGCCTCTAGCCGAGCCACATCGGGCGCGAGGCCGGCAATCACAACATGGACATCTGGCGAGCCGAGCGGCATTTCCCAGTTGGCCAGGCTGTTTTCGCCGATGTCACCCAACTCTTGCGCGCGCGCGGCCATGCCCTGCTGGAACTCCGGCGGGAAGCTGTCGAGCGAATCCTGCGGCACGCCCAGCGCCTTCAGCCCCTGGAAGGTAAGCGCAATGCTCACCGAGACGTCAGCTTCCGGGCTTACGGGATTCGCGGCAGAGGTGATGGCCGCGCTGACTCGGCGCAACATCTCGCGCCCGGATTTGCGGTCGTCAATGCGGGCCAGGACATAGGTGGCGGCATACGGAGTAGGCCGGGGGCGCAGGACTCCGCTCTGAATGTCATCAAGCTCAAGCACGGTGCTCATTTAGTGACTCTCACGTTGACGGCGTTGGTGATCGCTTCGACAAGCAACTTTCCAGGCACGGGCTTGCGGAAATACGCCGAGCAGCCGGCCTGCCAGGCTTCCTCGTAGAACTCCGGCTCGTCGTGCGCGGTGACAAAAATGACGGGCGTGGTTGTCCCCTGAGCGGTGAGCTGGCGGCTCAAATCAAGGCCGGACATGCCGCCCAACTGGATGTCGAGCACGAGGCAATCCGCCGGAGTGCGCATGATGTCGTGCAGGAAAGCCTCGGCAGAGCTGTAAACCGAGGATTCAATCCCAGACGCGCGCAGTAGGCGGCCGATTGCCCGTGAGAAACTGTCATCATCATCCACAACCGCGACATGAATTTTGTGTTGGCTCATTCGAATCCAATCGGCTGTGAAATTCGAGCGCCACTGTAGCGCGGGCGGAGGGAGGCTGTCTATTGTCCTTTGGTGCAAATACTGGCGGTCGTGTTCGTGGACTGCGGTGGCAAGCCAAGCGCACCGCTTCGGGGAACGGAACAGGTGCGCGACATTGAATCCTGGCACCTTCCCGGAAAGCGCAGTCGTCGCTGCGTTTTGCCGGCGCAGTCCAAGACGGGCTATGAACTCAGCGGGGGATCGGCGAACAACCCTGACTCCTGCGCGAGGCGGACGAGTTCGGCGAGGGACTGCACCTGAAGCTTGGCCATGAGGTTGGCGCGGTGCGCCTTGATGGTGCGCTCGCTCGTGCCGAGATCGGCGGCAACCTGTTTGTTCAACTGGCCCCGCAGGAGATGGCGGACTACTTCGCGTTCGCGCGGCGTGAGCACGTCGAAGCGCGCGCGCAACCCGCGGGCTCTCTCGCGCACTTCGCGTTCGCGCCCGTCGCGGGCCAGTGCGCGTTCCACCGCGGTGAAGAGTTGCTCTTTCCTTACAGGCTTGGTGAGAAAATCCTCCGCGCCTTGCCTAATGGCGTGAACCGAAGTCGGAATATCGCCGTGCCCAGTGAGGAAGATGATCGGCAGTGAGTTCCCGCTTTTCACCAGCGCCTCCTGCAACTCAAGGCCGCTGAGGCCGGGCATGTGAAGATCCACGATGAGACAGCCCGGCTGGTCGGCCGGAGGCGTCTTTAGAAACTCCGTGGCCGAGGTGAAGGTCTCGAAAGTATAACCGCCCGCGCGCAGCAGCCGGGTGACGGCGGTCAGAAACGACGCGTCATCATCCACGACGAACACGATGGGCTTTGCGGCATTCACGGCTTCGATTCCTCCGTCGTCACCGGCAAGGTCACGCGAAATGTTGCCCCGCCCGAAGCATTGTTCTCCGCCGAAATGTGTCCGCGATGCGCTTCCACAATCCGGCGCGCAATCGAAAGCCCCATGCCCATGCCGTTGGGCTTCGTCGTGAAGAACGGCTCGAACAGGCGCGCGAGTTTGGCCGGTTCGATGCCGTCGCCGGAGTCGGTGACGGTAATCTCCACGGTGCCATTCCCATTGAGGCTGGTGCGCACAGTCAGCCGGCGTTTCTCGGGCGGTTGTCTGGCCATCGCTTCCAGAGCGTTCATCGTCAGATTCAATAGCACCTGCTGCAAATGAACACGGTCGCCCCGCACCGCCGGAAGCCGGGGAGACAACTCCGCTGAGATCGCGGTCTTGCGCAATGCGGCGTCGCCGCCGACCAGCCGGAACACGTCCTCCATCACGGAGTTCAGATCGAGCGGCTGCAACTCTATTTCGCGCTTGCGGAGCAAGGCGCGCATCCGGCGGATGACTTCGCCCGCGCGCTCGTCGTCCTTGCGGATGTCGCTGAGGATTTCCCGCACGTCCTGAAGCGCGGGCGGGTTTTGGTTCATAAACATCTCCGCCGCTTCCGCGTTGCTCAAGATCGCACCCAGCGGCTGATTCAATTCGTGAGCGACCGACGCGGCCAGCTCACCCATCGTGGAGACGCGGGCCACGTGCGCCAGTTCCGCACTCTGGCGCTGCACCTCGGCCTCGGTTTGTTTGCGCGCCGTGACGTCAATGGACACGCCGTGCATCCTGACGGCCTTGCTACTGGCGTCGAACTCGACCCGGCCGCGGGCCGCGATCCAGAGCGTCTGGTCGTCCTGACGCGCCACGCGGTACTCGCTCTCAAACTCGCCTTCGCCA
>CAZIWR010000167.1:0-4236 GCA_964542805.1 uncultured Acidobacteriaceae bacterium
CGGGCAGGGAACCAGCCCATGCGGCGGTGGTAGTGGGCGGCTTCGGCCAGCGCAATGTGATTGCTGGGCTCAACAGAGGCGGCGAGCGATGGCAGCGCAACTTCGACGATTTCCGCGCCGCGCTGCTCAAAATGTTTCGTGGCTTGCAGAACCGCGTCGCGCACTTCGTCGTCCAGCCTTTCGAAAAAATAGTCTCTCGGCAAGCCGAGCCGGAATCGCTTGGGAAGTTTATTCAAGTTTTCCGGCAAGCAGAACGGTGGCAGGGCCAGCGTGGTGGCGTCGCACGGATCGCGCCCGGCAATTGCGCGCAGGACGATGGCCGTGTCGGATACCGTACGCGCAAGCGGGCCAACATGGTCAAGCGTAGGCGAAAGCGCCACCGTGCCGTGTGCGCTCACGCGACCGTAAGTGGGCTTCAATCCTACAACGCCGCAAAGAGACGCGGGAATGCGGATGGAGCCGCCCGTGTCTGTGCCGACCGATGCGAAGCACATGCCCGCCGCGAGCGCCGCAGCCGAGCCGCCGCTCGAACCGCCGGGGATGCGCGCGATGTCCCACGGATTGCGCGTGGGACCGTAGTGCGGATTCTCCGTGGTGACGCCGTAGGCGAACTCGTGCATGTTCGTCTTGCCAACGATGACGGCGCCGGCGCGGCGCAGGCAGCGCACGACAGTGGCATCCTGCTCCGGAATATTTTCCGCGAGGATTTTCGAGCCTGCCGTAGTGCGCAAGCAACTTGTGGCAATGTTGTCTTTGAGCGAAATGGGAATGCCGTGCAGCGGGCCGCGCCAGCGCCCACGAGCGATTTCACGTTCGGCGCGCTTCGCTTCGGCGCGCGCGGAGTCCGCGGCCACGGTGATAAACGCATTCAGCCGCGGGTTCAGCCGCTCGATGCGCGAGAGGACGGCATCGAGCAACTCGACCGGCGAGACTTTTTTCTTTCTCACCAGAGTGGCGAGGTGGGTGATGGAGAGAAACGCAAGCTCGGCCTGTCTTATCATTCGAAAATCTTTTCCTGGCGGCGCAGGCTGCCGAACGTGCCGAGGTTTGCAATCAGGAACGCGACGCGAAACTGATTCTCACTGCGTACCGGACCCAGCGCCAAGCGGCGATATTCGAAGCCGAGGCCGCAGCAGCGGCCGTTGTAACTCACTTGCACGATTTGGTTTTGCAGGAAGCGCTGGTTGATGTCGTAGCTGAAGCCGAACGAGCCGTTCAATCCCAACCGGTTCATCTCGCCGAATCCGATCAGCGCGCGGATTTGATTGGAACGCGGCTGGAGCGCGGGCACGGCGTCGGTGGCGAAGTGCGCCAGCGTAACGAAGGATTCCTTGTACGGCCGCATGCGGATCAGCGTGCCCACGGCTGTGACTTTGTGGCGCACAGGGTCTATGTCCATGCGGAGCTGCGCGTCGTAGCGCCCGCCGGGAGTGACGCGCAGGTCGCTCACCACGGGCGAGAAGCGCCGCGGCGAATCAGCGAAAGCGTACGGCGTGATGGAATTCAGCGCCTGAAAGACATTGCGCCGCCCGGGCACGATCGCGCCGTTGAATGTGGGGTCGAAATAATGCTTTTGCGCGACCCGCCAGCTGACCACTTCGTCGGCGCTGCCGCCGGGCTTGCGGCGGAAAAAGCGCTGTGTGACTCCGTATTCGATTTCATTTGTATCGGTGAGTGTGTCGCTTTCGTCGAAGCGCAGGAATTGGCCGAAGGCGTTGACGCCGCGGACGTAGCGGTACACGAACAGCGGCTCTACGGCATGCTTCCACTTCGTGTCGCCGTTCAGCCAGACGCGCGCCAGCGAGGGCGGGTGGACGTCCACAGTCAACTCGCTCGTGGTGCGGCGCAATGACTGGCTGACCACCGTGCCAGCAGAAAGCTGTGCGCCGTACTGCGTGGAGCGCACTGTGAATGTGGGCATCACCCCGAGCCATGGCCCCCAGCGCAGCGGAATGGTGACTCGCGGAGCGACTTCGAAGCGCTGCACGGCGCTTGGCGTGGAGAAGCTGGGCTCTGAACGGTAGAGCGCCTCGGCCGACGTGTGAAAGCCGAAGTAGATTGGCCAGCGCTTCCACGGAGCCTGCTCGACCGAGCTCAACCGCGCGCTCGGCGCCGCGCGAAGCACGACAGCGGTTTCCGGCTCAGCGCTCAGGAAGTTTTTGTAGTTGGACACCGCAAAATTAAGGCTGAAGCCGCGAAAATTATTGGTGACGAATGCAGAGGAACGCACCTCGGAGTTCACCGCTTCGGTGAACGTCTCCGCAAAAGCCAGGCGGAACTTTAGCGAAGTGAGCTGATTGATGTCCGCCACGGCGCGCCAGCCACCGGGCAGGTATGCGTCGAGCGACACGTTGGACTGGTGGCCCGCTTGCGGAACGCGTGCACCGCCGGGCCCACGCAGCCCGCGGTCGTTCACGGCGAAGTAGGTGGAGCTCAGGCTCATGTTCTCCCACGGAAGCGCGCGCAGTTCGACGTTTTGCGCCACGCCGCGGCGGCTCAGGTACTCCGCGCCGAAGGTCATGTCCATCCATTCCGCAGGCGCCCAGTAGAAGGCCTGGCCGATGGTGAATCCCTTGCGCGAACTGGAACCCATCTGTGGCAGCAGGAAGCCGGACTGCCGCTGGCGGCGGGCCAATGGCACGGTGGCGTAGGGAAGATAGAAGACAGGAACGCCGAGCAGTCGGAAGCTGGCGCCCTGCAGCCGGGCCTGGCTCTCCAGCTTGATGATGGCGCGCGGCGCGTAAAAGCGCCAAACGGGCTTGTCCGGATCGCATACCGTCACCCAAGCGCCGTGGATTTCGTACGTGCGCTCGTCGAGGCGCTTGACTTCGCGGGCCTCGAAGGAAAATGGATTGGGGCTGATCAAGACGCTTGGGTTAGGCCGGCGGCGGACAGTAATACTGCCGCGGACATTCTTGAAACTGCCGCGGCCGGTGCGGATGTTGTAGCGGCCTTCGTCGGCTTCGATGTGCTGGTTCTCCAAATCAAAGCGCACATGCCCCCGGACGGCGGCTTCGCCTGTGGCGGTGTTGTATTCGACGTGGTCGGCGCGGAGCCGCAATGCTTCGTAGCGGATGTCCACGTCGCCATCGGCAAGCCAAACGGGTCCTTCGCGACCTTGCTGTTTCGCTTGCAGCTCGACGATGCCGCGACCCGCTGGCAAGCGCACCTGCGCTGCGCCGGCAGAAATCACTGCGCAAGCAAGCAGGAGCAAAAGGAGCCGGACGCGAAAATGGAGGAGTCGAATCAAACGCACGCGTGTCCTGCCGTGAAAACGCAAAAGCCTAACATGGGGTCGGAGCCCCCGCAATCGAAGCTCGGTAGCCGCGGCATTACACCGCCTCACCGGGCGGAAAAACCCCGCGCCGCACCCATTATCTGATTCGCGCCATGGGCTTGCATTCACTCGTGCGATGCGCGCCGCGTGCTGATAGGATGCCGCCGTCTTGAGAAGTCAAACCGTCCGCAGCGCAAAAACGGACCGGTGCTGATCGCTTGCCAAAAATGCGGCGCGGCCAATGACGAGCATGCTCAAGCGTGCTACGTATGTGACGCGTCCTACGACCACCCTGACGAAGAGGCCCTCGTGAGAGCAGCATCGCAGGAGCTTGCTCCGGCGTCTGAGCCGGAGCCGGCCATGGCGACGATTGCGCTGCAAGAAACCGAGCCGGAAACGCCGCCCGCACCGGCGTACGCCCCGTTGCACTTGCGGGATTCCAAGCCTTCCCCCGAACTCGAGTCAGAAGCTGGAACAGCTGCAACTCTGGCCGCGGCTCCTTTGCGCGAGTCAGCTTCTTCGTTGCAGCCGGAATGGAAGCGCGAAGTGGTGCACCGCCTGGAGGCCTACCGCGCGCGACGGCGAAACGGCATCTCGGATTCGCAGACGGAACTTCCCTTCCACGGAGAGAATGGGAATGGTCATGCGGGCCACGCGGAGCCGGAGTATCGAGCCTTGCTGCGAACGGTGGCCCGCACGGCGCAAAGCAGCGACACCGCGGCCGCGACCACTACGCCCGCGCCGCGTCGCGAGCGCGCCGAACGCATCGAGGTCCCCGTCGTGCAGCCGGAATTCAATTTCGTTCTCGCGCAGGCCGACGAAGAAGATTGCGTTCATCCGCACGCGCCGCTGGTACCGGTGGCGGAAGTGCGCGAACGCCGCGTCGCCGGGCTGCTGGATCTTGCCTTTCTCGTGATTTCCTATGCCGGCTTTCTGACATTGTTTCGCGCGCTCGGCGG
>CAZIWR010000167.1:4336-6270 GCA_964542805.1 uncultured Acidobacteriaceae bacterium
CCTTTCTCGTGATTTCCTATGCCGGCTTTCTGACATTGTTTCGCGCGCTCGGCGGGCATCTCTCCATCGGCAAAGAAGAAGGCATTGTGTATGCCATTACGTTTTTCCTCTTCTATGCAGTCTATTTTGGATTGTTCACCGGACTCGGCGGCACCACCCCGGGTATGTACTTCCGCGGGCTGGCCGTGGTGGGCTTTGACGGCGAAGCACCTCGCACGCGGCAATTGCTCTGGCGCAGCTTTGGCTATGCATTGAGCGGCGGAACCCTGCTGCTGGGGTACGCCTGGGTGCTGTGGGACGAAGACCACTTATCCTGGCAGGACCGTATCTCGCAGACTTACATCACGCCGGCGCCTTCCCCCATGTGGCGCGACATTTCCGGCGACGAGCCGATGGCGGCTGCATCTTCGAACGGCAACAGTTCCATCCCCGACGCGACGTAACCACTATCGTCGCTTCCTCCGAAGGGGCGGGCCTCACGGCCCGCCCCTCTTTTTTCTTCTATTCGAAACGCAAATGTGGCTCACGTCCTGACCCGATGGAAGGAAGGGACGAAACTTCACCCACAGAGATTACGCAGGAGAGGGAACGCGGAGCTGCGCGAGGCCGCAGGAGTAGCCCTTGTCGAAAGCGGCGAGGTTGAGCGCTTCGGTGCCGGGCGGGACGGAATCGCTTACGGCGCGGCGCGCGGATTCGGGCTGGAGCAGCCCGGTGATGGCGGTGAAGAAGCCGACGAGCACCATGTTCAGGACCATCTTGCGGCCCAACTCTTCGGCCAGGCGCATCGCGGGCACTTTGTAGAGTTGGACTTCAGCGCTCAATCCTTCCGGCCGCACCAGGTCTTCTTCGATGATGAGCGTACCGCCGGGGCGCAGCTTGGGAGAGAATTTCCGGAAGGCCTCTTGGGAGAGTGCGACGAGGATGTGCGGGTTAGTCATGTAGGGGTAGAGCACCGACTCGCGCGACACGATGAGCTGGCAACTGCACGCGCTGCCGCGCGCCTCCGGGCCGAAGCTCTGCGTCAGTGAAACGTGGTAATTCTCGTAGAGCACCAGGCCGCGCCCGATGGTCATCCCTGCCAGGATCACCCCCTGGCCGCCGAAACCTCCGAATTGCATTTCAACCGCGGACATTCTGTTCCACCACGCTTCCTGTGTAGTGCGCATCGAACGTGCGCGTCATCTGCTTGTCCATCAAATCCAGGAAAGTGGGCCGCTCAATATCCACGAATTTTCCCACCACGATGGGTCCCTGGAACCCGATGCCCACTTCGCGCGTGGCCGCACCGTGCTTTACCACGCTGGCTTCCTTGAAGTACTCCATCATATCCAAGCCATCGCCGATTTTGTTGCGGCGCTCGTAGAGCGTGGGGCACTGGCTGACGATTTCGATGAACGAAAAACCCTTCTTGCGCAGCGCCTCGCCGATGGAATGGGTGAGCTGCCGGACGTGGTAAGTGGTCCAGCGCGCGACGTACACCGCCCCGGCCGATTCGGCCAAGTTCGGCAGGTTGAAGGGTTGCTCGTAGCAGCCGTACGGTGTGGTTGAAGAAATTGCCGTCACCGGCGTGGTGGGAGCGAGCTGTCCGCCGGTCATGCCGTAGGTGAAATTGTTGATGCAGATGATTTTCACGTCCACGTTGCGCCGCGCGGCGTGGATGAAGTGGTTGCCGCCGATGGAAATCAGGTCGCCGTCGCCGCTGTACACCACCACGGTCAGATCCGGGTTGGCGAGTTTCATTCCTGTGGCGAAGGGAATCGCGCGACCGTGCGTGGTGTGGAAGGAGTCCAGATTCACGTAGCCCGCCACGCGGCCAGTGCAGCCGATCCCGGAGACCACCGCCACCTTGTTCAAGTCGAGTTTCGATTGCAGCAGCGCACGGGAGAAACAATTGACCGTGGTGCCGATGCCGCAGCCCGGACACCAGATGTGCG
>CAZIWR010000168.1:0-6266 GCA_964542805.1 uncultured Acidobacteriaceae bacterium
GCCCGCTGCTGGCGCGGACGGGTTACGCGCGCGTCTCGCTGCCCGGCGGGTGCGCCATCGGCGCGCGGCCGATTGATCTGCACATTCAGGCGCTGCAAAAGCTGGGCGCGGAGATCTCCACTGAGCACGGATACGTGGAAGCGCGCGCCAAGCGGCTGCGCGGCGCGCGGCTGCGCTTCGAAAAAATCACGGTGACAGGAACGGAAAACGCCATGATGGCCGCGGCGCTGGCCGACGGCGAAACGCTCATCGAAAACGCGGCGCGCGAACCGGAAATCAGCGACCTGGCCGAGCTGTTGAACGCCATGGGGGCGCGCGTGGACGGCGCGGGCACGCCCACCGTGCGCATTCGCGGCGTCGCCGCTCTGCACGGTGCCACGCACACCGTGATTCCCGACCGCATCGAGGCCGGCACGTGGCTGGTGGCCGGAGCGATTACCGGCGGCGAGCTGCTCCTCACCCATTGCGAGCCGCAACACCTCACCGCGGTGGTCGAGAAGCTCACGCAGGCAGGCATCGTGATCCGCGCGGAAGGCAACGGCCTGCGCGTGCACAACGGCGGGCCGCTCGCGGCAGTGGACGTGAGCACCGAGGAGTATCCGGGCTTTGCCACCGACATGCAGGCGCAGTTCATGGCCCTGATGACACAAGCCGCAGGCACTTCCGTGATTACGGAAACGATTTTCGAAAACCGCTTCCTGCACGCGCAGGAAATGGTGCGCATGGGCGCGCAGATCACTATAGAAGGACACCGCGCGGTGGTGCGCGGTCCGGCGCGCCTCAGCGCCGCAATTGTGCAGGCCTCCGACCTGCGGGCCAGTGCCTCGCTGGTGCTGGCCGCTCTGGTCGCCGAAGGCGCGACCTTTATTGAGCGCGTGTACCACCTCGACCGCGGCTACGAGCGCCTCGAAGAAAAGCTCAGCGCCGTCGGCGCGAAGATCGAGCGCGTCCGCTGATTGGCTTCTGCTCTCGCTCGCATCGCATGGCGCAGAAGGACGCCGCCAAAATCCGGCATTGGCATTCCGTCAAGCTTGACTCGCCCCTCGCTCAGTGATAGTTTGCCAGTCATCGGGGTGCAGGATGGGGTTGGCTTTGGGGTGGGTGAGCTTGTTTCGCCGTTTGCCGAATTCGTATGCCTTCTCGTCTGCCTTCATTGGATTAGGCTGCCTTCCAAGTTCAACTTTAAGGGGGAATCGCGTCATGAAAAACTGGTTGCTGGGCGTGTTGCTGGCTGCATTGCTGCTGTTCGCCGTGGGAGCGTCGGCACAGGATACCTTTGGCACGATTTCAGGCAATGTGATGGACCCCACGGGGGCCGCGATCCCTGGCGCCAAGGTGACCATCAGAAACACGGACAAGGGCGTCGTCGTCCGCGAAGTGGTGACGGGCGCGACGGGGCTCTATGCGGTTACGAAAATTGTGATCGGCCGTTATTCAGTGACCGTCGAAGCCACCGGCTTCAAGAAAGTGACGATTGCTAACATTGAGTTAAACGTGGGTGAGATTTACCGGTCCGATGTCACGCTGCAGGTCGGCAGCGTCGTGGAAACGGTGACCGTGGAGGCCGCGGCGCTCCAGGTGGAGACCGAATCCGCCATTGCCGGGAACCTGTTTACCGGCGAACAGATCCGTGAACTCTCCTTGAATAACCGCAACTATGAGCAACTGGTTTCTCTTTCACCCGGCGTCTCCTACGGCGGCGGCGACCAGCTCTTTATCGGCACCACCAACCCCTCGGGAGAGACCAATGTTTTGTCGTTCTCGATCAACGGCCAGCGCACCAGCGCGAACAACTGGACCGTGGACGGTGCGGACAACGTTGACCGCGGCTCCAATCTCACGTTGCTTAATTATCCCAGCGTGGAAGCCATCGCCGAGTTCAAGGTATTGCGCAATATTTACTCCGCGGAATTCGGCCGTGCGGCTTCCGGCAACGTCAACGTGATCACGCGTTCCGGCACCCGGGAATGGCATGGGAATGCCTACGAGTTTGTGCGCAACGACATTTTTAACGCCAACACCTACGTCAATAACGCCAACGGCGCCAAGCGCCCCCCGCTCCGCTACAACAACTTCGGATGGACCCTCAGCGGCCCAGTCTTCATTCCCGGTCTCTTTAACAAATTAACAAAGACAAGGACGACCGCAGGACCTTCTTCTTCTTCTCCCAGGAGTTTCGCCGGCAGAATGTGCCCAGCTCCATAACCGCCACGGTTCCCACCGCGCAGGAGAAGCAAGGCATCTTTTCACGGCCCGTCTGCCTTAGCCCGACCACTTTGACAGCGAACTCCTGTGGGGCCAATCCAGTCGGCACGACGATTGCTGCGATCAATCCGATCGCCCAGCAATACCTCACCGCCATCTGGAACAACATCCCGGTGCCCACCAACCCCGCCACCCACCAGCTATTTCAAACGTTCCAATCGCAGTTCCGGACACGGCAGGAGTTGGTTCGCCTGGACCACATTTTTGGTCCCCGCTGGTCGGTGTTTGGGCGCTTCCTCAATGACACCATCCCCACCAAGGAGCCGGGTGGTTTGTTCACGGCCGCGGTGCTCCCTGGCGTTTCCAATACCGCCACCGATTCGCCCGGTCGTAGCTGGGTCTTTAAGAGCGTGAATGTCTTCACGCCCTCTTTTGTGATGGAAGCCGGCTACTCGTATTCCTATGGCGCCATCGTGAGCCGTCTGGCCGGGCGCATGTCCTCCGCCGTATCCACCATCACTACCCCCCTGCCGTTTGCCGTGACGCTGGGCCGCATTCCCGCCACTTCGTTCACCAACGGGGCGTCCACCGTCACTGGCTTCGGACCCTACGACGACTTCAACCGCAATCACAATGTTTTTGCCAACCTCTCCAAGCAATTCAGCAGGCACACCGTGCGCTTCGGTTTCACTTACAACCATTATCAGAAAACCGAGAATGCCGCGGGCAACAACGCCGCCACGTTTAATTTCAACGCCTTTGGCGCCCAGACGACCGGGCTTACCTCCGGCACCGCGGCCTTCGCAGATGCCCAGTTCCAGCAGACCTGGGCCAATTTCCTGCTCGGGAACGTCAACCTGTTCACGCAGGTCTCGTTGGACCTCACTCCCGACATTCAGGTCAATCAGCTCGAGTGGTATGTGCAGGACAGTTGGAAAGTGCACCCCAACCTGTCCCTCGATTTCGGCGTGCGCCACTCCCTGTTCCGCCAGCCGCACGACAACAACAAACTGTTGACCACCTTTGATCCATCGGCCTACGTCCCAGCCAAAGCGCCTGTAGTCAGTGCCACCACGGGAAACATCACCAGCGCCGCCGGCACCTTTGATCCCCTGAACGGCATAATCGTCGCCAGCGCTGCGAGTGCGAAGTACGGGAACAAGGTCGCCTCGGAAGACAACATGAACTTCGCTCCTCGCCTCGGCTTTTCCTGGGATCCCTTCGGCAAGGGCAGGACCGCTGTCCGCGGCGGCTATGGCATTTCCTACGATTCCGGCCTGGTCGGCATTTTGGAGCAGAACATTTTTGCCAATCCCCCATTCCTCCAGAGCGTGAGCATCTCCAATACTCGCCTGGAAAATGCGGCGGTCGCTGCCCCTACGCTGTCTGCCAGCCCCACGGCTTTGCGCGCCACCAGTCCCAACATGAAAATTCCCTACGCCCAGTCCTGGAGCTTGGACTGGCAGCAGGAAATGCCATGGAAGATGATTGGGGCGATCGGTTACTACGGCAATAAGGGCACGCACTTAATCGGCATCGCGGACATCAACCAGCCCACTCCCGGTCAATTATTGATCAGAAATGGCGTGCCGGTGGTCTGCGTCGTTAATCCAGTACCCCCCGCTACAACGCCTTGTGATACCGCCAACAGAAACAGCCCGCACATCAACTCCGTGCGTCCGTATCGCGGCTACGGTCCCATCAATTCGATCCTTTCCCAGTTCACCTCCAACTACAACAGCATGCAGTTCAGCTTGCAGAAGCGCTTCTCCGGCGCCAGCAGCATCAATTTGAGTTACACTTGGTCGCACGGTCTCACCACTGCGCAGACCGACCGCAGCTCGTCCCCGCAGAACCAGTACAACATCAAGGGCGAGTACGGCGCTTCGCAGTTGGACCGCCGGCAAATCCTCAGCGCAAACTGGGTCTATGAGTTGCCGTGGATGAAGGGCCAGCGCGGTTTTGCCGGCCATTTGCTCGGCGGCTGGCAAACCTCAGGTATCTTCTACGCCTACACGGGACTCCCGCTCACGGTCACCACGTCCGGATTCGATCCCGGCGGGCAGGGCTACAACATTTCCACCAGCACCGCCAGCGGTCGTCCAGATCTCGTCGGTGACCCCACGGGCCCGCATGGCACGAGCTTCCTAACGGGTGTGCCCTGGCTGGACAGCTCGCTCACGGCGTTCGCACCGGTTTGCCCCACGAGCGGCCAGGCAGCTACTGCATTCTGCGCCAATTCTCGCCCGGGCACTTCCGGCCGCGGCGTGGCCTACGGTCCGGGATTCTGGAAGGTTGACTTCTCGCTCTTCAAGAATTTCATGATTACCGAGCAGGTCCGCTTCCAGTTCCGTTTCGAGACGTACAACTTCTTGAACCACACCAATCCATTCGGGGTAAACACCACGCAGACCAGTGCCACTTTTGGCAGGATTACGAGTTATCGTGATCCCCGCGAAATGCAGTTCGGCTTCAAGCTTTCGTTCTGATTCAGGCGGTCGGTTCTCGCTGTAAAAAGCATCCTCGGCCCGGTTTCGCCCTCGCGGGACCGGGCCGATTTGTTTTTGCGCCGCCTTACAGCTTGACGATCTCATCGCGCAGTGATAGCTTCACGACAATCGGGGTGCGGGGTGGCTTTGGGTATGCCGAACGACTGCCGTCCTAGCGTCATTCGTATCGTCGTGCGGTGTGTGTCTTTTGAATTCCGCTACGGGCTTCCCGTCCACAGAGCCAGCCAGGTTCACTTTCAAGGGGGGAAAAGATCATGAAGAAACGGTGTGGAGTTGCATTGTTCGCCGCGCTGCTCGTGTGGTGCGCTGTCGCGCAAGCACAAGTCAGCTCATCTAGTATCTCAGGCACAGTTCTGGATAAGTCCGGGGCTGTAATCGCCGGCGCCAAGGTGACCTTGAAGAACGAGGCCACCGGAATCGTCCAGGAAATGAAGACAACGTCTGCGGGCACGTATTCCTTCGCTTCATTGCAGCCCGACAGCTACACGGTCAGCGTGGAGATGCCGGGATTCCAGAAATGGGTGAGTAGCAAAAACATTGTGAATGTCGGCGCCACGACGCAGGTGGACGTCACCTTGGAAGTCGGCGCGGTGACCTCCGTGGTGGAAGTGGTGAGCTCGTTTGAAAAGCTGGTCACGGCCAACGCCACGATGGGCGGCGTGGTGGGCCGCAAAGAAATCGCCGAACTGCCGCTCAACGGCCGCAATCCGCTCAACTTGATCGTACTGGAGCCCGGCCTGGTGCAGCGCACCACCAGCGCGGCGGGCTCCGGCACGCATGTGTATGGCTCGCGCGACCGCGCGCATAACGTCACCATTGACGGTATTGACGCCAACGAATCTTCGGTGCCCAACCCGCAATCGAACATCTACCGCCTCACCCCCGATAACGTGCAGGAATATCGCGTCACCACCCACAACGCGACGCCCGAGTTCGGACGCAACAGCGGCGCCAACGTCACCATCGCCACTCGCTCCGGCGGCAACACGTTCCACGGCAACGCCATCTGGGCGCACCGCAACACGGTGCTGAACTCCAACGAATTCTTCAACAAGGCCTCTGGCATTACGCGGCCCATTTTGTTGCTGAACCAGTTCGGCGGCGACATCGGCGGGCCCGTCTTCAAGGACAGGACCTTTTTCTTTTTCAGCTACCAGAACAATCGCATCAAGCAGACCCAGCCCATTTCCCAGTCGTTCGGAATTCCGAGCGTGTACACCGCCGCCGCGCGGGCCGGGAATTACCGGTTTGTGCGCGGCGTGATTACTCTCGGCTCCCAAACGTTCACGGCCAACTCGACAGGACTTGTGAACAGTTCGGGCAATTTGCTTCCCGGCGTCGCATTGTGCGGTGGCGCTGTGACCACCAACTGCGTGGACACCTACAACATGTTCACCAGCGACCCCGCACTGATCGGCCCGAACGCGGACACCCAGGCGCTCATCAACAGCTTGCCGGCAGCAAATAATTTTTCCATCGGCGACGGATTGAACACCGCGGGCTTCGCGTGGAACACGCCGTCGCGCTTCAAGGGGCCGTTCTACATGGCTC
>CAZIWR010000169.1:0-6250 GCA_964542805.1 uncultured Acidobacteriaceae bacterium
GCGTCGAGGACGCCATGCACGCCACCCGCGCGGCAGTCGAGGAAGGCATCGTGCCGGGCGGCGGTGTGGCCCTGCTACGGTGCGTCGCGGCGCTGGATAAGCTGAAGCTCCATGACGACGAACTGATCGGCGTGAACATCGTCAAGCGCGCGCTGGAAGAGCCCATGCGCCAGATTGTGCAGAACGCCGGGCACGAAGGCGCCGTAGTGGTGGGCAAGGTCCGCGAGTCGAAGGAAGACAACTTCGGCTTCGACGCCGAGTCCTGTGAGTACGTGGACATGGTCAAGGCGGGCGTAATCGATCCGGCCAAAGTCACCCGGCTGGCGCTGCAAAACGCGGCGTCCATCGCCGGCCTGATGCTCACCACCGAAGCGCTGGTGGCGGAGATCAAGGAAGACAGCAAGGCTGCCGCGGCTCCTGGTGGGCACGGCGGCGGGATGGGCGGAATGTACTGAGAACAGGGATCAGGGATCAGGGATCAGGGATCGGGGGACAGGGAAAAGCAACCCCGAAACCGTTCCGAATCAAGGGGCGCGATGCAGAAATGCAGAGCGCCCCGTTTTTTTGTAAAGGCGAGGGCGGAATGTACTAGAGGCAGGGGTCAGGGGTCAGGGAAAACCAACCCCAGTCCAAAGGCCGACTCCGAATCATGGGGCGCGATGCAGAAATGCAGAGCGCCCCGTTTTATTTAAAGAGGGAAAATCGAAAAATGAAAAGCGAAGCAGAAGAGGGATGCTTCGCTTGGCCCAGCATGACAGCACTTTGGCGGGGCGAAACGCCACCCCGGTGAGCTTCAGGCTATTTTGCGACGGCGCGAGGCAAACAATCCGATCAGTCCCATGCCCACCAGCGTCAAGGACGCAGGCTCCGGAAGTGGCTGAGCGGCCTCCTCCGTGAGCCAGCCGCGAATTTCGCCGCCCGGAAAAGTCAAGGTGTGAATGTTGAGGTACACCTGCCCGCCACTTAAAGCAGCGAGGAAAGCTGCTTGAGCCCCGGCGAGTGTGCCGCCGCCAAAATTGGTGACAAAAGCGACAGAATAAGTGGACGCTAGAGCCAGGTCGAACGTGTTGTTATAAGTGCCGCTGGTGGCTACGGGAAAGCCCAGCAAGCCGATGGCTACGCCGGCGTTGGCGCCAGGGGACACGCAACAATGGAAGTGGGCGGCCGTCGCATTGGCCGACAACCCAGTGAAGGTCAACGAGATTGACAGTGCATTGCCTGTGACAGTAACGACAGCGCTGCCGGTGGCAGAGGTTGGAACGGAAGGAACTTCATTGGCTCCCGTCAGGGTTGTTATGAAGACCCCGTCCGCCTTTGCGCAAGGAGCCACGGCAGACAAAAGCAGCAAAACAAAAACAATCAGGAACAGGTTTCTCATACTCCACCCCTTTTTGTGGTACCACTTTTTCCGGCAGCGCCCAGGCGATGCAAAGTAAGCCGTGCAAATTTACGCATTTTGACCACCAAAGCAATTTTAATTTTTCTCCTTTAGGGTCAGGAGGTTAAGAGCACGAAAGATTCTTCAAGCGTCGAAAGGAGAAAAGAAATTCCCTTCTGATGCAACTTATTTTCATCTGGAAAGCGTGCAAAGAAGAGCTTGGCCGGGGCTGAAGTGGCTTCGACATTGGTTCGCAGACTCAGGTTTGCGGGGGGCGGGGGAATCTCCCAAGCGCAGTCCCGCAGCAGAATCCCGGCTCCCGGGAGCGAGAAGCAGAGGTCTGTTGAGGTTGCCTTGCTGACGGCCGTCGGGTATAGTCCAGTGCTCGGTGGTCGCCCTTCCAGGAGAATAAATATATGCCGGGATTGTTGAGTCGCATCCTTCCGCGCGAGGAATCCTTCTTTCAAATGTTCAATGAGCTGGCAGACAATATTGACGCCGGCGCGAAAGCCATGGTGGAACTGCTGGAAAACTTTACGAACGTGCCGGTGCAGGTGGAAATCATCAAGGGACTAGAACACAAGGGCGACAACATCACGCACGCACTGATGAAGCGTCTGGACCAGACGTTTGTCACGCCCTTCGACCGGGAAGACATCCACGAGCTGTCGAGCAAGATTGACGACGTGCTGGACCTGACCGACGCGGCGGCGAGCCGGCTGGTGACGTACCGGGTGGAGAGTATCCGGCCGGGCGTGGTGGACCTGGCCAAGGTCCTCCAGCAGGCCACCGAAGCGGTGGTCGCGGCGGTAAAGGGGCTCGAAAAGCACGACCGCGTCCTGGACCGCTGCATCGAGATCAACCGGCTGGAGAATGAAGGCGACCGGCTGAGCCGCGCGCTGATCGCGCAGCTCTTTGACGAAGAGAAAGATCCGGTGCAAATCATCAAGTGGAAAGAGATCATCGAAGTGCTGGAAACCGCGATTGACAAGTGCGAAGACGTGGCCAATGTCCTTGAGACGATCACGCTCAAGAACGCCTGAGCGTTGGAAGTCTTGATCTTCCCCGGCAAAAGACGTGCGTCACTCCAGTTCCGTGAACAGGGAGCGAAGTTGTGGACACCAGTAGCCTGCTAATCCTCATTGTGGTGATGACGCTGATGTTCGAGTTCGCCAACGGCTGGAATGACTCCGCGAATTCGATTGCCACGATCGTTTCCACGCGGGTGCTGCGCCCGCTGCCAGCGGTCTTGTGGGCGGCATTCTGGAACTTCATTGCGGCATTTGTCTTTGGCACGGCGGTGGCGAAGACGATGGGCAAGGGCCTGGTGCGCATCGAGATGGTCAATGAGCACGTGATTCTGGCCGGGTTGCTGGGGGCGATTATCTGGACCGCGGTTTGCACGTGGATGGGGCTTCCCATCAGCGTTTCGCACTCGTTAATGGGCGGGTACGGCGGAGCGGCGGTGACGCGGGCAGGCTGGGAAGTGATCGTGGTTTCGGGATGGATCAAGCCGATCATTTTTATCTTCCTTTCGCCAATCGTGGGGCTGATCGCCGCGTATATCGTGAGCGTGGTCACCATGTGGATTGTGCGCAAGCAGACACCGAACAAAGTGGATCGGTGGTTTCGGAGGTTGCAGCTCGTGTCGGCGGCGGCGTACAGCCTGGGGCACGGAACGAACGATGCCCAAAAAGGAATGGGAATTATCACGGCCGCATTCTTTGCCGCAGGGGCGTTGCAGAGCTATGAAGTGCCTTTCTGGGTGATCATTTCCTGCCATGGCGCCATCGCGGGTGGGACCGTGATCGGCGGCTGGCGCGTGATCAAGACGATGGGCCAGCACATCACAAAATTGAGGCCGTTCGGCGGCTTTGCAGCGGAAACGGCCAGTGCCCTAACGCTGTTCGGAACCGCCCAAGCCGGCATCCCGGTGAGCACCACGCACACGATTACCGGGGCGATCATCGGTGTAGGCGCGTCACGTCGCTTGACGGCTGTCCGGTGGGGCGTGACCGGGCGTATCATGTGGACCTGGGTGCTCACAATTCCAGGGTCGGCGATTCTGTCCGCGTTGTTATATCGGCTGGCTGTGGCAATGAAGTGGTGATGGGACAGCAAAATCCATTTGCGAGTGTCGAAGAAGGGCTCGCGGACTTCCGCGAGGGGCGAATGATCGTCCTGATGGACGACGCGGACCGCGAGAATGAAGGCGACTTGACCATGGCGGCGGAGAAAATCACGCCGGAGGCCATCAACTTCATGGCGAAATTCGGGCGCGGGTTGATTTGCCTGGCGCTGACCGAAGAGCGCTGCGAAGCGCTGAGCCTGCCGATGATGTCGCCGCTGAACACGTCGAATTACGGCACGGCCTTCTGCGAATCCGTGGATGCGCGGAAGGGCACGAGCACGGGCATCAGCGCGCCGGATCGCGCCACGACCGTGCTGGCGGCGATTGACCCGAAAACGCGGCCAGCGGACCTGGCGCGGCCGGGACACATTTTCCCGCTGCGGGCTCGGACCGGCGGCGTGCTGGTGCGCGCGGGACAAACGGAAGCGTCGGTGGACCTGGCGCGCATTGCGGGCATGCAGCCCGCGGGCGTGATCTGCGAAATCATGAACGACGACGGCACGATGGCGCGCACGCCGCAGCTCATCGAGTTCTGCAAACAGCACGGGCTGAAGCTGCTGACCATCGCCGACCTGATCCGCTACCGCATGCAGCACGAGCGGTACGTGAAGCGGCTGGCGGAATCCGATTTGGAGACGCGCTACGGAACGTTTCGCATGATCGCGTACTCGAGCGAAGTGGACAAGGAAGTGCACGTGGCGCTGGTGCGGGGAGACGTGCACGGAGGCGAGCCGCCGCTGGTGCGCGTGCACTCGAACTGCCTGACCGGCGATGTGTTTGCCTCCATGAACTGCGATTGCCACGAACTGATCGAACAGTCGTTGAAAAAGATTGCGGCGGAAGAGCGCGGCGTGTTTGTGTACCTGCACCATACGGGCCGAGGATTCGGCATCGAGGTGCCGGTGGAGGAGCCGGGCGCGGCGGCGCGCATCCGTTATCACGCGCGAGGGCAACTGGACCGCGACGTCGCGCGGCAGCGAATCGTGCAGCACGAGAGCGGCATCGGCGCGCAAATCCTGATTGACCTGGGACTGAAGTCGCTGCGCGTGCTGACCAACCATCCGAAAAAAGTGGTCGCGCTGGACGGCTACGGCTTGACGATCACCGAGCAGGTGCCCATCCCTCTGACCAACTTCAAAATGACGCACCAGGTCCTGTGAATACGCTGAAACGATTTCTCTTCGAGCTGCTGTGGATTGGCGCGGCCGCAGTGTGCGCGTGGTTTTTCCCGAAGACCGCACTGGTGATTGTGGCGTTCGGCGCGGCGGTGACGATTGCGCTGCGAATGGTGGAGAAGTCGTTCGAGTAGGACCAATCCAAATCAAGACATTTAGGAGAAAGGGCGCAGCAATCCCGAACCCTCGGGAGCGCCCCTACGAAGCCGGCTTGCTTCGCTGCGGAATCGGCGGTGGGGTGACGGTGATATAGGGGCGGAGCGTCTTGAGGCGTTTTTGGGTGAAGCCGCGGACGGCAAGCAAGTCTTCGACTTTGCGGAAGGGGCCGCTCTTTTCGCGGAAACGCACGATGGCCTTCGCCGCGGCGGGGCCGACGGTGGGAAGTTGCTGAAGCTCCTCGACGGTGGCGGTGTTGAGGTCGAGAGGCTTTTGCGGGAGAGGTTTCTTGGATTGGGCGGCGGAAAAAGATTGGGCGGCCACACAAACGGCCAGAGCCGCGGCCACCGCAATTTTCCAGCGCGCATTCATCAAAACACCAGCACGAGAGATGCCCGGCTAAAGCCGGGCGCTACATAAGCCGTGAATGCCCGCCTGAAGGCGGGCGCTACAAAACTAACAAAGCGGGCGAGCTGCCGCTCTCCCCTACAGAACAAGAGCGGACAGGCTGGAACGCCTGTCCTACAAAACATTGCCGCTGGCGTCGCGGACTTCGAGCGGGCCGAAGAGCGCGGCCTGCTCCTCAACCTGCGCGCGGTCGCCGACGACGACAATTTGCGCGTTGGCAGAATCGAAATGTCTCCGCGCAGCGGCGAGCACGTCCGCGGCGCTGAGCGCGTGCACTTTGTCGCGATACGTTTCCAAATAATCCTCGGGCAAATTATTCAGATAGACGGTGGCGAGCTGTCCGGCAAGACCGTCCTGCGTCGCCAGGCCCAGAGAAAAGACGCCGCTTAAATATGTTTTGGTGTCGTTGAGCTCTTCTTCCGGAACGGGCAGGGAGCGCATGCGGTCGAGCTCATAGAAGATTTCGGTGAGCGTGGCGGCGACGACTTCGTTGCGCACAGCCGCAGCGGCGGTGAAGTAGCCGTGCTGGCGGAGCGCGCTGACGGCGCTGCGCGGGCTGTAGGTGTAGCCCTTCTGCTCGCGGATGTTAATCACCAGGCGCGAATTGAAGGCGCCGCCAAAGACGGCATTGCCGAGCACCAGCGGCATCCAGTCGGGATGATGGCGCGTGATGGCGATATTGCCGATGAGCACCTGCGCCTGGACCGTGCCGGGCAGATGCACGAGATGCACGCGGCGGCCGCGCACGTCCGCAAGCGCTGGATACGCAGGCTCCGGAGTCGCGGGCGCGCGCCAGGAGCCGAAGGCGCGCTCGATTTGGTCCATCATGCGGTCGGCGGAAAACGCACCGACGGCGAGGAAGAGCGCATCGCCGGGCGCGTAGAGTTTTTTGTAGCAGGCGGCGAGCTGCTCGCGGCGGTAGGCGGCGACCTGGGCCTCGCTGGGCGCGACCGTCGCGTAAGGATGCGCGCCGAAGAGCACCTGGCGAATGCGCTCGCCGGC
>CAZIWR010000170.1:0-6250 GCA_964542805.1 uncultured Acidobacteriaceae bacterium
ACTGGTTTTTCCACGTAGTCGTCGGCGCCGGAGGCAGCGAGCAGATTCTCGCGGTCGCCGGACATGGCGTGGGCCGTAGCCAGCAAAATGGGCAGCGAACGGCCCGCGGCAGCGGCTGCCTGCTTCACCAGTTGCGCGAGTTCCACGCCGTTAATCAGGCGTCCCTGCCATTGCGCGTTGGTCAGCGAGACGTCCAGCACGGCCACGTGCACGCGGCCGGCTTCCACGTCGGCCAAAATTTGCGGCACGTCCTCCGTGACGATGCACGCGAAATTTCCCGCGCGCTCCAGCGCCATGCGATAAAACTTCGCCACCAGCGCATGGTCTTCCACAATGAGAATGGTCTTGGCAGGATGCAGGCCCGTCATGCGCGCGTCCGCGCCGTGGGTTTTCCCCGCGAGGCTGCCGGCGCCTCCGACAGTTGTTTGGCGGAGAGCGGAAGTGTGAACCACACAGTCGTGCCGCTCCCGGTGTCGCCTGTCTCGATGCCGATGGCGCCTCCCATGATCTGCACCAGCCGCCGCGAGATGGCCAGGCCCAGGCCGCTACCCCCCTGACGCCGGCCCGCGGAGCCCTGCACGAACAACTCAAAGACTGCATCGCGCTTTTCTTCCGGAATGCCGATTCCCGTGTCCACCACTTCGAAGCGGAGGAATCCGTGCGAATCGGGCGCGGCCGGCGCCCCCGAGGCCGGCAAGACCCGCGCGCGCAGGGATACACGACCGGCCGGTTCGCCCGCCGCGGCAGCCGGAGTGAACTTGACCGCGTTGGAAAGCAGGTTCAAGAGCACCTGGCGAAAACGCACTTCGTCCGCGCGCACGAAGGGAAGCGCGGCGTGACGGGTTTCATCGCGCAGCTCCAGGCTTTTCTCAAGGGCGGGGATGGTGACCAGTGGCAGGGTGGAATCGAGCACCAGGCGCGGGTCCACGTCTTCCACGTGTACAGCCATGCGCCCCGCTTCAATGCGGCCGATATCGAGGATGTCGTTCACCAGACCAAGCAAGTGCTGGGCGCTCGAGAAAACGTCGCGCAGCAGCTCGCGCTCTTCATCCGGCGTTTTGGTCAGCCCGTCGAGGATGAGCTTGGTGAACCCGAGAATGGAATTGAGCGGGGTGCGCAACTCGTGGGAAACCTGGGCGAGGAATTCGTCCTTGCTGCGGCTGGCCTCGGCGAGGTCCCGATTGGCGCGTTCCAGGTGTTCGTTGAGCGCGCGCAGGTTCTGCAGCGAGGCGTGCATGTAGGACTCGCACATCAAGTTCAGGTCGAGGTCCAGCATCTTGCTGACGGCGCTGGCATAGCGCAGGCGGACGTCGCTGGCGGTGAATTCCAGCAGCAGGCATTCGGAGAGGAATGCGCGCACAATGCCCATGGCGCTGATCACGTATTTCTGCTCGAGTCCGATGCGCACGTGGTGGTAGCCGATTTGGTAGCGCTCCTCGGCATAGGCCTGGCCGTACGACCCGCAGAACAGCGCCTTGCCCCAATCCTGCAAAGTCAGTTTCAGACGGGCAATTTGAGCTTCGCCGCCGGTGAACACGCGGAAGGCGTTGGGATGGTGGGGAATCTGGGAGTAGAATCGTTCGGCAAGTTCGGGGAGATATTTTTCCATCCGCGGGCCGAGTTGCCGGAGCAGGGCGGCATCTTCCTCGGTGAAGCCGAGGTAACGCTTCATCTCCTGGATGAATGATTCCATGCAGGTCCGTTCCCGGGATGATCCGACTGCCTGAACGCGGTGCAGCGAACGAATGTTAGCACGGAATCCGCGCGGGAGAAGCGCGGCCCGAAGAAGGCGCAACGCATGAGCGCAGTGCGCATGGGTTTGCGGTTGAAGGCCATCCTGCCGGTGGCGGCGGTACTGCTGGCGGGCCTGGTGGTATTCGTCTGGGTGTCGCTCTCTTTCGAGGACCCCGAGCGGCGCAGCGTGATTGCCGTGGCGTCGGCAGGTGCGGTGGCCATCTGCGCGGCGCTGCTGGTGGTGATCGCGGTTCTGGTGCAGCGCCCGCTGGTCGAATTGCAAGAAAAGATTGCGCTGCTGCGCGATGGCAACCTGACGGTATCCGTGGGCTTTGCCGGGCGCAACGACGAAATCGGCGACCTGGGCCGCAACTTCAACGACATGGTGCGGCAGTTGCGCGAGAGCCGCGAGGAAATCCAACGCTTGCACCGCACGCAGATGTCCCGCGCCGAGCACCTGGCCACCCTGGGCGAGCTGGCTGCGGGGCTGGCGCACGAAATCCGCAATCCACTTGCGGGCATCGCCGGCGTGATCGAGATTATCGGCCGCGACCTGCCCGCGGGCAGCCCCGGCCGCGAGGTGCTTAAGGAAGTGCAGCAGGAAGTACTGCACATCAAGCGCATCCTCTCCGACCTTCTCGATTACGCGCGGCCACGCAAGCCGGAGTTCCGCCCCGCCGACCTGAACGATTCCGCTGAGCACGCCGTGAACCTCGCTCGCCAGCAGGCGCTTTCCAGGCCCGTGGAGATTTCGCTGGAAAAGGCGCCGAGCTTGCCGCCGGTGGAGCACGACGCCGGGCAGCTGCAACAGGTGCTGCTGAACCTGTTGTTGAACGCGCTGCAGGCCATTGACGGCGCGGGAACCATCCGCGTGCAGATTGTCTCCCACGACAACCAGGCGCTGGTGAGCGTCACCGATACGGGCCGGGGCATCGCGCCCGAACACTTGCCCAGCATCTTCCGGCCGTTCTTCACTACCAAAGGGCAGGGCACCGGCCTGGGTCTATCGCTGGCGCGCCGCGTGGTGGAAGACCACGGAGGCACAATCGAAGTGACCAGCCAGCCCGGCCAGGGCACGCAATTCCTGATCTGGCTGCCCTTCCGCCGGCCCGCCTCGCCACCCGCCGCAGAGTGACCATTTCGTAGTAAAGTAGTGCCGATGGCCCGCGAACGCATTCTAATTGTGGACGACGAGCGGCTGGTGCGCTGGTCGCTCAAGCAGAAGTGCGAAGAGTGGGGCTACGTGCCGGTGGAAGCCGAAGACGGCGGCACGGCCCTGCGCCTGGCCCACAGCGACCCGCCCGATCTGATGCTGCTCGACGTGCGCTTGCCGGACATGAGCGGCCTCGAAGTGCTCGAGAAGCTCAAAACGAGCGGCGAAGCGCGCGGCGTAATCATGATGACCGCGGACCCGCAACTCGACGACGTGAAGGCGGCCATCAAGATGGGCGCCTACGATTTCGTCGGCAAACCGCTGGACTTCGACGAGCTGGCCCTGACGCTGCAGAACGCGCTCGAAGCCACGCGGCTGCGCACGGAAGTGGAATCGCTGCGCGGCGAAGTCCGCCGGCGCACCGGCTACCACGATGTGGTCGGCGTCAGCCGCAAGATGACCGAATTGATGGGCTTCGTGCGCAAAGTGGCCTCCAGCGAAGCGACCACGATTCTCATTCAGGGCGAAAGCGGCACCGGAAAAGACCTGGTGGCCAAAGCCATTCATTACCAGAGCTCGCGGCAGGACAAAGCTTTTGTGGCCATCAACTGTTCGGCGATTCCCGAAACGCTGATGGAGACGGAACTCTTCGGCCACGAAAAAGGCTCCTTCACGGACGCGAAGTCCATGAAGAAGGGCCTCTTTGAAGTGGCCGACGGCGGCACGCTCTTCCTCGACGAAATCGGCGAACTCTCTCAGTTCCTTCAGGCCAAGCTGCTGCGCGTGCTGGAAGACCAGGTGATCCGCCGGGTGGGCGGCGTGCGCGACATGCAGGTGGACGTGCGCGTGATCGCCGCGTCGAACCGCGACCTGGAGCGCGCCGTTCGCGAAGGCCACTTTCGCCAGGACCTCTACTATCGCCTGGCGATTATTTCCATCTACATTCCTCCTCTGCGCGAGCGGCGCGAAGACTTTATGCCGCTGGTGGACTTCTTCATTGACCACTACAACCGCAAGTTCCGCAAATCGGTGCGCGGGCTGGCCGACGAAACGCGGCGCCTGCTTTTGAACTACGACTTTCCGGGCAACGTCCGCGAGCTGAAGAACGCCATCGAGCGCGCCATGATTCTCGAAGAAGAGCCGGTGCTGCGGCCGGTGTACCTGCCGTTCTCGGTGGTGCAGCCGCATTCGGGTGTGACCGCGTTCGAACATACCTCCTCGCCACATGGCGGCGGGCAACCGCTGGCCGAAGGACGCTGGCTGCCGCCGCTCTCCATTCCCGAGGGCGGCACGTCGCTCGAAGAAGTGGAGCGCGCGCTGGTGGAACTTGCGCTGCGCCAGGCCGGCGGCAATCAGACGCATGCCGCGCGGTTGCTGGACATCAGCCGCGACGCGCTGCGCTACAAAATGAAAAAGTTCGGCCTCATGCACGCCGACGAAGAATCCGCCACCGCCGACACCCCGCAATCGGAAGCGTAGTTCACCGACAAATCTACCCGTTCTTCGTAGGGGCGGACCAACGTGTCCGCCCTTTTTCTCATTGGTTTGTACGGGCGGACACGTTGGTCCGCCCCTACCAATTCGCTTTAGTTTTGCGCTAGGATTTGAGCTTATGGATTCCCATGGGAGCATTTCACATCGCCGTTCCATTCGATTGAAAGGTTTTGACTACGCCACCCCCTGTGCTTATTTCCTGACGATATGCACGCTAAACAAGAATTGTTGTCTGGGTGAAATCCGCGAAAAGCAATTTCATCCAAGTGCCATTGGGGAAATGACTCGAAAGTGGTGGTACCTGCTCCCCTCCAAGTTTCCTGCTGTGCGGTTGGATTCTGAAGTCGTCATGCCGAACCATTTACACGGAATTCTCATCCTCTCCAATGTGCCTGTAGGGGCGGACCAATGTGTCCGCCCCGCTCGATTGCTTTCAAAATCGCAAATCCCCGCACTCTCTCGTGTCGTACAGTGGTTTAAGACGATGACCACGAATGAGTACCTGCGGCAGATCAAGCAAGGGGAATTGCCGCGATCCACTGGAAAGCTATGGCAGAGAAACTATTTCGAACACATTATTCGCCACCCGGCCGCGCTGGAGAATATCCGAACCTATATTGAAGAAAATCCCAGCCGTTGGGCGCTTGACACAGAGAATCCAGTCGGCACGCTTCTGGCTCGGGATCCACTTGCGGAAATCATCAAGAATGATATAGCACACCCCCTGTAAGAACTGCAGATTGTAGGGGCGGACCTGTGTGTCCGCCCCTTTATGCCTATCCCCTCGTATCAGAAATCACTTGACAAACTGTGTGTCTATTAGTTATAATATGTATGCCTGCTGTTGCTCCTGGCTGTTGCCCTCGCCCGGGCTGCCGAGGACCCTTTAGCTCAGCCGCCGCACAAATCCATCCAGGCCCCGTCCCGCCTCGCGGGACGAATCACTTATCGTGTCCCTCATCTCCATGATCCGCAACGGCTTCTGCGTTCTGTTACGATTTGTATCAAAACGCACAACCTGCGTATTTTCATGGGCTTGCGGCATTCGATAACACCCGGGGGTACCCATGTCCGTTCGCTGCACTTTCCGCCTCGACAACGGCAAATTCTGCCGTCGCTGGGCATGCAAAGAAACACTTTTCTGTGGTCACCACGCGCCCGCTTCTCCTCCTGCCGAATCCGGCGACGCCGAAGAAAACCTCTCCCCGCTCGATCGCCTCAACACCCACGACGATCTTTTCGACGTCGTCCGCGAATCCCTCAACGCCATCCGGCTTGGCCGCCTCTCGCCGGGCCGCGCTTACGCCACCGGCTACTTCATCGACCTCTGGATGCGCGTCCGCGAGCGCATGGAAAAGGCCGGCCCGGAAACCAAGAAGTTTCACAAGCGCCGCCGCATGTCCGACGCAGTCGAGCAGGCCACCTTTGACATGGTCGCGGAAAAAGTTGTACAGGTCATGACCGGAAGGACCATCGAGGAAATCGAACGCGACGGTGGCCAGGTGACCGCGCCGGGCCAGCGCCATTGGACCGAGCGTCCCCTTTCCATCATCGACGAAATGCTTGGCGCTCGGACTGCTCCCGCGCCTCCATCACCCGGGGAATCGGCGCCAACCGACCCGCGTGATTCTTCGACACAGTCTCCGCTGCCGAAAAATTGGGGCCGCGAGGAAGAAAAAAGCTGATGAGCACTCGCCGCATGAACGGACATTCGCTGAAGCTGCTTCTTGAGGGGAATCCTGAAACGGCTGGAACCAGTGCGGCAGGAATAATGGCAACCTGCGCAAGCGAGCGCAGGTTGCCGCTACAAAAATTACTTTTTTTCGGCGGCGAGATCGGCTTCGAGTTTTTTGACGGTGGCTTTGAGCC
>CAZIWR010000171.1:0-1240 GCA_964542805.1 uncultured Acidobacteriaceae bacterium
GCCGGAATGGGAGCACATGGGTCTGATGGGCCCTCTGCTTCGCGCGGAGGTGGGCGACACCATCAAAGTGGTGTTCAAAAACAATGCCTCCAAACCGTACACCATGCATCCCCACGGAGTGTTCTACCTGAAAAATTCGGAGGGCGCCCTGTACTCCGACGGAACCTCCGGCGCCGACAAGGCCGATGACGATGTTCCGCCGGGCGGCACGCACACCTATTTGTGGAATGTTCCCGAACGCGCGGGCCCCGCGCCGGGGGATCCCAGCTCGGTGGTGTGGCTATACCACTCGCACCGCAACGAGCCCAAGGATGTCAATTCCGGGCTGGTGGGGGCCATGGTGGTCAGCGCGCGAGGCAAGGCACGGCCGGACGGCAGCCCCAAGGATGTGGATCGGGAATTCGTCACGCTGTTCATGGTGTTCGACGAAAACAAGACGTGGTACCTCGACCACAACATTGAAACCTATACGACAGACCCTAGGGGCGTGAACAAGGCAGAGTTTTTTGCGGTTGACGTTGACGGCGCGTCCTCGCCGTTCATCGGCGGAGGTTTTGGAGCCGTCAACCACAAGTATTCGATTAACGGCTACTTGTTCGGCAACATGCCGATGATGACGATGAAGAAGGGCGAGCGCGTGCGTTGGTACCTGTTGAGCCTGGGCGATGGATTTAATTTCCACACCCCACACTGGCATGGGAATGTTGTGGTGCACGACCGAAAGCGAACTGATGTTATTTCCTTGTTAGCCGCGCAGATGGTGACGGTGGACATGGTGCCGGACAATCCGGGGATGTGGATGTTTCATTGCCACATCAGCGACCACTTGGAAGCCGGCATGCACGCGCACTACATGGTTTTGCCCTGAGTCCGGCGCTATTTAGCGGATTCCGAGAAATTCGATGAGGCGCAGGACGTCGGCGGCGGAAACGTCGTAGAGGGAGTGTTCCTCTTCCTGTTCGAGGCGCTCGCAGAGGGCCCGGGCGGCGATGTGGCTCGCTTCGCGGTCGGTGAGGTCGCGGCCAGCGCGCGCGCGGAACTCGACGAACGCGGTGTGCGCGAGGCCGACCACCACGGCGCGGCCATCCACGAAAAACTTGGTGTCAATGGTGTCGCTGTGGCGCGTGGCGATGCCGTTCCACATGTGCGAGAAGCGGCACTGATAGCGCTGGTCGGTGAGCCGCGAGGTCACCTCGAAGGGCGGCACGAATTCGCTCATCGCGCCGATGTTGGAGATTTT
>CAZIWR010000171.1:1340-6198 GCA_964542805.1 uncultured Acidobacteriaceae bacterium
GGCGCCCAGCTCGTCGGCCACCTGGCGATAGGGGTCGAGGTTCTGGATTACGCCGGTGGAGGTTTCGCCGTGGGCAAGGCCGACGAATTTGATTTTGCGGCCCTTGCCCGCGCGGCGGACATCGTCCGGATCCACAGTGGTGCCGTAGGGCGCTTCGAGGCGGTGGATTTTCGCGGGAGTTCGTTCGGCGATCACCGCCATGCGTTCGGAAAAGAATCCGTTGATGCAGACGATGGCTTCGTCGCCGGCTTCGAGGGGATTGAGTACAGCCGCCTCGATGCCGCCGGAGCCGGAGGCGGAAATGGGATAGGTCACGCGGTTGTCGGTCTGGAAGACGAGCCGCAGCATGGCCTGGACGTCGTCCATCATGTTCTTGAACCAGGGGTCCAGGTGGCCCACCACGGGAGTGGCCATCACGCGAGACACGCGCGGGTCCACGCTGGAGGGGCCGGGAGTCAGCATTAGGCGTGTCGGGGGAATTAGTTCCTTAAGAAGATCGGTCATTGTGCTATCACCTCGAAGTTTGCGCGAGCCATCGGTTGAACCTGCGGTTGCTACTTGCGGAACAATCCGCCGGCGCGCATAGGTTGGCGGCACGGGCGCCGGGCGGCACTCTTAGTGTCTCTAATCGGCCAGACGGGGTCAACGGACAATATGGACTGGAGGGCCGGAAACGGAGCGTTGGGTGCCGGACAGGCTGTCCCGAGGTTTCGGGAGCCTGTCCTACAAAGACAGAGGAGATTCCAGTACAATGTCGAGTCTCGCCAGCCCAGGACAGAGTTACAGGAGAGCGTGTATGGCCGCCAGCCCGAAGGGAGCACCGATGTCTGCCAGCATGGAAGTGATCCGCGAAAAGGCCAAGATGCTGCGCATCCACTCGATGCGGGCGACGACGGCAGCCGGCTCGGGGCATCCGACGTCGTGCCTTTCCGCGGCGGACATTGTGGCGGCGCTCTTTTTCCATGCGATGAAGTTTGAGAAGCTGAACCCGAATTCGGCGACGAGTGACCGGTTCGTGCTCTCCAAAGGCCACGCCGCGCCGCTGCTGTATGCAGCGCTGGCAGAGGCGGAAGTGATTCCAGTGGCGCGACTGCTCACGCTGCGGGAATTTACGAGCGAGCTTGAAGGCCACCCGACGCCGTTGGTGCCCGGCGTGGATGCGGCGACAGGTTCGCTGGGACAAGGGCTGAGCGTCGGCGCGGGACTGGCCATCGGCGCGTCGAAAATCGAGAAAAACGATGCACGCGTTTATGTGTTGCTGGGCGACGGCGAAATGGCTGAGGGCAACGTGTGGGAAGCGGCGGCATTTGCGGCGCACTACGCGCTCGATAACCTGACGGCGATTGTGGACGTGAACGCGCTGGGGCAGAGCGGTCGCACCATGTACCGCTACGATACGGAAGTGTATCGCCGCAAATTCGAGGCGCAGGGCTGGCAGGCGGAGACGATTGACGGCCACAGCATTGCGGCCATCATGGCAGCGCTCAACCGCGCAATGGCCACGAAAGGCAGGCCACAGGCGATCATCGCGCGAACGGAAAAAGGTCACGGCGTCAGCTTCCTGGCGGACAAGGACGGCTGGCACGGCAAGCCACTTTCGAAGGACGAACTGGCGCGCGCCATCGGCGAACTGGGCGGCGCGGAAGAACCGCAAAAGATCGAACGGCGCTCGAGCGCGCGGCTGCTACTGCCGCAGCCGGCAGAATTTCCCGCGCCGGAACCTCCGGCGTACAAGCCAGGACAATTGGTGGCCACGCGCGAGGCGTACGGCGCGGCGCTGAAGAAGCTTGGCGCGGCGAATCCGAAAGTGGTAGCCATCGACGGCGACGTGCAGAACTCCACCTTTGCGGAAGTTTTCGGGAAGGCCTATCCGGAGCGGTACTTCCAGGGCTACATCGCCGAACAAAACATGGTGAGCGTAGCGGTGGGACTCTCCGCGCGCGGGTACACGGCGTTTGTGGCCAGCTTCGCGTGCTTTCTTTCGCGCGCGTACGACCAGATCCGCATGGCCGCGGTGAGCCGGAGCAATATCAATTTGTGCGGCTCGCACTGCGGCGTGTCCATCGGGGAAGACGGGCCGTCGCAGATGGGGCTGGAAGATTTGGCGATGTTCCGCGCGATTCCCGGCGCGACAGTGCTCTACCCGTCGGACGCGGTGGCGGCGGAGCGACTCACAGAAACGGCGGCGCGACGCGCGGGCGTCTGTTACATCCGCACATCGCGGCCGAAGACGCCGGTGCTTTATCCGAATGACGAAAGTTTTCCCGTGCCCGGATTCAAGGTGCTGCGGCAAAGCGCGAACGACCGCGCGACGGTAATCGCCGCAGGCGTAACGCTGCACGAAGCGCTGAAGGCGTATGAGGAACTGAAGGGGCAGGGAATTGCCGCGCGCGTGATTGATTTGTATTGTGTGAAGCCGATTGACGGAGCAGCGCTGGGCGATCAGGTGCGCGCAACCGGCGGACAGCTCGTCACCGTGGAAGACCACTACCCGGAGGGCGGGCTGGGCGAGGCTGTACTCGGCGCACTGGCCGATGCGGGCGTCACGCTCGCATCCTACAAGCGGCTGGCGGTGAACGGCGTGCCACACAGTGGAAAGCCGGACGAATTGCTGGATGCATTTGGAATTTCGGCGCGGCACATTGTTGCGGCGGTGAAACAATAGGGAAGAAGTTGCAGGGGCACGATGTATCGTGCCCCTACAGAATTGGGCAAATAAAAGAAATCAGGCGCTAGCTGGGGAGTGCAGAATTTCCGCGGGCGGCTGGCGCAGGTCCCACACGATGCGGAACCACGAGAGCACCTTCAGCACGTAGTACGTGCCGTCAATCTCCCACCAGAAAAATCCCTGCCGTGCGGAAGCCATGAAGTGGTGATGATTGTTATGCCAGCCTTCACCGAGCGTGAGCAGCGCGAGCAACCAATTATTCCTGCTGGTGTCCGCGGTGGGATAACGCCTGCGACCGAAAACGTGCGAAAGCGAATTGATGGTAAACGAGCCGTGCCACAGCATCACCGTGCGGATGAAGAATCCCCACACCAGCGCGCCCCAGCCTCCGATGAGGAACAAGACCAGCGCGAGCGTGAGGGGCGGCACGAGGTGATATTTGTTCAGCCAGCGCAGCTCGCGGTATTTCGCGAAGTCGGCAATCAACTCGGTGCGCGTCTGGTTGTACTTGCTGCTTAGAATCCAGCCGACATGCGACCACCAGAAGCCGAACTTTAGCGGGGAGTGCAGGTCTTCTTCCTGGTCGGAAAACTTGTGGTGATGGCGATGGTGGGCCGCCCACCAGAGCACGCCCTTCTGCGCCGAGGTCATGGCCATGAAGGCCAGCACGAACTGAAAGGCGCGGCTGGTCTTGAAGGAGCGGTGCGAAAAGTAGCGGTGGTAGCCCGCGGTGACAAAAAACATGCCCACGTAATAAAGCACGAGCGCGAGCAGGATGTACGTCCAGCGGAAGCCAACGAAGAACGCGGCCAGGCAGGAGGTGTGGATGGCGAAAAAGGGAAGCGAAGTCCAGAACGTTATGTGTCGCTCCCTGGGTACGGCGAGTTCAGCGGTTGCCATGCTGCACTAATCCTTCATTACGCAAGTTCCGGAGGTATTGCAAAACTGCACCCGGGCGCGCCGGGAAATCATTGCGACCTGTGTGAATTAGAATCCTGAGTATAAGCACCCGTTGGCGGCGGGTCAACGGAATCCGCCGCATGTTTCCGGGCACACTTTGAGGTGCAATGTGCTATCGTTTCGCGGCGCGCAGAGCGCAAATGATCATGTCTGAAAAACTGGTTCTCGTCGGCATACTCCCCGAAACGATGGTGATTTCTCCTCACGAGCAGGTGGTGTGGGTTTCCGATGCCGGAAACCTGCGCGTGGAGTTCGATCCCAACCGCTGCCCGTTCCCGTCCAATGTATTTCAGGCGCCCATGGGCATGCGGCTGATGAGCGGGACGCCGCGCCCCGGCACCAAGCCCGGGTCGTACAAGTACAAGGTATCGCTCAACGAGCAAGTGATCGGCACCGGCGAAGTGCTTCTCCGAGAAAAGTAGCGCCGGCCGCGGGCCAGCCGCGCAACTTCCTCAGAGCAATTCAGCAGGCATCTCAGGCAAGAAGTGCTGAGGTCCTCCAGCCGACTAGTTGCCAGCGGCGGCGACGCGCGGAGTTGAAACGGACTCCGCCAGACCGCGGCGCAGAGGCGCAATCTGGAAAGCGGGGACGGGACGATTCGGGGAGACTGCCGCGCAGGCCTGCCGCCGGGGGAAATCCATGCGTCGGTCCAAGCGCAATCCTGCCTCGCGGAGCATTTCGCCTGCGAGGTTAGGATCGTCGCTTCGGTCCACAGCCCAGAACCACAAATGCTCTTCATTCTTTTGGAGATACTGCAGCGACTCTTCGAGCTTTTTCATTGTCCGGTCGAACGTGGAAGCCAGGAAGTAAACGGAGAGCGGCCAGTCCTTGCGACCAAACTTGGCTCGCAGGCGGAGGCAATACTTGCCGCTCTGATTCCGTTCAATTGCGCAAAGGTACTCATTCCGTTTGAGTGGCGTCCGGTGCGGCATATCGGACCTCCGAGCTTGTCTCTAACCTACTGACTTGCTTAACTTTAGTTATTCTACGCTGGGCCAGTCATGTGCAGCTTGGGGTGCGCCCGATCAGCGGTACGTGTTTGTGGAGGACCTATGTCTCAGAACCAGCTCCGCTCGAGACGGGACCCACGCTGCAGAAGAAAAATGGTAAGACGGTGGGAACGAAAAGGCAAGTCGAAAGTAGCGTAAAATAAAGGCTTTGTTATGATACTGTTAGACAGAATCAGGAAGGACTTCCCAGCCTCCGCAGGTTCTGCTCGTTGATCTCCAG
>CAZIWR010000172.1:0-6147 GCA_964542805.1 uncultured Acidobacteriaceae bacterium
ATGCCGCGCTTGAGCGCCATCGGGCTCGCGCCGGCCGCCACCGTCTTCACGCCTTCGCGGAAGATGGCCTGCGCCAGTATGGTCGCCGTGGTGGTGCCGTCGCCCGCCACGTCGGATGTCTTCGACGCCACTTCGCGCACCATCTGCGCGCCCATGTTTTCCAGCGGGTCTTGCAACTCGATTTCCTTCGCCACGGTCACGCCGTCTTTGGTAATGATCGGCGCGCCGAATTTCTTCTCGATCACCGCGTTGCGTCCCTTCGGCCCCAGCGTAATTTTCACCGCATCGGCTAGGATGTTGACGCCCCGCAGGATCGCCTGGCGGGAATTCTCACCAGTTACGATTTGCTTTGCCATAATGCTTCTTCCTCCTCGATGATTTCGAATTCTTCTCCCGGCTTTGCCGGAAAATTTCTTGTCAGGGTTTGTTCTGGACTTTGGGTTTCCCTAATCCCTGGTCCCCAGTCCCTGATCCCTGCTTTTCTTACTTTTTCGCTGCCTTCGCCGCCCCGCCCAGCTTCGCCAGGATTTCTTCCTCGCGAAGGATCAGGAAGTCTTCGTTGTCCAGCTTGATGTCCGTGCCGCTGTATTTGCCGAAGAGCACGCGGTCGCCAACTTCGACATCCATCGGCACCCGCTGCCCCTTTTCCAGTTTGCCCGCACCGACGGCGATTACTTCGCCCTCTTGCGGTTTCTCTTTGGCCGTGTCGGGGATGATGATGCCGCCCTTCACGGACTCTTTCTCTTCAATCCTTCTGATGATGACGCGGTCATGCAGGGGAGTCACTTTTACTGCCATCGTCTCTTACCTCCGGTGGTTGAATGCTGGGGTTTCGTTCAGTAGGAGCGCCATTGCCTTCTTAGCACTCCTCACAGACGAGTGCTAATATATCAGAAACTCCCACCATGTCAAGCCTTTAGACGCCATTGCCAAATCATTCCTAGCGCCTCTTTGCGACGACTAAAGCCCGGTTATTCAACCCCTTACCCCATTGTCGCCTTTTCCTTGCACTTGGTTCTTGAGTTGCTCTCTCCTCTGGGAATACAATCCGCCAGTTGTTTGCGCAGGGATCTGCTGGTGATTTAACCAATGGAATACCTCTTTTACATTCGGCTCATCGGGTTCACCGCCGGGACACTGGTTTTCCTGTTCCTTCTCGTCCTCCTCGCCGGTCTCCGCCGCCCTCGCCTGTTTGAAAGCTGTCTCTTTCTCTTAGGGATTTGTTTCTTCCTGTTCTACTCCGGCGGGCTTCTCGAGATGAACCTTGAAATCTACTACCCGTCGCCTCCGCTAGCCACCCAGCGCTTTGCGCTTGCCCTAACCCTCGCCGGTCTTAGCCTCTTGCCAGCTCTGCTGGTTGCTGTCTCTCTCGCCGCAGAGCAGCGCCAAACGGAAAGAAAGATATCCACCGCCGTCTGGGGCCTGTGGCTGCTTCCTTTTGCTCTGCCGCTTCCGTTTCTCATCAATGCTGCCGTAAAGGTTCTCTCCGCCGCCTCGACGAGTCTGGCCAGTCCGCCGTTGGGGTGGGCCTATGCGGTCTTGTGGACTCGCCTCCAGCCTGCACCGCTCGGGGCAGCACTCCTCATTTCAGCGGGGTTCCAGATTCGCTTCGCCGGAAAGGTTGCGAACCACGCCCAGGCCACCTTTCACAAGCGGCTGGCGTTTCAACTCGCCCTGGTTGGCCTTCTAGGTGTTCTTGCTTATCTTTTCTTCCCGAAATTCAGTTCCTCGGCACCGCCCGGCACCCTTGCGCAAGTCTTGGGCACCCTATTCTGGTTGTCACTCGTCATCCTAGGTGCTCAACTCGGCTACTACTTTGTCCGCCAGCGTTTCTTGCCGGTGGCCCTGCAACGCAGCCTGATTCTTACTGTGACCGCGGGCTTCCTGGCGCTGCTGTATCTCACTGTAGCTCTCCGTATCAGTTCCTGGCTCACGGATTACTTACCACCAGTCGCCACGCTTAGCGTCTTGCTCTTTGTCCTCGTCATTTTCTTCGAGCCCCTCCAGCGCCGCATGAGCGCCGTTCTTGGACGTACCTTTCGCGCCGAAGCCGAGCAACTCCAGCGCCTCACCGCCGAAATCCAGCACGTCGCCCGCGCCGGAAATCTCGCGGAGTTGATTACCTTCTCCGAAACGCGCATTCGCGAATCATTCTCTCTTTCCGGCGTGCGCATCCCCTTGCACCACGGCCCCGCGCGCCCCGCCACCGTTTCCGGCAACGTCCAGCGATTCAGCCTGCGCAACGGCCCTGCCGAAATCGGCGTCCTCGAAGCGTACTTTTTCGGCCAGACCCTTTCCGGCGAAACGCACGCCGCGCTCGATTACCTCTCCGAGCAACTCCCCGCCGCCATCGACCTCTGCCGCCTGCTCGACGAAAAACTCCGTCTGGAACGCGAGCTTGCCGAACGCGAACGCCTCGCCCTGCTTGGACAGATGGCCGCCAGCGTTTCGCACAATCTGCGCAATCCGCTCAGCTCGATCAAGGCGCTGCTGCAACTCCAGCTCGAAAATCCCGAGCTGCCTGTCTCCGCGCGACCCGACTGCGAAAAGGCTGTCGCCGAAGTGGACCGCCTCAACACGAAGCTCACGCAGCTTCTGCGCTACGCCAAGCCCGCCGTGCGCGCGGGCAGTGGCGCAGCCACTGCCCGCGTCGACGCTGCTGCTCTCGCCGCGCAAACCGTCTCTCTGTTGCAGCACGAAGCCGAGCGCCGCGGCGTTGCGCTTACGCTAGAGGGCGCGGGCGAAAAAATCGAAGCCGCCGCCACGGAGGAAGCTCTCAGCGACGTCCTTTCCAATCTCATCGTCAACGCCATCGAAGCCGTACCGACGGGTGGCGCGGTGCGCGTTTGGCTCGCGCGCCGCGATGCCAACATCGTTCTGGAAATCCTCGACGACGGCCCGGGCATTCCCGAATCCGTTCGCCCGCGCATTTTTCAGCCGTTTTTCACCACCAAGCCCACAGGCACCGGCCTGGGTTTGGCCATCGTCGAAAAACGCCTCGCCGAAATCGGTGCGACCATTGATTGCGAGAGCCCCGTGCTCAACGCCCGCGGCACTCGCTTCATCGTCACTTTAAAGGGCGGCTAGGTGCGCTCTTGTGGGACAGGCTATCAGCCTGTCCGGCACGGTGTTTGATACTTGGCAGCCGTTTTTCGCTTTTCGAATTTCGCTTTTTGAGGTTCACATGCGCACCATTCTCATCATCGACGACGAACCCAACGCGCGTTACGCCACCCGACGCGCGCTCGAGCACAAATACCGCATCGCCGAAGCCGACAGCGTCGCTGCCGCCCGCGATGCTCTGCCGCGCGAAAAGCCCGACGTCATTCTTCTCGACCTGGTCATGCCCGGCGAAGGCGGCCTCGACTTGCTCCGCTGGATGCGCGAACACGATTACGCCCAGCCCGTTCTGGTTCTCACCGCGCTTGATTCCGCCAAGCCCGCCGTCGAAGCTCTGCAGCTCGGCGCCGCCGACTATCTTGTCAAGGGCTTCGACATCGAGGAGCTCCGCCGCCGGGTAGGCAACCTGGTCAAACTGATTGAGCTCGGCGATGAAAATCTGCGCCTGCGCCAGCGCCTGGTCACCGAAGGCGAGTTCGGCCAGATGCTCGGCAAGACCGCCGCGATGCGTCGCGTCTTCGAACTGGCCGACCGCGTCGCGCCCACCGACGCCACGGTGCTCGTCCTCGGCGAGAGCGGCACCGGCAAGGATCTTCTCGCGCAGGAAATTCACCATCGTTCTCCGCGCGCGGAAAAACCGTTTGTTGCCGTGAACTGTGCCGCGCTTCCGGAGAGCCTCATCGAGTCCGAACTGTTCGGCCACGAAAAGGGCGCGTTCACCGGCGCTGCGTCGCAGAAAAAAGGAAAATTCGAGCTCGCCGACGGCGGCACGATTTTTCTCGACGAAATCGGCGACATGAATCCCATTACGCAAGCCAAAGTCCTCCGCGCGCTCGAAAGTCGCCAGATCGAGCGCCTCGGCGGCACGCAATCCATCGCCGTGGACGTCCGCGTCATCAGCGCCACGCACCGCGACCTCTCCGCCGAAATCGCCGCCGGCCGTTTTCGCGAGGATCTCTATTTCCGCCTGCGCGTCGTCACTCTCGATCTCCCGCCGCTTCGCGCGCATAAAGAGGACATTCCTCTGCTCGCCGACGCCTTCCTCCGCTTGCACTCCGCGCGCCACGCCCGCCCGGCGCGCCTTGCGCACGATGCGATTGCCCTCATCCAGCGCTACGACTGGCCGGGCAACGTCCGCGAACTGAAGAACGCGCTCGAGCGCAGCGTCGTGCTCGCCCGCAGTGAAGAAATCTCCGCCGATGATTTGCCGGAAGAAGTTCGCGCCGGCCTGCCGCTCCCCGGCCGCGCCGCGAAAGATGGCGCCGATGTTTACTTGAGCGAAGCCGACTTCCGCGAAGCCAAGCGCAAATTCGAAGTCGCCTATCTCACGCGCAAGCTCGAGGAGCACAGTTGGAATGTTTCGCGCACCGCCGCCGCTGTCGGCCTGCACCGCCAGAGCTTGCAGGAAAAATTGCGCGAGCTTGGCATCCGCCGCCCCGGCAAATCCGCACCCGAATAATGTGGGGGCGTCCAGGCGCGCACTCGTGGGACAGGCTTTTAGCCTGTCCGGCACGGTGTTCGATACTTGGTCGCAGTTCTTGCTTTTGAATGTAGGGGCCGACCTTCAGATCGGCCCTGGCTTTCATTCCGAGCGCAGCGAGGAATCTGCATTTGATGGCAACGAAATTCCAAAACGTCTCCGCCTTCATCCTCTCCGGCGGCTCCAGCTCCCGCATGGGCGCAGACAAAGCTCTGCTCGAATGGAACGGTGAACCGCTTCTGCTTCGCGCCGCGCGTCTTCTCGATCCGCTCGTTGCTTCGGTGACCGTCATCGGCGACCATGCGCGTTACGCTGCGCTGGGTCTCGCCGTGGTTCCTGACGACGTCTCCAACCTCGGCCCCCTGGGCGGCATGGCCACCGCGCTGCGCATCTCACGATTTCCGTGGAATCTGGTGGTCGGCTGCGACCTGCCTTATTTGACCGCGGCGTGGCTCGAATTTCTTATTTCACGCGCGCTGGCTTCGCGTGCCGACGTGCTGTTGCCGGCAGGCGAGCGCGGTCCCGAGCCGCTCTGCGCCGTGTACCACGCGCGCTGCGCGCCGGTAATTTCCGCAGCCCTGGAACGCGGCGTGCGAAAAGTCACCGACGGATTGGCCGGACTTGTGATAGAAACCTTGCCGCACGCAGAATGGAAAGCGTTTGATTCCGACGGGTGCTTGTTCAAGAATATGAACTCGCCCGCCGATTACGAGTGGGCGCGCGCCAGGTTGAAAGGGAAACTTCCCGAGTGACCGAGCATTACATCGAATTCCGCGGCGTGTCCAAAGCCTTCGACGACTTTGTCGTCCTGAGCGACGTCAGCTTTTTCGTCAACCGCGGCGAAACCTGCGTCCTCCTCGGCCGCAGCGGCGTGGGCAAATCCGTTTCGCTCAAGCACATTCTCGGTTTTCTTCAGCCCGATTCCGGCCGCGTCTTCGTCGCCGGGCAGGACATCACCGGCTGGAGCGAGTCGCAGCTCGCCGCAATCCGCGGCCGTGTGGCCATGGTTTTTCAGTCCGGCGCGCTTTTCGATTCGCTCAGCGTCGCCGAAAACATCGCCTTCCCCATGGACTCGCGCGGCGACGACCCCGAGCGCATCGCCGCCCGCGTCGCCGAATTGATGGACATGCTCGAAGTCGCCGAGTTCGCCGACAAGCTTCCCGCCGAGCTCAGCACGGGCATGAAGCGCGCCGTGGCCATCGCCCGCGCGCTCGCGCAGGACCCCGAAGCCATCCTCTACGACGAGCCCACCACCATGGTGGACCCGCTGATGGCCGCGCACGTCGGCGACCTCATCCGCAAGCTCAAGGTCAAGCTGCACAACACTGCGCTCGTCGTCACCCACGATACGCATCTGGCCAGAAAACTCGCCGACCGCGTCGTCTTTCTTCACGAAGGCCGCGTCGCTTTCTTCGGCACCTGGGCCGAGTTCGAAGCCGCCTCCGAGCCGTTTCTCCGCAACTTCCGCCTGCAGGACGAGCGCATCCCTGCGCTGGACGTGCTTTCGTGATTTCGACTCTCGTAGGGGCGAACCTGCGCGTCCGCCC
>CAZIWR010000173.1:0-4264 GCA_964542805.1 uncultured Acidobacteriaceae bacterium
TGTACCTCAGCTTCGAGCCCAAGGGCGCGTGCCTCGGCCTGCCGCCGCGCAAAGAACCGCAGTTCTGGCTCGATAATCTGAGCGCCTTTCCCAATTTTGTCGTTGTGGCAGGCGACCGCATCATCGCCCACGCCGCGCTCTGCAGCGACGCCGAATCCGGCGAAGTGGCCGTCTTCGTGCACCAGGATTTTCGCGGCAAAAAACTCGGCAAGCGCCTGCTCGTGGAACTAATCGCAGAAGCTCGCCGAAAAGGCCTCAAGAAAATCTGGGGCATGACCGAGCTCGACAACGTGCCTATGCTCCGCCTCGCTCGCTCTCTCGGTTTCTCTCCCGGCGCCGACCCCCGCGAATTCTTTCTCACCCTGTAACGCCGGGCTTAGCCCGCCATTTTCGGTTTTGGTTTCAACTCGCCAACCGGTAGGCCACCATCAACAGCTCAGTGAAAGACGCATGCCTGCCATTGCTGTGATTCCCGCGACGGTGCTAGACTTCCTTCAGGGGACTTTCAATGGCCGTGTTGTTGCCTGACGACTCACCGCATTCCAGCCGCGCTTCAATGCTTTGCGCGCCGGACCCGGTTGTCGAAGCCTATAAGCGTGACTTGGACCGCTCTCTTCTTCGTGAGAATTTGAAATTGACGGTGGAGCAGCGCTTCTTGGAGTTGATGCGGCTGCAACAGTTTGCCGATGAGCTCCAGCACGCCAAGCGCACGGCGCTTCATGACTGACTTCAAAGCTTTGCTGCAGTTGCTCGCTCAAAATGCCGTTGAATTCATTCTGGTGGGAGGCGCGGCAGCCACGGCGCACGGTTCGGCGCGACTCACCAGAGACGTTGATGTTGTTTACCGCCGCACGTCCGAGAATATCGCGCGCCTTGCTGGCTGCCTCTCATCCCACAATCCTCAGCTTCGTGGCGCCCCGCCCGGGCTTCCCTTTTGCCTCGATGCCGCCACCGTTGCACGCGGACTCAACTTCACGCTAACCACTGATCTTGGTGCGCTTGACCTGCTCGGTGAGATCACGGGCGGCGGAACCTACGATGATTTGTTGCCCCACTCCATCACGCTTTCACTCTTCGGCGTCTCTGCTCGCTGTTTGGGCCTGAAGCGCTTGATTGAAGTGAAGCGCGCCGCAGGTCGCCCTCGCGACCTCGAGGCCGTCGCTGAACTGGAAGCGTTACTCGAGGAAGGCCAGGATCGCTCCACTTAGCTCGGCCATGGGCCCGCTTTGACTGAGCGCGGTTCTATCCCGCCAATCGGTACGCCATCACCAGCAGCGCGGCAAACACGACGGAGTGCGCAACTTCCATCCACCCCAGCCGCCGGATGGGAAATTTTTGTCCGAGCTGAAAAACCAATCCACTCGCGCGCAGAATTCCCGGCGCGAACGCCAGCAGCACTGCCGCGGACAACTCCCGCAGAAAAATGGACGTCGCCAGAAACGCCAGCAGCAGCAAGTGGTAGAAAAATACCGGCCAGGCAAACGCCAGCCGCTCCTGCCAACCGGTGAATTCGCGGTGCGCCAGCAGACTACGCACGCGGTACTTTACGTAGAGCACTCCGCCAAGAAAAAACAGCACGTTGAGCGCCCACACTTGCGCGCCTTCCAGCTCGAGCCGCCCGCGCGCGGCGATCCATGCCGCCGGCGCTGCCAGCGAAAGCAGCACCACTCCCATCAACTCCGCCGCCAGACTTCTCTTCTCCGTTTTCGATTGGTTATGCGCACGCACCATCGCTTCCTGCGCGGCATAGAGTGCGACCCCCGCTGCGGCCACAACAATCAACTGCGCGCGCCCGTACGCCAGCACCAGCGCGCCCGCCATGGCCAGTAGAACGAGCGCGACCATAACGTGCTCCGGCTTACGCAGCGCGCGCCACCCGCCCTGCTGCTCCATCGAACCGCGCAGCACGAATAATCCCAGCGCCAGCGCCGCGCACAGCACCACCGGCACATTCCACGCGCCGGCCACTGCCGCCGCGCTCAGGAAAGGGACCATTAGCATTCCCCACGCGCCATGCTCCGCGGGCATACGAATCGCCATCGTTCAAGCACTCCTCAACACTCGGAAAGAAGTACAGGGAGAATAACTGAGGTTAGCGGCTGGTTTCCAGTTCTGACTCCCCCGGAGCAAGCGGTCGTTGGATCGCCGCGCCCGTCTTTTTATCCACGCCGATTGCCCCGGGGGGAGCCAAACGCGTCCAGGCAAACGATTGCGGTATTCCCTGTATGAGGGGGAAGTGTCCGCCTGGTACGCAAACTCGTAAAGGAAGAAGGGACGCCGCCGCCCAGAAACATTTCTGGGGGGTTCATGCTGCGGATTTGTTTGATCGCGCTCAGGATTTTGGGCGTAGGTAAGGTAGGAAACACTGCAGGTTCCTGAACGACGGCGTAAAGCCCCAAAGCCTTATGCAGACTCCGGGTGCTCCCTTCTACTTCGTGGCAGCGGCCAGCCGAGGCTTCCGGCCATCTTGCAAGGCCGGAGTTCCGGGGTGAGGAGGGGTCCTTGCCAGGTACCGCGTCCAGCCGCTGCCAAACTTTAAGGGGTCGGGCGATCTTCGCGGGGTTTGCGCTCTGGGCAGTTCGCTGCACTGGGTGCAGCAGAGAGCCGGCCACCGCTAGTGAGCGGCGGTTTTCCTGACTCTTTCCCGCGATTTTGAAGACAGTTTTCATGATCGCCCGACCCAAACTCTCGCTGCTATGCAGGTGTTTATGGGCATCCCCCGTGCCAAACCTCGCGAAAAAGGATGGGAAATAAGTGTTTTGTTTTCACTTCATTTCATCCTGCGTACAAGCCTCTGTTGCAAAACGCATAGTCGAATGGGACTTTTACCGCGCACCACGTGGGATTTGCCGCAACCGGCTCTCCCATGCCAGTGCAGTTCTCTTCCCTGAACTCCGCTAACTCCTTCAATTTCGTAGAGTAATCTGGATGCTTAATCTTGATTTCTCGTGCGCCTTTGGCACCCTGCATGCCCCTACTCTTTCCTCATGGAACTCGCATCTGCCCATGCGGTTAGCGAAGAAACCACTCTGGTGGTCATTGGCCTGAACCATCGCTCCGCCGAGGTGGAAGTCCGCGAGCGTTTCTGGGTCAGCGAAGACCGCCGTTACGCAGCCCTGCACTCTCTCGCTCGCGCGCGCGGCATCGAGGAAGTCGCCGTCCTGGCCACCTGCAATCGCACCGAATTCATCCTCTGGGCCAGCGACGCCGCGGCTGCCACCGAATCCGTCCGCGAACTGCTCGTGCGCGACTTTGCCCTCGACACCACGCAATGGGGCAGCTTCTATCGCTTCTACGACGAAAAAGCCATCGCGCACGTCTTTCGCGTCACCTCCAGCCTCGACTCCATGGTGGTCGGCGAGCCCGAAATTACCGGGCAAGTGAAGTCCGCATGGGCTCGCGCGCAGCAGGCCGGCACCACCGGCCGCTTCCTCGACGCCGTTTTCCAAAAAGCGCTCAGCGTGGCCAAGCGCGTCCGCAATGAAACTCCCATCGGAGCCGCCGCCGTTTCCGTTCCCTATGCCGCCGTCGAGCTCGCCAAACAAATCTTCGGCTCGCTCGAACAGCGTAACGTTCTTGTGCTCGGCGCCGGAAAAATGAGCGAGCTTTCCGCGCGCTACCTGGTCGCCAACGGCGCCAATTCCCTCTGGGTGGTCAACCGTACCTACGAGAAAGCCGTCGAGCTGGCTACTTTGCTGCACGGCGTCGCCGTTCGCTTCGAAGACCGCTGGCAGCATCTGGCCCAGGCCGACATTGTGCTCACCTCCACCGGCTGCCCGCACGTCATCCTCACTCGCGAGGACGCCGAGCGCATGCACCGCGAGCGCCAGGGCCGCCCCGTTTTCCTCATCGACATTGCCGTGCCGCGCGACATCGATCCCGCCGTGCGCGAGATTCCCGGCGTCTTCCTCTACGACATTGACGACCTCGAGCAGGTGGTCGCACACAATCTCGAAGAGCGCCACACCGCTGCGCTCGTCGCGGAAAAAATCGTCGCCGCGGAGGCCGCTGGTTTCCGCCGCAAGCTCGCCGCCGAGCGCGTGGTGCCCACCATCGTCGCGGTGCGGCAGCGCCTCGACGAAATCCGCCGCCAGGAGCTCGACGGCTTCCGCGCCGAGTTCGGCCCGCTCTGCGAAGAACACGAGCGTGCGCTCGACGAGCTGGCCTCGCGCATCATTCAGCGCATCTCCACGCAACTTGCGCGCGAACTGAAGCAGGCTCCCGAAAACGCCGAGCAGGATATACTGACCGCTGCCATCCGGCA
>CAZIWR010000173.1:4364-6065 GCA_964542805.1 uncultured Acidobacteriaceae bacterium
AATGAACGAACAACGTCGCGCCCCTTCCAACGAATCGCCCGCACAGTCCGGCATGTGGTCCAGCCGGGAAGCCTATCTGCTCGCCATGGTTTGCCTGCTCGTCGGCGCCGCGCTGGGATATTTCTTCCGTGGCTCTGCGGGCAGCATTCCCGCTTCGGCCGTGCAGACCGCCACAATGCCTGCGGCGCCGCAAGGCGGAATGCCCGCGGCCGGTGGCCCGCCGCCGACTGCCGAAGCGCTTTCCTCCATCGCCGCCCCGATGCTGGCCGCGCTGAAGGTCGACCCGAAGAACGCCGACGTGCTGATTCAACTTGGCAATCTCTATTACGACCACCGCGTGTATCCTGAGTCCATCACCTACTACAGTCGCGCGCTGGAAGTACGCCCCCGGGACGTCAACGTGCGCACCGATCTCGGCACTGCCTACTGGTATTCCGGCGACGCCAAGACTGCTGTCGCCGAATATGAAAAGAGTATGGCCGTGGACCCGCGGCACACCGCCACCATGATGAACATGGGCATCGTCAAGCTGAACGGCCTGAGTGACTCCAAAGGCGCCATCGCCATCTGGGAAAAGCTGCTCCGCGAAAATCCGCAGTTTCCCGAAGCACAGAAAGTACGCGACCTGATCGCGCAGGCCAAAGCATCCGGAAAGTAGCTCGCTCTCTTGCGACTCTGTATGGCCGGCCAGTGCATCCAGCATTTATTGCAGGAACACCGCGCGGCGGAAGAAATCCTCGCCGCACTCGATGGGCTGCTGAACTCTCTGGAGCAGGAAGGCCGTTGGTCCGCGGCGCGCGCGGAGTCGTTTGCGCGCGTCCGGCAATTCGTCACCCACGACTTGCCGCTCCACGAGTGCAAGGAAGACACCATCCTTTTTCCCGCGCTCGCCGGATTTCTCCCCAGCGATACCGGCCCGCTCGACGTGCTGCGCAGCGAATTTGCCGGCATCGCCGTGGAAGCCGGACGCATGGTGGAGTGCGCCGTCGCCCTCGCGCAGGGTGAGGCCGCGCCGAAACTGGTGCAGAGTTTCCTGCGCGCCGGACGCGCCTTCGGCCAGCTTCTCCGCGACCACATTTACAAAGAAGACCGCGTGCTCTTCCCCATGGTCGCGCGCCACTTGCCTGCCGAGAAGGACGCCGAGCTGCTCGCCGCCATGCAGCAGTGCTGCCCGCCCGGCTGTCGTCCCAGCACGTGATCCCGCAGCCTCGGGACTGCTGCCGCTTGGAATTGCCTTTGGAATTGCTCTAAGATGGTAGCGTCGGTGCTGTTCGTTCCGCTGGCAGCATCCGGCTTCGGCTCGAAGGGGAGACTGGCTATGCCCACCGATAAAAAGACCATGCTCGAAGCGCTGAAGATGGAAATCCTGGTGATTGAAAAGGGCGGCTACCATCCGTCGGTCCATCAGCCCCACGACGACCCGCGCATCTTCCGCGATTCCATCTCCTGCCTCAACATCGGCCTCGGCGACGACAAGAAGGAATATCCCTGTTCCGCCTGCTTCCTGATTGACTTCGTCCCCGAGCATCTCAAGGGCAGCAACGAAGACCCCTGTCACAAAATCCCGCTCAACGCCCGCGGCGACACCGTCGAGTCCCTCTCCCGCACTTCTTCTCCCGAAGACGTCCAGGCCGCTGTCCTCGCCTGGCTCAAAGCCACCGTCAAAAAACTCGAAGCCGATCTCGCCGCCGAAAAAAAGTA
>CAZIWR010000174.1:0-5991 GCA_964542805.1 uncultured Acidobacteriaceae bacterium
TTTGCGCAGATGCCGCCGCCCTACTCCGCCAAGAAAGTTCACGGCCGCCCCGCGCACGAGCTCGCCCGCAAGAATAAGCCGGTCGAACTGAAAGCCGTCGAAGTGGAAGTTTATGAATTTCGAATTATTGGCGTGAAAGGTTCGCTGGTTCGTTGCATGATCGAATGCGCCGCGGGAACCTACATTCGTTCCCTGGCTCACGAGATGGGCATCCGGCAGGGAAGCGGAGCGCACCTTGCGGAAATCTCCCGCACTGCTGTCGGCGAATTCACCCTGGACCAGACCATCACCTTGCAGGAACTCGAGCAGGCGGCGCTTGCCGGGCGGCTTTCGGAAGTTGTGCTTCCGCTCGAGCGACTTCTCTCTGAGTTACCGCGCATCACGGTATTGCCCATCATCGAGCGTCGCGTGCGCCACGGCGCTCGCTTCAATGTGCAAATCGCCCAGATTCAGCCTGGTCGCGTCACGTCCGCGCAGGGTGCCACTGCCCAGCTCGATTCCGGCGAGCTGAAGGCTCCCTGCCTCCGCGTTTTCAATTTTGAAGAAAAACTGATCGCCATCGCTGAGGCGGTGGTGCCGCGCACGTATCAGCCAGTCGTCGTCCTCGACGCCGCGCCCTGAGCCTGCATCACGACGCCAGGCCTACTGTGGCGGCCTTTCTGGCGCTCCCCCTGCGGGCGTCCCGGAGTCCTTGCCTCCTGCGTAAATCGTGCGGTCCTTGCGCGGCGCCAGCCGGATGCGCCGCGGCGTGATGACGATAATCAGCTCTGTCTCCCGCCGCAGCCCCTGCCGTTTACTCGCCGCTTGCCCCGCGCCGGGCACGCTGACGGCGCCGGGCCAGCCGCTCGCGGAACGCTCAACGTCCTGTTGCAAAATCCCCGCCAGCACCGCCGGCTCGTTTTCCCGCAGCCGCACCGTCTGTTCCACCGTGCGGTTCGTGATCACCGGAATGCTGTTGAATCGCTCCGGCGCGAAGCTGCGGAGCTCGAACTGCAATTGCAGAGTCACTTCGCCATTCCCATGCAGCCGCGGCGTGGCGCGCACCTTCACGCCCAGGTCTTCGAACTGCACGGCGGGGTACGCGGTTTGCGACGACGCCGATACCGGCAACACGGTTGATGTATTCAGAAAAACCGTCACACTGTTCGCGTCTCGGTTTGCCGCCACCAGGTCCAGCCGCCCGTCGGTGTCGAAGTCTGCCGGCGCCAGTGCGAAGGGCGCCGCCGGCGAGGTAAAGTCCGAACTCACAAACTGCCCGTTGCCCAGCCCGGCCAGGATGCTAATCGTGTTTGCTCCCGCATTGGCCACCGCCAGGTCGAGGCGGTTGTCTCCGGTCACGTCGAACGCGACCAGGGCTGCGGGCTGCGCGCCCGTCTGAAAATCCGTTCTCGATGCAAATGTTCCATCGCCGCTTCCCAGAAACACGGACACGGAATTCGATCCCCGGTTCACCACGACCATGTCCGTCTTGCCATTCGAGTCCAAGTCGCCGGTCACCACTCCTGCCGGGTCTGTCCCGGTCAGCAGCGTCACGCCCGTATTAAAAAGGCCGTTGCCGAGGCCCGGAAAAATCGTGACGGTGTCATCGCTTGCATTCGTCACCGCCAGGTCCGGCAGGTTGTTTCCGTTGAAGTCAGTGACAGCAATCCCGCTTGGCGCAACACCGGTTGTTAATGAGGTGCTAAATGTAAAGCTGCCGGTTCCCGTTCCCAGAAATATGCGCACGCTGCTGTCCCCGGAATTCACTACTGCCAAATCAAGCACACTGTCTCCGTTGAAGTCTGCGCTGGCCAGTGCCACCGGCGTCGCTCCGGCAATGAGCGTGAACGTGGGATTGAAACTCCCTGTCCCGGTTCCCAGCAGAATCTCCACTGTATTGCTTGTTGAATTGGCCACGGCCACCGCCAGGTCAAGCTTTCCATCGCCGTCGAAGTCCCGTGTCAGCACTGCGCGCGGCTGCGACCCCACCACAATGTCCGTCTTCGCCCCGAAATCTCCGCTGCCCGTATTGAGCAGGATGGAGACCGTGTTGGATCCGGAATTTGCCGTGGCTAGGTCTGCTTTGCCATCGCCATCGAAGTCACCCGTCGCTACCGACACCGGCCCCAGGTCCGTCGCGAAATCGGTCTTCTTAATCCCCGGAATAATCTGCGTCCCGGTGACCCCCGGTGTTAGCACCGAGAAGCTGATGGGGAAGCGGTCGCCGACAAAAAACGTGGCCTGCTGTCCATCTTCCGCGCGCAGCAGCACCCGGCGCGCTCGACGCACCAGGCTAAATGTCTCTGCAAAGTCCGCCGCCGCTCCCGGCAATGTGGCCAGAAAAATCGTCTTGCCGCCGCCAAACGCAATCAGCGGCGGCAGCAGGGAAGCTGCGCCCACCTGCCCCGACGCCAGTCGCGCTGCGAGCTCCGCTTGGCTCAGGTTGCCGAACCCGCTGGTACCGAACACGCGCTGGATCACTCGCAGCAGCGCTTCGGTGGACTGCTGCGCTTCGCGCACGTCTGCCGGGCTCAGCGTAAATACTTGCCCGGACGTCGGCGGCGTCACGCCCAGCGCCTGCGACCGTGTGCGGTCCACTTCCAAAAACGCCACTTCCAGCATCATTTCCCCGCGCGCCTGTTCCAATTCCCGGATCAACTCCATCGCCAGCGCCACCGATTGCCGTTCGCCGCGAAGCACCATTTGGCGCGTGCCGGGATTAAGCTGAGGATTGGCAATGCCCGCGATTTCTCGCGCCATCTGCCGGATCTCCGTCATCTCCTCCGGGGATGTCGCGGCGGCAAGCTCGATCGTCCGCGTGATTCGCGGCTCATACTGCCGCCGCTTGTCCGGCGAGTCGGGCAGCACCAGAAATGCCTTTTCGTCGATGGCGCGAATGAACGTGCCGGTCTGCTGTTGCAGCAAGCGCACTGCCGTTTCAAAGTCCACATTCGCAATGCGAAAGCGAACCGGCTTCCCGCTGACGTCCTGATCGAACGACATGGTCAACCCGAACTGCCTGGCAACTTCCTCGTAAGCCCCCAGCGTATTTCCCCGGTAGTCGAAGGTGCGTTTCCCCGGCCGGGCTTTGAGTTGAATCTCCACCGCGTCGTATTCCGACCTTCGCCCCGTTTCCTGTGCCGTTCGCGCGCTCAATTGCGACAGTCGTGCCTGCGCCACGCGATATTTGGGGTCCAGCGTCAGGGCCAAGCGAAGTTCATTCCGCGCCTCCTCCAGTTGCCCCTGCACCGCCAGCAATTCGGCCCGGTCCATGTGCTGTTGCACCAGGCGGAATTTCGCCCGCTCGCGCCGTGCCGCGTATTCGGTGTTCCCGGGCATCAACTGCAGCGCCTCTGCGTACAGCGCATACGCCGTATTCCACAGCTCTTCCTGCTCCGCTTGCACGGCGCTTTCGTAGAGTTTTTCAGCCTGCTTGGCGTTAGGTGCTGTCTGCGCGGCGCCCGCGCGCGGTTGGTCCTGCTGGGCGGCGCTGGATTGCCCCCCGGCCGTAGGCGGAAAGCAGGTGGCGGCCAGCAAAACCGCCAGGATTCGCGTTGTGGTCGCGCATCTCACAGGAGAAGCATTGTAGCGGCTCAGCGGGCATTTCCAAGCAATTTCCCTTGACGAGCCGCCGCCGGCTGGGTACACTGAGCGATTCTAGTTGAAACTTAGTTTCAACTAGCGGCCTCATGTTCTCGGCACTGATCATCGCCCTCCGGGAAGGCGTCGAAGCGGCTCTCGTGGTTGGAATCGTCCTCGTTTATCTCAACCGCACCGGCCGCTCTGCCCTTGCTCGCTTTGTCTGGTCCGGCCTCGGCCTGGCTTTGGCCGCCAGCGTCGCCGGCGCCATCCTTTTGGAACGCTGGAAAATCAATCAGGAAGGCTTTGAGGGCCTGCTCATGCTCCTCGCCGCCTTCTTTGTGGCCACCATGATTTACTGGATGAACCGCGTGGCCCGCACCCTCAAGCGCGAAATCGAACAGCGGGTTGAGTCCTTTGCTCAACAAACCACCTTCGCGGCCGGCCTGGGCATCGCCACTTTCGTCTTCCTCATGGTGCTTCGCGAAGGCGTTGAGCTCGTGCTCATCCTCCGTGCTGTCGAAGTCTCTTCCCAGGGCGTCGCCGTGTGGATTGGCACTGCGCTCGGTCTGGCCGCGGCCCTGGTTGTCGGGATTTTCTTTTTCAAAGGCACGGTGCGCATTCCCCTGGCTCGCTTCTTCGCGGGCACCACGGTGATTCTATGGATTGTCACCTTTCAGCTTCTTCTCACCGGCATCCACGAGCTGAGCGAATCCATGTGGATTCCCTCCAGCGACCGCGAAATGGCTATCATCGGCCCCATCGTCCGCAACGATGTTTTCTTTTTCGTTTTGATTCTCGGAGCGGCGGCTGTGGTTGTCCTCCGCGAATGGCTCGCCCTGCGTCACGCGGGTGCCGTCGCCCCGGACGCCCACGCTGCCGACCGTCGCCGCCTGGAATGGGAGCATCGCAAGCAGCGCCGCTGGGCCATTTCTGCTGCGCTGGCTTGTGCCGCTGTCGTGGTTGTGCTCACTGCCGATTTCATTTACGCCACCGCCGCCGCTGCGCCGCCCGATGCCAGGGTTCTCGTCCCCGAAAATGGCCGGCTGAGCATTCCGCTGGCGGAAATCAGCGATGCCAACCTCCATTTCTTTTCGGTCGATGTGGACCGCACGGCCGCTCGCTTCCTGGTGATTCGCAAACCCGGCGGCGGCTTTGGCACCGCGCTCGATGCCTGCCTCATCTGCGGTCCCAAGGGATATTTTCAGGACGGCTCCAACGTCATCTGCCGCAACTGTGCGGCCGCCATTTACATTCCCACCATCGGCGATGTGGGCGGCTGCAATCCCATCGGCTTTCCTTCGCGGGTCGAGAGCGACCGGCTGGTGATTGATGTTTCCGCGCTGGCGCACGCTCTCGGCCAGCAGAAAAAATAGCTCATGTTCTTCCGCGTCGTTGGCGAATCCTTCGCGCGCAATCCGCGCCGCAAGCTGCTCATGGCCGCGGCCCTCGTTCTCGGCATGGCCGTGGCCACGGCCACACTCACCGTCGTGCTGGATGTGGGCGACCGCCTGGCCCGCGAGTTTCGCTCTCTCGGCGCTAACCTGCTCGTCACCCCGCAATCGGATACCCTCCCTCTGGAAATCGGCGGCGTGGACTACCGCCCCGTGGACGAAGGCGCCTACCTCCCCGAAGGCGAACTCGGCAAGCTGCGCACGATTTTCTGGCGGCTCAACATTGTGGGCTTCTCGCCGTTCCTGGAAGTGCCTGTCGAATTTCCCGTCCCGCAGAGCGGGACGCGCCCGGGGATGGTTTCGCGCGCCACTCTCATTGGCACATGGTTTGAGCATGACGTGCCCATTCCCGACGGCTCTACGTTCACCACCGGTGTTCGCATCACGCACCCGTGGTGGCGCGTGAGCGGCCGCTGGCCCGCCGAAGGCGCGCGCGAATGCGTCGTCGGCGTGGCGCTTGCACAGCGTTTGGGAGTCAAGACATCCGACGCGCTGGCTCTTCGCGCCGGCGGCGCAGATTTTTCGCTTCACGTCGCCGGCATACTTTCGACCGGCGGCCCGGAGGACGAAGCGGTTGTCGCGCCGCTTGCGGTCGCGCAATCTCTCGCCGGTCGCCCCGGGCAGTTTCGCCGCCTGCTGGTGAGTTCCCTTACCAAGCCGGAAGACGAATTCGCGCGGCGTGATCCGGCCGCCATGACGCCCGTTGAATACGATCGCTGGTACTGCACTCCGTACATTTCTTCGATTGCTTATCAAATTCGCGAAGTGCTTCCCGGCGTGGAGGCCCGCGCCATCCGCCGCGTGGCCGAAGGGGAAGGGCACATTCTCACGCGCGTGAGCGGGCTGATGTGGCTCGTCACGCTGGCCGCGTTGCTGGCCGCTACGCTCGCCGTCGGTGCTGCTTCGGCCACCACCGTTCTCGAACGCAGCTCGGAGGTCGGCCTGATGAAAGCGCTGGGCGCATCCGGCTGGACGATTT
>CAZIWR010000175.1:0-5963 GCA_964542805.1 uncultured Acidobacteriaceae bacterium
ACGCAGGCCGTCGCCGACGCCATCGGTGTTCCCCCGGACGTCGTCGAGCTGGTCCCCGCCGGCACCATTCCTAAAACCTCCAGCGGCAAGCTGCGCCGCTCCGAAACCCGCCGCCTTTATCTGGAGGGCAAGCTCGGCGCCGGACGCGCTCCCGCCTGGGTGCAGGTCGCGCGCCTCGCCGCCAGCGGCGGCGTGCGCGCCGCGCGTAGCACCCTCCGTCGTGTTCTGGAATCCTTGTACGGGGTTTATTCCGTCTTTGCCTTCGCGGTGTTCATCTTGCCCACGTGGCTCGGCGCCTATTTTGCTCCCTCGCGCGAATCGGCTTGCCGCATCACGCAGATTGGCTCACGTATTTTTTTCCGCCTGATGGGCATTCCCATCACCATTCACGGCCGCGAGCACATGGAAGAAAATCTGCCTTGCGTTTTTGTCAGCAATCACACCAGTTTTTTCGACATCGTGATTTTCCTCGCCATTTTCAAGGTGCCCTATCGCTTTGTTTCCAAAATTGAAGTTCTTTCTTGGCCGTTCATCGGCACCTTTCTCCGCCGTCGCGAAGATTTCACCTTCACCCGCGAAGATCGCAACCAGCGCCTCGCTCAGGCTACTGCCCTGGAAGATTCCCTCCGCGAAGGCGTTTCTCTCGTCGTCTATCCCGAAGGCACCTTCACCCCGCGCGACGGCGTGCGCCCCTTCCAGCTCGGCGCCTTCAAGGCCGCCGTCGCCACCGGCCGCCCGGTGTGTCCCATTGCGCTGCGCGGCGTGCGCAGTATCTATCGCGACGAGACGATTCTCCCCAAGCCCGGACGCGTCACCGTCACTGTGCTTCCGCTCCTTCTCCCCAATCCTGACGCTCCCGATTTTCAGGAAATCGTCCGCCTCCGCGACACCGCCCGCGCCGCCATCGCCCAGCACTGCGGCGAACACCTCCTCTGAACTTTCTTCTTGGAATTCGTTTTTTTCTTCCCCGGAATCCTGAATCCTTTTTTCTACACCCAACACCCTAAACCCTTTTTCGTTCGCCATTGTTTCCCCTCACGTCACACTCCCTCGCGCAAAACAACCGTCCTTCTCTCGCACGCATCAAAATATTTGTTCGAGATTCCTTCGAGCCCGTCTCCCCAGGGGTGGGGTGGCGCTGGAAAAACAATCGGCTTACCGGCTCGCAGGTTCCCGACGGTCGCGCGTTCCCAGAGCATTCGTCTGAGCGGCAGCGGCTAATTCCAACTCAATGAGGGAGGCTTCACGATATGCGTAAACTGTTTGTTTTGGCTGCGCTCGTGGTTCTATTTTCCGGCGCCGCTATGGCTCAGGACCATCCCAAGGCGGAGCTCTTCGGCGGTTATTCGTTCATGCGTGTGAATCCCGGCCAGGGCGTTAGCGGCGAGAATTTTCCGGGCGGCTGGCACGCGTCCATCGCCGGCAACGTCAACAACTGGTTCGGCGTCGCTGGCGACTTCAGCGGTCACTACAAGTCGATCGCCGGCGTCAAAGTCAACAACCACACCTTCCTGGTGGGCCCGCGCATCAGCTACCGCAACAACGAGAAAGTCACCCCGTTTGCGCACGTCCTGTTTGGCGGCGCCCATGCCGGTGGTGGCGGTTCCAGCGAAAACGCTTTCGCCATGGCCTTCGGCGGTGGCGTGGATGCCAAGATCAACGACAGATTCGCCTTCCGCGTCGCACAGTTTGACTACGTGCTGACGCGCTTCGACGGCCCCACGTCCGGAACCACTGCCAACCAGAACAACTTCCGGTTTTCGACCGGAATCGTTTTCCGTTTCTAGTTAACCTTTTCCGGGACGCGTCCCCCACCTTCGCGTCCCGTTCATTTCTTTTGCCATTCCTCCCACGGGCCGGCCGGGCCACCCCACTGTCGGCCCGTTTTTCTTTCCCCTGAATCCTCATTCACCCTATCTCCTCATCGAGAACACCACCGTAATCTGTGTCTCCACCTCCACCGGCACTCCGCTCAACAGCGTCGGCTGGAACCGCCATTGCCCGATGGCCTCCCGCGCCGCCTCGATGAATAGCGGGTGCCCGCTCAGCACTTCGAGCGACTGGATCGTGCCGTCTTTGGCGATGATCGCGCGCAGCACCACTTTGCCCTCGATGCCGGCGCTGCGCGGCAGCGGCGGATACTTCGGCTCGACGCGATGCACCAACCGCGCCGCTTGCACTCCTTCGCTCACCACCGGCCTGGGCTTCGGTTGCGGTTTCATTTCCGGCGGCTCCGGCACCGCCGCACTTCTTTCGCCCGGCGCGATTAGTTCAATTATGCCGTTCGGATCGCCCACCCCTTCAATTCCGCGCTCCCTCCCCGCTTGCGCTTCGAACGCCTCCGGGGGATCCATCACGTCCCCCACTCTTGGCGGAATGTACGGCGGTGCGAAAATCTTGCTCTGGTGATTCATCATCAACGGCTTCCGCTCTCTTGATGGTTTCACTGGCTTCGGTGGGTCGTCCCCCTTAGGCCCGCCTTTGTACGGCGGCACCGGCGTGCGAAACACCACCGTCGCCGGCAATCTCTCCACCGCGCCCAGCAGCGGCGCCAGCACCAGCAGTCCCACCAGCAGCACTTGCAGGATGATCGCCACCACGAGCGCGCGCCTCTTGGCCTGCCGCTCCCGCGCAATTACTGCCGGATCGCTTTCCACCAGGCATCCCTTCAAAATATTTTCTCCACTCATCTTCGCCCCTCCTCTTCGTCTTTCTCTGCGCTCCTTCGCGTCCTCTGCGCCTCTGCGTTCATGTTTTTTCGTTGCTTTCCCGATTTTCGATTTTCGATTTTCGCGTTTCGTTTTTCCCTCCGCCCACACCCTTCCCGCCACACGCCTAAATGGATTTGTTGTTTTCTGCGGCGGCTTCGGTGGCCGTGTCTGCCTTCCTGAGGATCAACCTCCGCGCCGCCGCCTCCCGAATCCCGAAGCCTCGGGATCGGGATGGGTTTTGAGAGTTGCGCAGCCTCACTTCGTTGGACACCGCCTTTCCGCTAAAGTTCCTACCGCGCATTGCGGCCCATTTTCTATTCTCTCTTTTCTATTTTCGCTTTTTTCTCCCTTTGCCAACGTCCCTTTGCCGCCAGCTAAATCCTTTGTTGTCAGTGGACTGCCATGCTGCTCCGCCTTTTCCGCAACCCCTTTCCCCTCCCGCGCATCTGATTAGCCGGAAACAATTTACAGATAGAGGGAACCTGTTCATGCCTCATCGTTCCACAGAAACCGTCGGCGTCCGTTACACCGCCTGGGCCGCGCTCGACCGCGATCCGCAGGACGATCGCGTCGAGTTCACCTGCCCGCACTGCGGCACTTCCGGCAACAAAGCCGCGCGGCGTGCTCGCGCCGACTATCGCTTCAGTGATGGCTTCATTCAGGACTTGCAGGGGGAGATGTCTTTCTGCCGCAACTGCCGTCGTCCGCTTCGCGTCGTGCCCGTGGTTCTGGTTCACGACAAGGACGAAAAGCGCCGCTTTGAAGCTGTCTTCTCGGCCGAGTTGTCCGCTTCGCGGAATTAGTCCGGCGGCACCCCGCCCTCGCGCGCGTCTCCGCGTGCCTTACTCCTCGTGCGCACAATTTGTTGCTGGTTGGATTTGTAGCGGGGGGTTTATCCCCCCGCTTGTTCACTTTTCAAACCTGATGGGAAAAGCGACACCGCTGCAGCGTCCACACGGCTTCCACGCCGGCGCGCCAGCGGATTTTCTTTCCTTCGGCGGCCGTGCGGCCGTGATAGGAGATGGGCACCTCGTCGATCGGAATACCCGGTCGCCGGACTTTCGCGGTGACTTCGGGACGGACAAAGGATCTCTCTTTTCTGAATCCTAAATCCTGATTCCTTTTTCACTACACCCTGCACCCAACACCCTAAACCCTTTCTCTTTTCAGTTTCCTCCCAGGATCAGCGGCAGCCCGCTCTTCCCCGACCCGATCACCACCACTTTCGCGTTGGTGCTTGTCGCCAGCTTCTCGGTCGCTTCGATGCCCTTCCATTCCAGCAGTTGTTGCGTAAGCCCCTGCGACACGATGCGCTGGAAGTCCGCAATGCCCTGCGCCTCGATCCGTTTCCGCTCCGCTTCCTGTTTTTCCTTTTGCAGGATGAAGCTCATGCGCAGCGACTCCTGCTCCGCCTGCTGTTTCTGTTCGATCGCCGCCTTCAGCATCTGCGGCAGTTGCACGTCCCGCAGCAGGATCGCTTCGATGATGATGCCCCGCCCCGTCAGCTCCTTCACCAGCGTTTCCTGGATTCGCAGTGCCACTTCCTCCCGCCCGCTGGTGTACAGCGCGTTCGCCGAATGCATCGACGTCACCGCGCGGATCGCCGACCGCAGGTTCGGATCCAGCACCACCTCCACGTACCGCGGCCCGATTTTCTGGAACGCCTCCGCCGCGCGCGCTGCGTCCAGCCGGTACAGCAGCGACGTGTCCAGCGTCACGATCAGCCCTTCGTTCGACGGCACGCTCGCCTGTTCCTTCAGCTCCTGTGTCCGCACGCTCATCTCGTGCACCGCCGCCACCGGGTTGATCATGTGGATGCCCTCTCCCAGCGTTTGCCCGGTCACCCGCCCGAACAGCGTGATCACCGCTACGTGCCCCGACCGCACCGACACCACCGAGTTCCACAGAAGCATCAGCAGCACGATGCCCCCAACGATCATCCCGATTTTGCGCAACGCGCCCTGCCCCATCTGTCCCACGTCAAATACGTGTCCCCCATCGTCTTCCGACTCTCTTCGAAATGCGCTCATGTTCGTCTCCTCGTCGAATGTTTGCGCGCCTGCCCGTCCCGCATTCTAGGGACTCGGGTTTCCCGCGCCCGCTCATTGTATTCTCCTTTCGCTCCGCACTCTCTTTCTTGTCATCCTGAGGACCGCGCATTCTGCGGGCCGAAGGATCTCACTTCCTGCTTTCAGTTCTTCTATGACTCAATCACCATCCACTGAATCACTCAATTCTCGGTCACTCTGCCACTCTTTCCCGTTTCCAATCCGCCACTACATCTTGCGGTGCTTTCCCTTGACACCCTCCAAATTGTGGGGCATTATCCGCCCAACTTTTCCGGTCGGAACCGCTGCTTCGGGCTCAAGCGCGAGCTTTTTTCGCCCGCGGTTTCCCGCGAAAAGTCTGGGGGGGAGACGATGCAATATCTGCCCGGCTGGACCGTTCAGTGCATCAATCCGGAGTGTGACGCCCGCGGCCATTGGCTCCGCGTCACCGAAGATCATCTCTCGCAGTGCAGCAATTGCGGCGCTCCCTTGCGCAATGTGCCGCCGCCGCTCGCGCCCTCCCGCTTGGCGGGACGCATGCGCCCGCGGCCTCTCAGCGTTTATCGCCCGCGCCTTCGTCCACGCTAGGCTTTTGTAGCGGCAACCTGCGCTGCTACTGCGCAGGTTGCCAGTCTTGTTGCCTTCGTAGGACAGGCTCCCGAAGCATCGGGAGCAGCCTGTCCGGCACCCAATTTCCCGCGCTGTCATCATGATGAGTGGAGCGGCTGTCATCCTGAGCGAAGCGAAGGATCTCTCTGTTACTCTGCCGCTTTGTCACTCTGAAACTCTTCGAAAAAGGTGAGCGGCCGGTGGGGGCACCGGCCGCTCAGGGGGGGCATGGGGGGTGGTGGAGGTCTAGTCTTTCCTGGAGCTCAACGCGACGCCTTTGGCTCTCCCGTCATACTCATCACCAGGGCAGCCACGCAGAGGATGATTCCAATTGCCACAATCATTGTCTTCTCCTGCGTCGCGGTTCGCTCCTACAGCACCATTATCTTCGCTGTTCGCGCCGCGCCCTTCAATGGCTAGGGGGTACCACTTTCTTTGGTACCTCCGTACTCCCATTATTAAGCTACGCATTGTCCGGGCTTACCGCCCTGCCGCGAGCTGTTATTCTGAGGGTCGCGCAACGCTGTAAAGTCTCCAGCCTCGAAGCGCGCTATGATCCGTTTTGGGGAGTGGGTTTGCCGCCTGAGAGGATAAT
>CAZIWR010000176.1:0-5961 GCA_964542805.1 uncultured Acidobacteriaceae bacterium
CCGAAGCTGACCAGGGAAACGAGCATGGGACGATGGCGCGGGTTCTGGAAGCGCTGGGTGATGAACTGGCGCAGCTCGTGGACGTTGAATTTGGTGGTGTCGATGACGAGGTCGGCGATCTTGCGGATAGGCGCCATGAGACGGCGCTCCTGGCGAATGCCCTCGCGGACGGAGAGTTCGCGGCCGAGCGGATGGGGGCGGCGCGTCTCGGAGAAACGGCGGACAAGGGCTTCGTCGCCGGCCTCGACAAAGACCAGCGAGGTGGGATGCTCCTTGCTGAGTTTCTTGTAGATGGCGGGGAGGCGGGCAAGCTTGCCGCCTTCGCGAGCGTCCACGAGCAGGGCGGCGCGCTCAATTTCTCCGGCGCCTTCGGCGTAGAGCTCGCTGAACTTGGCGATGAGGTCGACGGGCAGATTATCCACGCAATAAAAGCCGAGGTCCTCGAAGGTGCGCAGAACGGAGCCCTTGCCGGAGCCGCTGAGGCCGGTAAGCAGCACGAGCTGACGGAAACTGCGTGAAGCGTCGCGTTTCACAGGGCAGCGCCTATGACTTCACCCGGCGCTGATGGGTGCTGGGAATGCGCAGGTCTTCGCGATACTTGGCGACGGTGCGGCGCGTGACGCGCACACCTTCTTCTTCCAGCCGCTTGGCGATGTGCTCGTCAGTGAGCGGGTGGACGGCGTCCTCTTCCTCGATCATTTTCTTGACGCGGCGCTTGAGCGTCATCAAAGAGATATTGCCGCCCTCGGGCCCGTTCACGGATTCGGAGAAAAAGAAGCGCAGCTCGTAGACGCCCTGCGGGGTGTGCGCGTACTTGCTGGAGACGGCGCGGCTGACGGTGGAGGGGTGCACGCCGACTTCCTCGGCAACCTCCTTGATCATCATGGGCTTGATCTGGTCCATGCCGTAATCGAAGAAATCGCGCTGGCGGCGAATGATGGACTGGCAGACCTTGACGATGGTGTGCTTGCGCTGCTCGATATTCTTGATGAGCTGGATGGCGGCGCTGAAGCGTTCCTTGACGTAGTTGCGCACATCGCGGTCGGCGGCGTCGCGAACCAGCAGGCGGCGGTACACCGGGCTGAGGCGCAATTGCGGCAGGTCGTCCTCGTTCATGAAGACCTGCCACTCGTCGTCCACCTTGCGGAAATAGACGTCGGGCTCGACCAAGCGGGCCTCCGTCTTGTTGTAGCGCAGGCCGGGGCGGGGATCGAGTTTCTTGATGACGTCCACAGCGCGCTTGACGAGCTCGATGGGGCGGTTGAGCGCGCGGGCGATTTCCTTGTGCTGGTTATTCTGCAGCGACTTGAGGTGGTCGGAGACAACCTGCTGGGCCAATGTGTTGCCCGGGTCCAGGGCCTTGAGCTGAAGCAGGAGGCATTCTCGGATGTCGCGGGCGGCCACGCCGATGGGATCGAACTCCTGCACCACGGCGAGGGCTTCCTCGACGTCGTCCATGGAATAATTGGCCGCAGCGGCGATTTCCTCGAAGGTGGCGGTGAGGTAGCCGTTCTCGTCCAGATTGCCGATGATGGATTCGGCGATCTCGCGCACCGTCTCGCTGCAGATGCTGACGCGGAGTTGCCAATCCAAATGAGCGGCAAGGCTCTGCGGCGAGGAAAGGAAGCGATCGAAGGACGGCCGCTCGATCTCTTCATGTTCGTGATGGGTGTATTCACCGCCGGTGTCGAGGTACTGGCCGAAAAAGGAACCAAAATCGAATTCGTCGAAGGGATTGGGGGCTTCCGTCTCGGGGACTTTTTCGGTCTCGGCCTTGACGAAGGTTTCTTCGGTATAGCTTTCACTGGCCAGGCCGTCGTCGCCGACCTCTTCGAGCACGGGGTTGGCGACCATCTCCTGGTTAATCATCTCTCGCAACTCGAGGCGGTTGAGCGCCAGCACGCTGACCATCTGAACCAGACCCGGGGTGAGGATCTGCTTCTGCGAAACTTTCAGATGGAGCCTTGGCTGCAGCCAGTTCATCGGATTCAGCGCCCGCCTCCGCGGGTGAAGACAATTCCTTTCCCGGCATCACTGCCGTCCCGAGGCTTCGGGAGCGACGAAAAACAGAGTCTCCAATCAGTTCAGCGTGAAGTGGTCGCCCAGATAGACGCGGCGAACTTCAGGGTCCTGGCTCAAGTCCTGCGGGCGGCCTGCCCGGAAAATCCTGCCGTCGCTGATAATGTACGCGCGATCGGTGACGCGAAGGGTCTCGCGGACGTTGTGGTCGGTCATGAGCACGCCGATACCGGCATCACGCAAGCCGGCGATGATGCCCTGCAGCTCCACCACGGTCTTCGGATCGATTCCGGAAAAAGGCTCGTCCAGCAGGATGAACTGCGGCTCCAGCACGAGAGAGCGGGCAATCTCCAGGCGGCGGCGCTCTCCGCCGGACAAGGTGTAGGCCTGGTTATAGCGCACGGTTTCCAGACCCATCTGGGCGAGCAGCTCTTCCAGACGGTCGCGGCGCTGTTCTGGAGACAGGGGCAAAGTCTCGAGTACGGCGAGCAGGTTTTCCTCCACAGTCATCCGGCGGAAAACCGACGGCTCCTGGGGAAGGTAGCTGATGCCGCTGCGGGCGCGGAGGTACATGGGGAGGTCGGTGATGTCGTTTTTGTCCAGAAGTACGCGCCCCGCATCCGGACGGGCCAGGCCGACGAGGATGTAGAAGGTGGTGGTCTTGCCGGCACCGTTGGGGCCCAGGAGCCCCACCACCTCGCCTTGGGCAACCTCCAGGTCCACGTTATCGACAACCGTACGTCCGTGGTAGGACTTGCGCAACTCGAGGGCTTGGAGCTTCGGCATAGGGGTTCATTTCTCGACGCGATGACGGCTCAGCGTACGGGAACCTTCCTCCGAATCGATGAGAATCTTATCATCGGCCAGAAAGAAGGTCAATTGACGGCCAGTGGTTGTGCCCAAGACGGTATCGTAAAGTGTTGGACGGCCACCGGATAGGACGAATTTGCCCTCTGCGGCCGAGTACTCGGCGCGCTCCGCTGAGCCCCGGCGATCCCCTTGAATTACGGTAACCCCGCCAGTGGCAATCGCCTTGCTCAGAAGTTTTGGCCCATTATTTGCGGACGTCAAGTTGAGTTCCAAATCCTTCGCTCGAATCTGTCCAATCGCAGATTGCGCGTTGACGTCGCCCTCCAGCCGAACACGGCTTTCGGCGGCCCAGTAGGTCATACGGGCGGCCCGGGCCTTCCAGATGTTGCGAAGCGTAGAAGGGACAGGCTGGAAAGCTTGTCCAACAACGCGCGGGACGGCCTGTGCGGCGGCGCCGGCCTCTTGCGGCAAGAGTGCCAGCACGTTGTCGCGCGCCTCGAGACGCTGCTCGTCGCGCAGGAGCGTGATGGACGCCGCTTCAATCACAGCGTCGCCCTGCCAGAGGCGGGCATGGCCGGAATAAACCGCGCGGCCGGAGGTGCGGTTGGCAAGAAGCTGGTCAGCGGAGAGATGCGCGGGCTGCGGCGCGAGATTGGTGGCGGAGTTGCGTTCGACGGAAGAAAAGCTGGTGCGCACGCCGCCGTCCGCGCGGATTTCGCCGCTGCGCTGCTGGAAAGTGAGTGACTGCGCGGTGGTGCGAGAGACGCTGTCGGAGACGGCGGCGGAACCGGTGAGCATGATGGTGTCCGCAGCGCGAATCATGCGGGCGCGGTCGGCCTGCGCGGTGCGGTCGCCTTCGCGGAAGCGTACGCTTCCGCTTTGCTCAAATTCGGTCCACTCACCCGCGGCGGAGAATTTCATGGCCAGGTCGCGCGAAGCGGTGACCTGCGCGGGGCGATTGCCGACGCGGCGCTCGATCTCCACGCCGCCCGAGCCGCGCAACTCGCGAACCACGTTGCGCTCATCGAATTGCGCGACGAGGCGCTCGCCGCGGACACGCGTGGCATCGTCGCCGCTGCGGATTTCGAGCGTAGCCGGGGCCAGCGATTCGGCGAGCTCCATGCGGCGGTCCGAGCGCTTGCGGCCGGGACCCATGGTGAGGCGCAGCGATTGCGTTTCCAGGCGGCGCGAATCGCCGCGCTGCTGCGAGTCCAGCGAAACGTTGCCGGTGGCCGTCAGCAACCGGGCGAAGTTGCTGCCCGGCTCCATTTCCACCTCAGCGCGCTGCGATTGCAATCGATCCTCGCCGCCAGCATTCTTCAGCCGACCGGTGACGTTGCCGCTGGCTTGCAGGCGCTCCATCCATCCTTCGTGGTGGAACAGCGTGACGATTTCCTGCGCGCTCACAGCCAACTGCCCGCGGAGCTCGGATGATTGATACTGCGGATTGCCGCCGGCGACCAGGCGGCGCGCGCGAAGCCCGGCGTCGAACTCGAGCGCCAGCGCGCCGGCCGTGAGCACGCGTTCGCCCTGCTGCACGCGCACGGGTGCGAGCAGGCGCATGACGCGCGAGTCGCGCTGATATTCGAGCGCGGCGCCGGTGAGCACGACGGGCGGCGGGGTCTTGGCATCCTTGCCGGAGGAAGTCAGGGTGAGCTCGACGTCGCGATGCATGGTGAAGCGGGCGTCACGGGTACTGTAGGTGACGCCGACGCCGCGGCCGTGGCCGTAAGGAAAACGGAAGTCGACGGGGTTCTCCGTGTGCAGCTCGCCGGATTCGCGGTCGAAGGTGACGTTGCCCGTGTTGACGTGCAGCGCGCGCGCGCCGGGCCGCTGTCTGGCTTCTTCCGCGCTTTCGAGAACAATCTGCACGTCCCCGGCGCAGGTGATTTTCCCGGAGGCGGGCGCGTAGTCGCATTCGCGCGTGTGAATGTTGTCGAAGCGCTTTCCGAAACGCCCGTAGATAGTGATCCAGACGTCCTGAAGCTGGGCGAGGCCGCCGGCCTTGTATTCGGTGGTGCGCGAGGCGCGGACAGTGAACAGCGTGCGGTCCTGCTCGACTTTGCTGAAGGTGAACTCGGCGGATTGCTTTTGCACCGCGGGCGGCACCGCGGGCGGGGCTTGCGTGCGTGCGCGTGCAGCCTCGAAGGAGCGGTAGGCGTAGAAGCCCGCCACCATCAGCACCAATAGAATTGCGACCGTGGCGGCCCAACGAGAATAGCGCGCGGCTTCTGACCTGAGCATTTCCCTCGAGACTCCGCATCCCGATTCATCGGGATTAGATGCTCATTGTAGACCGAACGGAATGAAAAACCTTTTGAAACCGCAGATGAACGCAGATAAACACAGATGAGGGAACGCCAGACAACCAGTGTGCTCGAGGAGGTATGGGGGACGACTGCTATTTCGTTTCGATGAGGACTTCGTGGGAAGAGGCCACGTCGCGGGCGGAAGGAGTGACGATGGTGCGCGGGCCGATGAAGATTTTTTCGCCGCGGCGAATGGCGTTGCGCACGTCGGTCTCGCTTACGAATTCGACGGTCATCGGAAGCGAAGCAGACGAATGCAAAGAAGATGCTAAAGGCGCAGCGACCGGAGCGGCGACGCAGGCGGCTGGTGACGAAGAAGCGCGCGAACCGAGCAGGGCGGTGACGGCAGCGGCAGCGACGTCCTTGGGAGTAGGAACCGGGTTTTCCGCAGAAGATGGATTGCCCGCGGCGGGAGTGGACGCGGCGCCGCGGGGGATGCCGAATTGGCCCATGACGCGTTCGACGATTTTGGAAATGGTGGCGCGGTCGGGGGTGGCGATGGTGGAAGCCGCCACCTCAAGGGCTCCCTCGGCTCCGCTCGGGACAAGTTTCGCCCCTTTTTCTTCACTCGGCTTTTCGGCACGGCTGAAGCCGTGCCCTGACGGCTCCCTCGCGTCAGCGGCGGCTGAAACAGGGGCGGTTGCCGCGGTTGCCGCGGCAGCGGTTTGCACCGGTATGGGCGCCAGCGATTCCGCAGCGCCGGAATCGGCGAGGAGGCGGCGGTCAGCGGGAATGGTGCGGTGCTCGACGGCGCGCGATTCCCAGGCAATGCGCTTGATGTTCATCAGATGATGCGGGCCGATATTGTCGGAGGTGATGTTGC
>CAZIWR010000177.1:0-5909 GCA_964542805.1 uncultured Acidobacteriaceae bacterium
AAGCGCATTCTGAGGTTTCTTTCTTTTCAACAACTGCTTGAATTATGGACTGTAATCAATTGAAAACAGGCATGTTGAGGTGCGCGCTTTTCCTGAGGTTTGACACTTGACTTCCCTCGCGCGGCTCTCTTAGACTCGCGCTGAGGAAAAGAGTTCTGGGCCTCCGCGCATGGCTCTGGAACGATTCTCCCCTCTGAGAAGCCCATCCTGCTTTGCGGGGTGGGCTTTTCATTTGGGGAAAGCCGGTGCCAGATGGCCACACCCTTCCGCCGGAATGAAACTGCCCAAAAGTTGATCTGGAGCCGAGGACCGGGATCGAACCGGTGACCTGCCGATTACGAATCGGCTGCTCTACCAGCTGAGCTACCTCGGCTCGAGGTAAATTCACTGTAGCATTCAGCCGGAAAAACTGTCAAACAACGAGGCACCCGCGTTCACCATCCGTCATCGGCGAGGAAACGGGAACATGCCCCACGCAAGCGCCAGTGCGATCAAGAGAAACGCCAGAAATGACCAGACGGCGTATTTCATGCGTTCGCGCGCCGACTGCTTGCTGAGGAAAGCGAAGGCGATGGAAATCACCAGCGCGAACAGCAGCATGGCCTGGAAGTGGGCGAGGCGCATGAGCGAGTCTTCCCCTCACTCTTTCCGGCCGCTGGCGATATCCACGGCGTCCAAAACGCAGAGCAGGTTCAGCACGCCGGCGGCGGCAAAAAAACGCGTGCCGTAGTCGCCCGCGGCGCGGGAAACGTCCGGCGGGGCGCTGGCCAGGTATTGTGCCGCGAAGTAGTAGGCACCGGCGCCGACATTGGAGAGGAAGCCCAGCAACTCGAACGCGTCGTTGGCCTGCGGAGAGAATACGTACCCTCGTAGCGACAACCCCAGCAGGGCAAACGTGCTCACACCCAGGAAAAAAACGATGGCCCTTCGCCAGCGTCGCAAAATCAAATGACCCAGCCCGGGCACGGCCCACGCCGCCACCGCCACCAGAAATGTGAGCGCCGGATGGAGGGCCGGCGGGGTCTTCGCGCTTTCCTCGGACACGTTCACCTAGGCAAGAATTGGGATCACTTCGTTCTGGATGGCGCCGGTCACGCGCGCTTGCCGATCCGCAACGTAGACGTTCACTTCCGTGCGCACGCCAAATTCGGGCATGTAGATGCCCGGCTCCACGGAGAAACAGGTGTGCGGCACGATGTTGCGGTCGTCCATCGTCTCCAGGCCGTCCATGTTGGCGCCATTGCCGTGGACGTTCACACCGATATTGTGGCCGGTGCGGTGGACAAAGTATTTTCCATAGCCGGCCTTGCGGATGACGTCGCGGGCGGCCTTATCCACCTGCCAGCCCTGGATGCGGCGACCCTGCTTGACGGAGTCCAGCACAAAAGCGACCGCGCTATCGCGGGCATTCTTCACAATATTGAAAATCTTCGTGTACTTCTCGGGCACCTTGTTGCCTAGGTAGCCCACCCATGTGATGTCGTAGTAGACGCTGTCCGGCGCGCGCGTCTTGGCCCACATATCGATCAGCAGGAAGTCGCCTGCCTGGATAGGCCGGCTGGCTCCAGCCTTCGGCCCGTAGTGCGGATCGCCGGAATTTGGGCCGACAGCCACAATCGGCTCGTCCTCGGCCAGCAAAAGATTGGACTTGAACTGCTCCATGATCCACTGTTGCAGGGAGTATTCGGTGAGCGGCTTGCGTTGGATCACGTAGGAGCCGGCCTGTCCGAAGGCCTGCTGGATGATGCCGTCGATCACGCGGCCTGCCTGAAGATGTGTCTGGAGCTGATCCGGAGACCAGCGGGCCTCAAACTTTTGCACCAGCTCGGCGGAGGTCACCACAGTCTTCTTGTAGCTGCGCACCAACTCCACGGTGCCCGCGTCCACCATGGAGACGTACGGAATCCGGTTATTGGGGGAATACTGCATGGCCAGCTTCTTGCCGCGGCCTAGCAGCTTGGCCAGCCCCTTGGTGAGCTCTTCTTTGCCGGCGTAGAGGATCTTTTCGCCGGGCAGCGAGTCCAGCATGGCGGACTCGATGCGGTGTACCAGCTTGCGCGGCTCGCCCTTGGCCGGAATCAGGTAGAACCAGCGGCGCGTGGCCATACCCGCCGCCAGTCCCAGTACGCGGGAGGCGATCGGGTCGCGGTGGTGGAAATCGTAGAACAGCCAGCCGTCAATCTTGCTGGCGCGGAGCTCGTTCTGGATGGCTTTGATGTCAGGCATAAGGACAGTAGTCAGTGATCAGTGGTCAGTGATCAGTGCCTTCCTTCGCTAAGTTGCGAATCTGTTTAACGGTAACGCCGCGGACTTCGACCCGCTTGTTGCGGCTGCGTTCGCCGGCGAGGATTCTAACAGCCGAACGCGAGATGTTCAATTGCTCCGCGAGGAAAACGCAGAGGGCGGCGTTGGCTTTGTCGTCCACCGGCGGCGCGGTCAGTCGGACCCTCAGCGCGCCCTGCCATTCGCCCTCCACGGCGTTACGGCTGGCCCGCGGCTGCACGCGCACGGCGAAAACGACGGCGTTCGTTTGCTCAGTGAGTTCGATCATCTCGTCTCACGCTCGCCGAAGACCGCGCTGCCGATGCGGACCTGCGTGGCGCCTTCTTCGATGGCCACTTCGAAGTCGTGGGACATGCCCATGGAAAGAACAGAAAGAGGGCAGCCCAGGTGGGCGGACAATCCATCGCGTAACTCGCGGAGGCGGCGGAAGTAGGGGCGCACATCTTCGGGGTTGTTGAGCAGAGGCGGGATGGTCATCAGGCCGCGCAGTTCGAGGTGCGGCAAGCCGAGGATGGCTTCGGCCAGTGCGGGCAATTCGTCGGCATGAACGCCGGATTTGGTGAGTTCGGGAGAGAGGCGAACCTCAATGAGAACGGGCAGGCGGGACAGCGCACGGGTGTCGGCTTGAAAGTCGGCGATACACTCCGCATAGGCGCGGTCAAGTTTTTGGGCGAGCGAAAGGCTGTCTACAGAGTCGATGGCGTGAAACAGGTTGGCGGCGCGGCGGGCTTTGTTGCTTTGCAGGTGGCCGATGAGGTGCCATATGGCATCGACGTCGGCGACCTGCGAAAACTTCCCTTCCCACTCCTGCACGCGATTCTCTCCGAAGTGGCGGACGCCGGCCGCAAAGGCCTCGCGGATGTGCTCCGCCGAAAACGTTTTCGAAACCGCAACGAGGGTTACCTCATCGGGATTTCTATCTACGCGCGTGGCGGCGCGGGCCATGCGTCCTTTCACGGCGGCGAGGTTTTCTGGGATGCCCACGAGGAATAGTTTAAGAGGGGGAGAGGCGCAGAGTCAAAAGCCGGAGCGCGGGTTGAAGGAATTGCGCAGTCGGGATAGACTGGAGCGCAGTTGGACCGCAGCCGCGCCGAACATCAAATGCCAGTCCACAACAAATTTCTAGCCATCGAAGGGATCGACGGCGCTGGAAAGCGCACACAGATTGATCTCCTGTGCAGGCTGCTGCGGAAGCGCGGCGTGGCGTTCACGCGCTTCAGCTTTCCCCGCTACAACTCGTTTTATGGGCGGATGGTGGGACGCTTTTTGAACGGCGATTTCGGACGGCTTCCCAACGTGGACGCACATTTTTCCGCGCTGCTCTATGCCGGCGACCGGCTGGAAGCCAAGCGAGAATTGGAGCGTGCGCTCCAGGGCGGCCGCGTAGTTGTGGCAGACCGCTATGCGGCGTCGAACTTGGCGCACCAGGGCGCCCGCGTCCCGCCGAAGCAGCGGGGCGCCTTCCTGAAATGGCTGCTGGAGCTGGAATACAAGGTCCACCGAATTCCGCGGGAAGAACTAATCGTCTTGCTGCGCGTGCCGGCGGCCCAGGCGCAGCGACTGGTGGAGCGCAAGACTCAGCGCAGCTATACCCGTAAGAAAAAAGACATCCAGGAGGCCGACTTGAAGCATTTGGAGGCAGCCGCCAAAGTGTACGACCGTCTGGCGCAAGGGCCGCGCTGGCTGACCATTGAGTGTTTTGACAAGGCGGCCGGCAGGCTGCGACCACCGGAAGAAATTCATAGGGACGTTGTAAGGGAAATCGACGCGCGCGCAAGATTTCTGCTGCGGCGCCAACGGCGATAGAGAGACACGCATGGGCTTCGCGGATTTTCTCGGCAACGAAAACATCCTCACTGCGCTGCGGGGCATGCTGCGCGCGGGACGCGTGCCCAACGCGCTGCTCTTCACCGGGCCGCGCGGTGTGGGCAAGTACACGCTGGCGCGAATGTTTGCGCAGGCCGCGAATTGCGAGCGCTTGACCGACGATTTTTGCGGCGAGTGTGCGCCGTGCCGCAGCATCGCGCAGCTCGCGGACACACAGCCGCTCATCGAGCGCGGCCTGGCCGAGCGCGGCGAGAGCGCGGACACCGCCGCCGTCGAGCGCATGCCGCTGCTGCTGCAAACCCATCCCGACGTCTGCGTGGTGGTGCCCGACCCGGTGCGCTTGCGCACGCCAGTGGCGCGGCCGGTGATCCGCATGGGGCAGTTGCGCGCGGTGCAGCGCGCGGCGTACTTTCGTCCGGCCGGACGGCGGCGCGTGTTCATCCTCGACGGCGCGGAGACCATGCGTTGGGACAACGCCAATATTTTTCTGAAAATTCTGGAAGAGCCGCCGGAAACCGCCACGCTGATACTGCTGGCGTCCAGCGCGGACCTGCTGCTGCGGACGATCCAGTCGCGCTGCCTGCGCTTTTACTTTGCCCCGCTGCCCATCGGACAAGTGGAAGAATTCCTGAAGCGCCGCGCGGACTTGAAGCCGGCCCAGCGGAAACTGGTGGCACAGCTTTCGCAAGGAAGCATCGGCACGGCCTTGGCCATGGACCTCGAGGAATCGGCCCGGCTGCGCCGCGACGTGCTGCGCGTGGTCGAGCTGGGCGCGGCGGGCAAGCCGGCCGGAAAGCTCTTTGCCATGACCGCCCAGCTAGCCAAGTCGGAAAAGGTGCCGTTTGAAAACATCCTCGACTTGTTCTATAGTTTACTTACGGACCTGCTTGAGTTGTCCTGCGACCCCAAGAACTCCGTTCTGCGGAATCCGGACCTCCGGCGGGAATTAGAGGCACTCAGCGCGAAGGCCACACTCGAATGGGTGAGCCAAGCGACCAGCCGATTGGACCAACTGCACGGCAGGTTGAGACGCAACGTCAACCGCCAGTTGGGTCTTGAGAATGTTGCCGTATCACTAGCCGGCCGCTGAGCCCACCAGCAGGCCTACATCAAAGAGCTGACGCCCGGGGAGGGTTTCATGCATCCAAGAAAGGAACATCGCAATGATCCCGGGGGAACTATGGAGAAGGAGCACGTGATGGTAAACCGAAAGCTGATTCGTCCCTCGCTGACGGACGTGAAGGAGCAGTTCACTGCCCGGCCGCAGGCCGCCCAGCAGGTACAGCCGCGCAAGAAGCCGACACCCCCGGAACAGACGTTTGCGGAGAATTTTTATTACGTGAAGCAAATGCAGTCGCGCATACCCGTGGCCGTGGTCCTCACCGACGGCGAAGTGCTCAAAGGCACCGTCGAATGGTACGACAGGGACTGCATCAAGCTGACTCGCAGCGGCAGCCCGAACCTGCTCATCTACAAGCACTGCATCAAGTACCTCTTCAAGGATGGCGAAGAGGCTGCGCAGGGCGGTTCGAACGGGCAGTGAGGAAGGGTGTAGGGTTTGGGGTGTAGGGTGTAGTGCGAGACCGAGGTTTTTCGTCTGGCAGATTTTGCGCCAGTCGGGTGGTGTCTAGCCTCTTCCTTCCCGGCTTCCAATGGAAAACGTAAGTAAGGCCTTGGCCACCAAAAGGCCCGCCGTGTCACGGACGTCGCATTCGGCGACGGCCGTCGTGCGCCCTTTGCGCAACACGCGCGCCTCGGCCAGGATGGTTCCCTTCTCCACCGGCTCGAGATAATTAATC
>CAZIWR010000178.1:0-5879 GCA_964542805.1 uncultured Acidobacteriaceae bacterium
CTCGATGTGCACGGGACGCCGCGTGGCGAGCGGTATCCACAGGCGGGAGTGCAGCTCCGGGAGGACCTCGCGGTCTTCGTCCACGCCGCGCTGGAAGAATTCCACCACGGGCAGATCGCGGGAAATTTCCGGCAGCGGATCGCTGCTTAACGGGCGCACTGTGAGCTTGCGGAGCGCGACGCTGCGCAGGCCGCTGATACGGTCGAAGAGGATGAAGCCCACCGTGTATTCGCCGGGCTGGACGAGGGCCTGCAAAGAGAATTCGAGATAGTTTTCCTTCGGCAAGCGCTCGTGCAGGCGCGTGCCGGTGATGTCGTGCGTGTTGAGCCAGGCGCCTCCGGCCGGCTTCAGGCGGACGTCGAGAAACAATTGATAGGTGGGGCCGAGCAGGTAGAGGGCCTTGGAGGGGACCTTGACGCGGAACTCGACCACCAGCCGCTGCAGGATGGAGAGCCGCGCGGAAGAAATGCTGATGGACCAGGGAAGCTCGATGTGTTTGGTTTCCGCGATCCATTTGTCGAAGGGGATTTCCGGCGGCGCCTCGCGGGTGGAGATGTCCTGGGCGCAAAGCGGCGCGGCCGCAAAAAACGTCGCGGCCAGAAGAAAAGCGCCAATGAGTGATCGCGGACGCATCGCCAAGCAGTGCCCAAGATTTTACGACGAATGCGGCGGAAGAAAAACCTTTTCCTCCCAGCGGAGACACGTTGCTCGATGGGATGGCGCGCGTTACTGGATTTCGAGGAGGACGAGGGAGATATCGTCGGTGACCGGGCCGTGGCGGAAGGCTTCGACGTCGCGGAGGATGCCCAGCTTCATCTGGTCCAGCGGCAGCGCGGCATGGCGCTGGACGATGCGCGTGAAGCCGTCCATGCCCAGCATTTCCTCCTGCTGGTTCCAGACTTCGGTGAGGCCGTCGGTGTAGAGCACCAGGCGCTCGCCGGACGTGAGGTCGAATTCATCCGCGGCATGGGCAGGAATGGCCTCGTCGAGCATGCCCAGAACCGTGCCGCGCGATTCCAGCAGGCGCGCCTCGCCGGTGGGCGAAAGCAAGATGGCCGGGGGATGCCCGCCGGCGGCGAAGCTCATGCGCGCGCCGTGGGCCGTCAGCCGCACGATGGCCATGGTGAAGTAGAAGCCGCTGACGCGGAGTTGCTGCACGACGAAGCGGTTGAGCCGGCGGAGCATTTCGCCCGCCTCCACGCGGCGCTCCAGCAGCGACATCGTCTCCGAATAAATGCGGTTGGCGATGAGCGCGGAGCTGATGCCGTGGCCGGAGACGTCGCAGACCAGCAGGCTGAGCTGGCCCTCGTCGAGCGGCATCACGTGGCCGAAGTCGCCGCCGATGCTGCTGACCGGGCTGTAGGCCGTCTCCACAACCACGCGGCCCCAGCGGATGCACATGGGCGCCAGGCTCTGCTGCACACGGGAGGCCAGCTCGAGCTCGGCCTCAATTTCGCGCGCGCGGCGTTCGAGCTGCGCGTTCGCGGCGAGAAGTTTTTCTTCGGCGCGCTTCTGCTCGGTGATGTCGGTGAAGGTGACCACGGTAAACACGCGGCCGTCCGGGTCTTCGATAACGCGGGAACTTAAGATGACAGGAACGCGCGTGGCGTCGCGGCGCGGCACGTAGAATGCGTAGCGATTGCGGCCCACCTGCTCGGTGCGGGAGATTTGCTGCATGATGAAGGAGCGGTCGTCGCCCTCATAAAAATGGGCCGCGGGCCGGCCGAGAAGCTCACCGGGGGCATATCCGGCCATCTGCGCCAGGCACTCATTGAGGAAAATGATTTTGTGGCAGTCGTCCACGATGAGCACACCCTCGTTGAGCGTTTCGAGGATGCCTTCCATCTGCACCAGCCAGTCGGGCTTGTTCAGGTCCACGAGGTCACCGGAAGAAACATTGTACTGGATGCGCGGGAGCGCGCGGAAGGTGCAGGCGGCGCGGTCGCGGAGCCTACCATTGCCAGTCGTTATCGAGGTGCAGATGGTGCTTCTCGAGCCCGGCCTTGATCTGGTTGAAGGCGTCGTCCACGTTGTCGGCGAACTGCAGCAGGCCGTAATCCTCTTCGCTGATCACGCCCCAGCGGACCAGCGCGCGCCAGTCGAGCACATCGTCCCAGAAGCGGCGGCCGTAGATGAGAATCAGGTTTCCGCGGTGCAGCTTTCCCGTCTGCATCAGCGTAAGCATCTCCCAGAGTTCGTCCATGGTGCCGAAACCGCCGGGAAAAACGATGAGGGCCTTGGCGAGCTGCGAGAACCACAGCTTGCGCATGAAGAAATAGTGAAAATTGAAGTTGAGCTCGCGGCTGATGTAGGGGTTGGGAAGCTGCTCATGGGGCAACTGGATGCCCAGGCCGATGGACTTGCCGCCGGCGTCCGCGGCGCCGCGGTTGGCGGCTTCCATGATGCCCGGGCCGCCGCCGGAGCAGACCACGAAGCGCCGCGGGTTGTCGCCCAGCGTCAGGGACCACGCTGTGATGCGGCGGGCGAGCTCGCGGGCGTCCTCGTAGTAGCGGGACATCTCCACAGCGCGATGCGCTTCGCGGATTTTCCGCTGCTGCGCCGGAGAAACGCGTCCCCGCGCAGGGCGCTTCACGCGTTTCAGCCGCGCCCGCGCTACATCCCGCGGAAAAATTCGCGCCGACCCAAAAATCACGATGGTGTCGCCGACGTTTTGCTCGCGGAGGCGGGAGAGCGGGTCAAAATACTCGGCCATCAGGCGCAGCGGGCGCGCCGTGAGGCTTTCCATGAAGGCCTTGCTCTTGTAGGCCACCTCGGCGTGGCGCAGTTTGTTGTTGCGGCCCATGCGGCTCTCCCGGAGGAACGATGCGCGAGGGCATTGTAGTCGAGTCACCGCGGAGACAAAAGGAAGAAAGGGCCACGGCCAACGCGGGGGACGCTCCGTGCGTCCAAAAGGAAGTATAGGGGCACCGCGCGTGTGCCCGTAGAATGGAAGGGATGATGCTCCCAAGTTTCCCAAGAATGCTGCGCTCACCTCTGGTCGCCATACTGCTGGTCCTGCTCTTTGCCGGTGCGGGCTTCGCGCAGGCGCCTCCGGGACCCCTGCCGCCCAAGCCGGGCACCAAGGTGCAGCCGGCGCCGCCGGAGAAAGCGCAGATCAAAGTAAAAGTAAGTTTGGTCTCCGCGCCGGTGACGGTGCGCGACAAATCCGGCGAAATGGTGATGGATCTGGAGAAGAAAGATTTCCGCGTGTTCGACAATGCCGTGGAACAGCGCGTGGAGGACTACGACCTGGGCGGCGACCCCATTTCGCTGGTGATCGTGGCGGAGACCAGCTCGCGCATCGAGGCGCTGCTGCCCGCGGTGCGGCGCACGGGCATCCTGCTGACGGAGTCCGTGGTGGGGCTCACCGGCGAAGCCGCGGTGGTGGCGTTTGACGACGACGTTCGCCTCGACCTGCCGTTCACCGCGGACCACACGCGCATCGGCAAAGCCATGGAGGCGTTGCGCATGGGCACCAGCGGCACGCGGCTCTACGACGCGATGGCGCAGGGCGTGAGCCTGTTGAAGGAGCGGCCGCTCAATCGCCGGCGCGTGATCCTGGTGGTGGCGGAAGCGGCGGACACCGGCAGCGACCGCACGCTCGGCGAAGTGCTGCGCGAAGCGCAGGTGAGTAACGTGGTGATTTACAGTGCGACGCTTTCCACTACGGCGGCGATGATGCGGTCAAAACCCAAGCAGTCCGGCACCTATCCCATCGGGCCCGAAGGAACCTTTCCGCTGCCAGGCCGCGCCGGCCGTCCGCAAACGCCTACCACGGAACAGCAGGATCGCACGCGGCTGGACTTGATGTCGCTGCTTATCTGGCTGGTGCAGAGCGCTGCCAACACCGTGGGAGACAATGCGCTCGACCTGGCGACAATGGGCACCGGCGGGCTGAACGTGGGTACGTTCAAGGACGCGTCCATCGAGAACGCGATTTCGGCCATTGGCGCGGAACTGCACGCGCAGTACACGCTCACCTACCGCCCCACAGGCACCGACCCCGCCGGCTACCACGAAATTAGAGTGGATGTGTCGCGCAAAGGCGTGACCGTGCGCTCGCGGCCCGGCTACTTCGTCGCACCGTAACGCCGACGCGTAGCACAGGCTCCCGACCCCTAGGGATAGCCTGTGCTCTTAATTTGCGCAGAGTTCCCCACAGGCTGGAAGCCTGTGCTACTTCGCGCCCTCGTACGGAAATCGGTGAATTGCCACAATGCACTCCGCGAGGGCTTTCAGCAGCGTTTCCCCCCAGCCGCAGGGCGTGAAGGGAACAGTCTTCTGATTGGTCTGCTTGTCGGCTTGCGCAAGAAACTTCAGCGAATGGTCCTTGGGGTTGGCGAATTCCTTCACGGTGATGACGAACTCGACGGCGCCGCCCGGCTGCGGCAGCTTCATGGAGAAATAATAAAGCTGGGTCAGCTCGTCGGACGGCTTCGATTCCGCAAATTCCCATTCGGCCATTGGTCCCCCTGTAGCGCCGCGCTGTGCTCTTGGTGCCCCGGAAATCCCGGTGAGTGTGCCGGAGCGCGCAGGGAAAAGCAATCGTGCGGGCGCGGCAAGCCACGTCACTTCGCCACTTCTTCCTCTTCCAAAATCCCCGCGGCGGCGGCGATTTCGTCTCCCTCTTCCAGCCGCAGCAGCCTTACGCCCTGCGTCGAGCGCCCCGCCTCGCGAATCTCGTTGGTGTGGACGCGGATCACTTTCCCCTGCGCGGTGATGATCATCACGTCGGATTCCTCGGAGACTTGCAGCGCGGCCACCACGCCGCCGTTGCGTTCGGTGGACTTCAGGTTGACCACGCCCTTGCCGCCGCGCGAAGTGACGCGGTACTCGGCGAGCGGCGTGCGCTTCCCGTAGCCCTTTTCCGCGACGGTGAGCATGAGCGAGGTGAGCGATTCGCGGATGGCGTCGGATTCGATCTCCTCGAGATTTTCCGTGGTCTGCTTGGTTTCCTTCTTGATGATTTCGAAGTCGGGCTGCACCGCGTCCATGGACACCACGTAGTCGCCCTTGTCGAGGTCCATGCCGTTGACGCCGCCGGCGTTGCGGCCCATCGCGCGCACGTCGGTCTCGCGGAAGAGGATGGCCTGGCCCGCGTGGCTGGCGAGGAAGATCATTTGCTTCGCATCGGTGAGGCGCACGCCGATGAGCTCGTCCTTGTTTTCGAGGTTGATGGCGATGATGCCCGTGGAGCGCGGGTTGCTGAACTCGGTGATTTCCGTTTTCTTCACCGTGCCGTTGCGCGTGGCGAAAAAGACGAAGCGGCCTTCCTCGGCGAGGTTGGTGCATTGCACGACGGCGGCCAGCGTTTCGCCGTCCTGGAATTTCACCAGGCTGTTGATGGCCTTGCCGCGCGTGGCGGCCGCGGCTTCCGGAATTTCGTACACCTTCAGCCAGTACACGCGGCCCTTGGAGGTGAACAGCAAAATGTAGCTGTGCGCGGAGGCGATGAAGAAGTGCTCGACAAAGTCGTCTTCGCGCGTCCTGGCGCCGATGCGGCCCTTGCCGCCGCGCGACTGGTGGCGGTAGATGTCCACCGGCGTGCGCTTGATGTAGCCCGCATGGCTCACGGTAATGGCCATGTCCACGTCGGCGATCAGGTCTTCCAGCTTGATCTCCTCGACGGCGTCCACAATCTGCGTGCGGCGCGGGTCGGCGTAGTCCTTCGCGATTTCGCGCAGCTCGCCGATGATCACAGACTTCAGCTTCTTTTCGCTGGCCAGAATTTCTTCCAGCTCGGCGATGCGCTCGCGGATGCCCTTCAATTCTTTCAGAATTTCATCGACGGAAAGCTGCGTAAGCCGGTGGAGTTGCAATTCGAGAATCGCATCCACCTGCACAGGCGTCAGGCCCAGCGCCGCGCCGCGCGCGGAGGT
>CAZIWR010000179.1:0-5858 GCA_964542805.1 uncultured Acidobacteriaceae bacterium
GCAGGGAAAGCGCGCGGGTGAGCTGGTAGTTCCACTTGGAGCGGATGATGTGGTTGTTGAAAATGGATTCGTCGGAGCCGATCGCGCGGAGGCGCGAGAGGATGTAGCGGTTATCAATGGTGAGCTGCTGGATGGGGTAGAGCGTGAGCCCGAAGTTGGCGAATTGATCGCGCGCGGAGACCGGCGGGCTTGGCGCCATCTTGCCGTTGCGCGGGCGCAGCCAGCGCGCAGAAAAAAAGCAACGCTACGGCTCCCGCGTATTTCCTGCCACCACGCACCACAGCCACCCCAAGGGCGTTGGGCCTTACGTCATGCGTTCCAGGTCGAATCGGCTTACTCCATATAGACGCCACGGAGGGGGTTACAGTTAGCTCCGAAATTGTAAAAAGACGAAGAGCGGGCGGTCTTCCCGCAAAATCATTCGCGACGCAAAGAACGCGGAAGACCGCCTCTACATGAAAGCGCGCAGCCAGGAGTGGCTGCGCTACAGGGCGGACGCGCAGGTCCGCCCCTACGAAATTCCGAGAGAGGGAGGTGCGCAGCGGAAGGAGACGAGGATGTGGGGGCGTCCTCGGGGGGCTCCTCCCGCTGCTAGTGGGGGCTCAAGAGCTTGCGAAAACGGTGGCGCGCCTTGCCGAGAGTGCGGTTGAGCGGATGGCGGCGATCCAGAAAACCAAAAACCGAGTTATGGCGCACGCCGAGGGATTGAATCTTGCGCTGGAGACGGACGTCGCGTGCCGCGTGCTGCAGGCCGACTTCGAGAGTTTCCACGGCGTCGCGTTTTTTCCCGGCCAGCAGGCAAACTTCCGCCAGATTGAGATAGAGCTGCGCCTGATTGCGCCGCATTGGCAGAGCGGATTCGCAAAGGCGCTCGGCGTCGGCCCATTTTCTCTCCGCGAGGGCCAGGGCGAGGCCATAGTAAGACAGGAAATAGGGGTTGTTGCGCTCGAGTTCGTTGGCCCGGCGAAAATAGGCCAGGGCGCTGTTGTAGGATTTGTCGCGCAATAGGCGAATGCCGGATTTGAAGTCGCGCAGGGCTTCGGGGTCGTCCGCGGCCCAGTCGAATTTCATCTTTGCGAATTCATCACTTAGTTCCACTTGTGTGCGCTGGGTGATCACGTCGCATCCTTTCCGCAGGATCACCTGCGGGCCTCGGTGAAGAGTGCAGCAGCCTAACGCGAACCCGAAATGGAAAGCTACTGGCCGAAAGGACAGATTAGGTACAGGGGTCAGGGGTCAGGGGATCCCTCGCTTCGCTCGGGACAAGCAGGGGTCGGGGAAGAATTGAGTGATTGGGTGATTTGTGATTGAGTGATTGCGAGAAGCAGAGCTGTTGGGAAGAAGAAGCGAAAAAGCGGCGGATGCTCAGCGGGATGGAGAGGTGGACTGGGAGAAGTGCAGAATCAAATCGGCGCGGCGGCGAACGGCGAATTTGGCGAGCACATTGGAGACGTGAAATTTGATGGTGCGCTCGGAAACGTTGAGGCGCGAGGCGATTTCCTTGTTGGCAAGATTTTCGAGCAGTGCGTCGAAGACCTGCAGCTCGCGGCGGCTGAGGCGGGCGCGTCCCGCGGCGGCGGGAGCAGAGCGCCGCGAACCGAGAATGGCGTCCACGAAACGCGAGAGCCACGCGCGCGGCACCCAGAAGCCTCCCGCGGCAACGGCGGCGACGGCGCGGGCCAGTTGCTCGGGCGCGGCGGCGTAGGTGAGCAGGCCACGGGTGCCTATGCGCAGAAAGGAAAAAGCATCGGCTTCGGAAAATTTCTGCGCGACGATCAGCAGGCGCGCGGCGGGCGCCGCGGCACGCAAATTCTCGAGCGTAGCGCGGAGCACAGGGCGCGGAACAGCCGCGTCCACTACATACACGCGGGCGCGGGGGAACGGCGGCGGTTCCGCAGTTTGAACGCCCGCGTCGAAAAGGCGCGGGAGAACGCGCGCAGAAGCCAGGCGGCGCGCGAATTCGTCGAGGACGAGCGGATGCGCAGAGAGCACGCAGACACTCAGGCGGCGTGATGGAGGTCGACGCGGCATCCATGGCAAGCTACTTGAGTCCGCGGCGCGTGGCAATAGGACTGCGCGAATCAGACAACGGCATTAAGCGGCGAAGCAACCCGCGGGGGCAGGGGCCGCTCCAACACTAGGGACGGTGTGGAGCGAATGACCCAGCAGCCCTCCATGGCACGACACACACGGACAGGAATGGTCATTTTTGTGATTGCGATAGCAGGGGTGTGCGCGGCGGCGTGGGGCACAGTCTCGCCGGGCGACCCCGCGTGCGGGGTCGCCCCTACGAAAGAGGGATTCTGCGCCTCGACAAAAACCGTCGAGGCTCAGAATGACGATGCTTTTGACCGAGTTGAACAAGAACAGCAGGTGCCGACGATTAAAAGGGAAGTGCGGCTGGTGCTGGTGGAAGCGTCGGTGAAGGACAAGGGCGGCAAGGCGATGAAGGTGCTCAAGCAGGAGGATTTTCTGCTGTTCGAGGATGGCGCGCCGCAGGAGATCGCGCACTTCAGCCAGGACCAGTTGCCGCTGGCGGTGGCCATGGTGGTGGACTTGAGCGGGTCCATCCAGCCGTTCCTGCGGCCGCTGCGCTACGCGAGCATGAGCGCGCTGAAGGCGTTGAAAAAAGAAGACGAGGTGGCGCTGTTCACGTTCACGCAGCACGTAGACAAACGCGTGGAGTTGACGCGCGACAAGCTGGCGGTGAGCGATCAGATTGAGTTTTTCGACGCGGGAGGCGGCACAAACATCAACGACGGCGTGTACGAGGCGGCGCGGTACCTGCGCGAACAAGCGCCGGCGGCGCGACGCGTCATCGTGCTGGTGAGCGACAACGTGCCCACGGTGAGTGGCGTCTCGCCGGGCGACGTGATCAATGAAGCGCTGGAGGCGGACGCGGCTGTCTACAGCCTGAAAGTGCCCGGACGAAATCCAGTAGGGTCGAAAGTGCTGGGCGCGGGGCGCGGACTGGTCAATGTAAAGAAACTGACGGAAGAAACGGGCGGAGAGATTTTTGACGTGGAGAAAGAAGGGTCGCTGTATTTGGCGTTTGCGGCGCTGATTGAGCGGCTGAAGACGCGGTATACGCTGGGATTTTATCCGGGCAGCAATGTAAATGTGACGGACCGCAAACTGCGCAAGCTTGAAGTCAAACTGCATCCTTCTTTTGGTGTTAAAGGAAAGGACTATTCAGTGGTTGCCAAGCGCGGATATTTTCCGACAGCGAAGTAAGTCCTCCTCGTTGTTACACCCTACACCCAAAACCCTACACCCCTGCGGCGTAACTCCGGCGCGGATGGATGCGTATAATAGACGCGAGAGAAGAACGCAAGAGCGGACCGAGCATGCCCGGAAAGACCTCCATGGAGTTCACTGAAGCGGTGAAGATTGCAGTGTCGAGCCTGTGGGCGCACAAGTTGCGCAGCGTGCTGACACTGCTGGGCGTGGTGATCGGGGTGATGGCGGTAATCGTAGTGGTCAGCCTGATTAACGGGTTGAACGCGTACGTGGCGGAAAAGATTTTCAATTTGGGCGCGGACGTGTTCCTGGTAAACCGCGGGCCGATCATTCCCCTCAACATCGATGATTTTCTGGAGACGCAGAAGCGGCGGCGATTCACGCTGGAAGATTTTGAGGCAGTGCGCGAGTCGTGCCGCACGTGCCGGGAAGTGGGGGCGGCCACGCGGAGCGAAGGCGCGAAGGTGAAATACGGCATGAACTACCTGCGCGACACCTTTGTGCGCGGGTGGACGCCGGCGATGCCCACGATTTACGACGTCGAGTTGATGTCCGGGCGGCACATCGCCGAGGCGGACGTGCGCGCCGCGTCGCCGGTGTGCACGGTCGGCTGGGACATCGTGGAAAACCTGCTGCCGGATACCGACCCCATCGGCAAAGAAGTGCGCGTGGACGGCGAAGTCTGCGAAATTATCGGCGTGGGGAAAAAACTGGGGTCGGCGCTGGGGCAGACGCGCGACAACTGGGTAATCCTGCCGATTACGCAGGTGCAGCGGATGTATGGCACGAAGGAATCGATCCGCATCTGGGCCAAGGCGCCCAGCCCCGAGCGCATGCAAGAAACCATCGACGAAGTGCGACAAATCCTTCGCGGGCGGCGGCACCTGGCGTATCACGCCAAGGATGACTTCACCGTGGAGACGAGCGAGTCGCTGCTGGGCCTGTGGGCGGGAATCAGCTCGGCATTTTTCGGCGTGGTGGTGATTATCGCGTCGATTTCGCTGCTCGTCGGCGGAATCGTGATCATGAACATTATGCTGGTGAGCGTAACGGAACGCACGCGCGAGATCGGGTTGCGAAAATCCATCGGGGCGCGGCAAAGCGACATCCTGGTGCAATTTTTGATTGAATCGTCCACGCTCGCGGCCATCGGCGGGCTGTGGGGCGTGGCCGGAGGCATGCTCATGGCGCAGGTGGTGAGCTGGGTGACGCCGCTACCCAGCGCGGTGAAACCGTGGTCGGTGGTGGCCGGGCTGCTGGTGAGCACGGGAGTGGGATTGTTCTTCGGGATTTATCCGGCGTCGAAAGCGGCGAAGCTGGATCCGGTGGAAGCGTTGAGGGCGGAGTGAACGGGAGGGTGTAGGGTGTAGGGTGTAGAAAACGGGAAAAATCGTTGGAAGGTCGAAAAGTTAAAGAGTGGCAGAGCTGCAGAGTGTCAGAGTTGCAGAGTCAAGAAAACGGAACTCCACAAGATGGCGACAACGGAAACAATTCGGGAGTCGCGAGGCTTCGCGAGCGGTTCGCTGGTGGCGCGGCAGCCGTGGCTGAGCGAGCTGGGCGAAGCCGTGGGCCTGGCAGTGGACGCCATGCGGCGGAATAAGCTGCGGTCGTCGCTGACCATCGGGTCCATCGTGATTGCGGTGGGCACGGTGATTGCGGTGACCAGCGTGATCAGCGGGCTGAACACCAACGTGATCGGCTCGGTGCAATCGCTGGGCTCGAACATCATTATCTGTTACCGCTTTCCGTGGGCCTCGCTGGGGCGGCCGCCGAGCGAGTGGTTCTCGCGCAAAGAATTGCAAGCGGAATGGGCGGACAAGATGGCGCAACTGCCCAACGTGGACACCACTGCGGCGTCGTTGCGAATTTTCCGGCCGGAGTTCGGGGCGGGCACGTCGTACGTGAGCCGCGGACAGTACCGCGCGAAAAACGTGATCCTGCAGGGCGCGCCGCCGCAGATCCGGCGCGTATTCGATATCGGGCTGGCGAGCGGACGCGCCATGACGCCGGTGGACGAGGAGCACCGGTCGCCGGTGGTAATCCTGGGGTTTGACACGGCGAAAACTCTGTTCCCCGACCCGAACGAGGACCCCATCGGCAAAGAAGTGCTGGTGGAAGGGCGCGTGTTCACCGTGGTGGGCGTGAACGAGCTGCGCAAACAGGCCATCGCCACCGGCGCCAACCCGGAAGACAACCTGGTGAGCTTTCCGCTGTCCACGCTGCGCAAGCTGCACCCGGAGCAGAAGGACTACGTCATCTGGGTGAAGGCCACCACCGCGGACGCGGTGCCGCAGGTGGTGGAGGCGATCCGCGACCTGTTGCGGCGCGAGCGGCGGCTCACATCGGACAAGCCGGACGACTTCGCGATTTTTACGCCGGATGCGTTCATTGATCTGTGGCAGCAAATTTCGTCGGGAATTTTCGTCCTGCTGTTCCTGGTGGCGTCGGTGACGCTGGTGGTGGGCGGGATTGGCGTAATGAATATCATGCTGGTGAGCGTGACCGAACGCACGCGGGAAATCGGCATCCGCAAAGCCATCGGCGCGAAACGCCGGAATATCCTGCAGCAGTTCCTGCTGGAGGCGATGACGCTGACCGGCATCGGCGGGATCATCGGC
>CAZIWR010000180.1:0-5828 GCA_964542805.1 uncultured Acidobacteriaceae bacterium
CGGTTTTTCTCGGTGAAGTACTTCTGCGCCACCCGCTGCACGTCTTCCTTGGATACCTTGGCATAGTTGGCTGCGGCGTTGAGGAGCTTGTTGTAGTCGCCAAAAAATACTTCGTACGTGCCGATCACATTAGCTTTGCCGCTGATTCTCTTCATCTGCTGGTAGAATTCCGCGAGGCGGATATTTTTCGCCTTTTCGAGCTCCTGATCGGTGATGCCGCCCTTCTGCAGCCGGTCGAGCTCTTCGTACAGTACCTGCTCCACCTTTGCCGGATCCACCCCGGCCCGCGGGCGCACGGTGAAATCGAAAAGCGTCGGATCGAATGACCAGTCCCAGCCGCCACCCACAAAGAGAGCGAGCTGATCCTTGTCCACGAGCCGCTGATACATGCGCGAGCTCTGGCCGGTGAAGAGGATCGTTTCCAGTACTTGCAGAGGATAGAACTCAGGTGAATTAGTCTGCGGCACGTGGTAGCCGACCATCAAGATGGGAAGCTGGGCAAACTTGCGGACCACCACGCGCCGCTCTCCCTGTTGCTCCGGCTCCTGCGTGGTGACCGGGGGCGGTGGATCGTGCGAGGGGATGGGCTCGATGTATTTCTCCGCCAGCGCGACGATTTCTTCCAGCTTCACGTCGCCGCTCACCACCATCGTGGCGTTCGACGGCGAATAGCCCATGCGGAAGTGGTTCTGCAAATCTTCCATCTTCCAGTTCACGATGTCCACATCCCACCCCACCACCGGCCACTGGTAGGGATGCGCGATGTAGGCCGTGGCCCAGAGTTGTTCGTTCAGAATGCCGAAATTATTGTTTTCCACGCTCACCTTGCGCTCGTTGCGAACCACGCCGCGCTCGGATTCGATCACCTTGGGATCGAAGGAGAGGTCGCGGATGCGGTCGGCTTCGAGCTGGAAAATCAAATCGAGCGCGGAGCGCGGAAACCAGTCCTGATAGACGGTCAAGTTTTGCGAGGTATAGGCGTTGTTCGAGCCGCCGTTGGCTTCCATCACCCGGTCGAATTCCCCGAAGCCATACTTCTTCGCGCCGTTGAACATCATGTGCTCGAAGAAGTGCGAAAGGCCGGTGGTGCCCGGCCGCTCGTTGCGCGAGCCAATGCGGTAGAAGACGTAAAACGCCACGTTGGGAATGGAATGGTCCTCCTGCACAAGGATCTTCATCCCGTTCTTCAGCGTGTGCGTCTTCACCTCGACGTTCTGCGCACTCGCGCTCCCCGCCGCACCCAGGCACAAGAGCACGACGACGAGCGACACAATCCTGCGAAAATGCATCATGGTTTCACCCCGTTGACATCCGTCCTTCCACACCCGAAGTTACGGCACACAAATGCTACTGATTCAGACGTACGCAGGCAAGAAAGGTTTGGTTCCGTAGGGGCACGATATATCGTGCCCCTACGCAAAGATCGCGAAGACTCGCGCTGGCCCGCCGGAGCCGCCGGCGAGCTTGATCGGCGCCACAATCAGGAACGCGCCCGATTCCGGCAGCGCGGCGAGGTTGGCCAAATTCTCCAGGTGATAGAGCCCGGCGCCGTGCGAAAGCGTGTGCACAGCAAAATCCTGCGACGCGCCATAGTCCACGTTCATTGTGTCGATGCCAATGCCGCTGACCTTGCGCCGGATGAGCAGCCGCACGGCCTCAACGGAATAGCCGGGAAAATGCATCACGCCGCGCGCGTCCATGTTGCGAAAGCGCTTTTCATTCGGCCAGCGTGCGGCCCAGTCGGTGCGCAGGAGGACAATTGCGCCACGCGGAATTCGCCCATGCTGTTTTTCCCAGCGCGCCACGCGAGCAACACTGAGGCGATAGTCGGCGTTCTTTCTCGCTTCCTTGCGAATATCGATGACGACAGCAGGTCCGAGCAGCCGTTCCGGCGGAATCTGGTCCACGGTCTTTTTGCCGGGCGGAAAATGCGCGGGCGCGTCGAGGTGTGTGCCGTAGTGCTCCAGCATCCAGAAGCTGCGGGTGAAGTAACCGTTCTTCTGGACCGTAGCATTCGTCTTTGCTTCGAAGACGCGCGTATCCCCCGGCCACCGCGGCAGCTTGCCGTGGATGGCGTAACTCAAATCCACGATGCGAGCACGTCGAAAGGCGATGCCAGAAAAGCTTGATGTGGTTTTCATTGGATCTGCGGCCAAGTGTGCAAAACGTGGCCCGTTTTTCGCTTTTCGCCTTCCTATTTCTTCCCGTACCCCGGCCCCAGCACGACACGCCCGGGCGTGGCGCGTATCGTAGTGCAGAAAATGGAAAAGAGAAAATAGAAAAGAGGAATACAGAATAACTGCGGCGCTCAGGCGGATATCTGGGCAGCCTTTCCGGCTTCCAGGAAGGCTTTCTTGCGCGTGAAAAGATACCAGAGCACAGTTCCGAAGGTCGCCCAATTGGCAACGGCGACATACCAAAAGAACGATTCAGTCAGCATCTCAGGATCGCCGCGCAACTCGGGTGGATAGTGCTGCATTATTTCCGCAAAAAGTGCGGCCTTATTCGGCAGCAAGGCAAATACAGCGCTTTGCACCATGGCGTAAATGCAAAAGTAGATCGCGGCTGTATGGCTCCACGGTTTCAATTTCAACAAGCCGATTCCGATGGCTAGTTCAACACCACAAAAGACGACGATGGAAAGCTTAGCTGCCCATCCCCTCAGCCCAATCCAAAGGACGTAAGCGGGTCCGTTGGTCAGTACCAGAGGAAGGAGGATGATTCCGAAAACTACCAAATGCCAGGCAATCACCGCGATGCTGAGCGGGCGGCACGGGCCCTCGTTCGGGACAAATCCCTGCAGAAACGCGGCTTTGACTGCCGCGCGGTTGAAATAGATCAGCCACCAAATCCCAAATGCAATCGGGATCAAATAAATGGTACCCATGATGCCCATCACCATGCCCGTTCCGCGAGCGGACTCAAACTCAGGAATGAGCCGCGTCACGGCAATAAGCATCACCAGCGAAAAACTACAAATAATCACTAGCAGCGTGCCGATCACCAAAATGGAGATGCGCGCCCAGCGGCGCATGCGGAAAAGCCCGACTGCCGTCAGCACGCCCCAGAGGGCAGCGCCAAAAAGAACGATGCCCATGAACATCATCATGGCCTTGGCAAACGGAGGCTCTGGGGTGTTGGGCGGAATGAATAAACGGGCAGAGAGCATCAGCACGCCCGTGAGCGCGATCAACGCACTTCCGAGAATCAGGAAGACTGCGGATGCGGTTACGCCGGCCGGACGGTTCATGGATTCTCCATGCCTTTTGCGCGCAGTATAAACCGGCAGAGCACTCTGTCAACTTGCAAGAGTTCGTATGGATAAAGCTCTACGGCAGGGGCATGCCCGGCGCGGAGACGATGCCGGCCATGCGCAGAATTTCCTGGTAATCCTCGTTGGTGAGCGCGGAAATGATCAGGCGGACGTTTTTCAGAAATTTTACTTTGCGCAGGAGCGAATTGCCGCGCAGTTCGATGAGCGACACCTGGCGCGGCAGGCGCTCCAGCGCGCGCAGGTCCACCACAAAGCACTTTCCTTCATCGTCGTGCGGATCGGCATAGGGGTCGCGCGTGACTTCGGCGATGGAGTAGAGCGAGCGGTCGGGTGCGCTGTGGTAGCAGAGGATGCGGTCGCCCTTGCGCACCTGTTTGAGCTGGCGTAGGGCGTCCTGTTTATTGCCCGCGCCGCGCCACATTTCTTTGCCCTTTACGAAGAGCGTGTCCCAATGGTAGTGGTGCGGGTCAACGGAAAAGAGCCAGTGGCGGCGAGCAGGCGGCGGTTTCGTCATCGCTTTCGTAACCGGTGCACTATACACGGGTTACGTTTGAAAGTGAAAAGCTTTGCGCGCCTGCGCGCAGAAAACTAAGGGCCACACCTCCCGCAAGGAAGCCGCTCAACTTGCCTACAATAATTGTCTATAGAATTGAAATGAAAAGACTTAGCCGCACTCCACGAAGATATCTTCGCCGCGGATTTCCAGCTTGTAGCAGTTCACGCCCACGGCCGGGTTCTGCGTCATCTTGCCGGAAGTGACGTCGTATTCCCAGCCATGCCAGGGGCAGGTAACCGCTTTGCCGTTCAACACGCCCCCGCCCAGTGGCCCCCCGTGGTGCAAACACACGTTGTCGATGGCATAGAACTTGCCGTCCACGTTGGCGAGGGCGATGGTCTTCCCGTCAATTTGATATTCGCGGATGGCTCCCGCGGGAATCTCGTCTTTTCTCGCCGCGCGCAAAAAGGCCATTGGTTTACTCCTGCCGCGACAGATCACATTGCCGCGCCCGATTTTCGGTTTTCGATTTTCGCTTTTCGAATTTCGTATTTCGTCTTTATCTGGGGCTGGGCGACTGCGCCACCATCACGTTGCGCTTGAAGTCCTCGACCATGCCTTCGTGCAGCCGGACTTCGGTGGGCCTCTTCGCCAGCGACATCTGATCAATCTTGTCCTGCAACTTCAGCAGCGCGTACAGCAGCCCTTCCGGCCGCGGCGGGCAGCCGATCACATAGACGTCCACCGGCACTATCTTGTCTACGCCCTGCAACACGGAATACACGTTAAACGGCCCGCCCACGCTAGAGCACGCGCCCATGGAGATGCTCCATTTCGGGTCCGGCATCTGGTCCCACACGCGCTTCAGCACCGGCGCCATCTTCAGCGTCACCGTGCCGGCCACAATCATCAGGTCGGCCTGGCGCGGCGACGGGCGGAACACCTCCGCGCCGAACCGCGCGATGTCGAAGCGCGACGTGGTGGACGCGATCATCTCGATCGCGCAGCAGGCCAAGCCAAACGTGAGCGGCCAAATCGCGCTGCGCCGCGCCCAGTTGAACACGTAGTCCACCGACGAGATCATGAAGTTTTTTTCAAAGCGGTTGTCGAGGACTCCCATGGTCTCCTCTTACGGCAGAAACGGCAGTATAGCGGCCCGGTTTCGGCGAGTCAAACGCGCGGCTTGGCCCCCTGCACGAGCAGCGCGCCTTCTGCGCGGAAGGCGCGCAACTGCGCCGCATCCGCAAACCAGCGACCGGTGTACGTCTCCGGTGCGGGCGTGGGGTCCACGATGCGGCGGTGCGCAACATCCGTGAAACCCGCGTCGCGAAAGAGTTGCGCCCACTCATCGGCCAACAGCAAATGCGTCGGGATTTGATAATGCCGCGCCCACTGGTGGCAATGTGGGTTATCGCGGTAGTAGTTGATGAGAATCCACGCCGAGCCGCCTTCGCGCAGCACGCGGAAGATTTCACGCAGTCCGCGCGCCGGGTCCGGCCAGTAGTAAGACGACTCCACGGAAATGGCCTTGTCGAAGAAGTTCCCTTCCCACGGAATTTCGTCCACGCCGCCGACGACGAACATCGTGTGCGCGAGGTCCACGTAATTCTTCCGCGCGCGGCGGACCATTTCGTCGGAGATGTCCATGCCCACCACGCGCCCTTCGGGCACCTGCTCGGCGAGCAGGCGCGAAAGCCACCCCGCGCCGCAGCCCGCGTCGAGCACGTTGTCCGTAGGCCGCAGCTGCATCAGGTCGAGCACCGGCAGCGTGATGGGCAGATGGTCCTGCTCCATGCCCTCGCCACGGCCGTCCTCGGCCCAGCGGTTGAATTCCTCGCGCAGATTGTTGTTGGCGGAAATCTCAGGCATCGAAGATCCATCCGCAGATTACACAGATTTCACAAAACAAACTCGACGAATTTCTGTTCCCAAATCCCCTATCAGCTATCAGCGTAATCTGTGAAATCTGCGGATTCTCCTACTTTTCTACTTTGCTCAACAGTTCGACGAACTTCTGCTCGCGCTCTTTCTGGTCCAGCCCGCCGGTGGCCTCGGCGA
>CAZIWR010000181.1:0-5780 GCA_964542805.1 uncultured Acidobacteriaceae bacterium
CACCTTCGCGCCGGGGAAGAGCGCGCGGCCGGGCATGCCGGTCATGTTGACGATGAGGTCGAAGGAGTCTGGCTCGACGTCGCGAAGACCCTTGGAGTGCTGGCCGTCCACGCGGATGCCTCGCTCGAGGAGAGTTTTGCGGGTGGGCTCGACAATTTTTCCGAAGGGCGAAAGACCGGCGCTGGCGGCATCGATTACGTCGGAGGCGGAGTGGCGCGCAAGGGCCTCGGCCATCTGGCTGCGGCAGGAGTTGCCGATGCAGACGAAGAGAACTTTTTTGGGTCGCTTCACAAATCAGTTGCCGTTGCGGACGAGCTTCAGAAAATACTCGTGCACGGTGGAATCCTCGGTGAGCTCGGGATGAAACGTAGCCACGAGCACACGGCCCTGGCGAACGAGCACTGGGTGACCCTCGATTTCCGCCAGCGTCTCCACGCCCGCCCCCTGCTGCTCGATGAGGGGCGCGCGGATGAAGACCATTTCGAGCGGCTCCGCCTTCAGCGCACACGGCGCGAAGGTGACGCGGCTAGCGAGCTGGCGGCCGTAGGCGTTGCGCGAAACCACTAGGTCCGCGAAGCCCAGCGATTCCTGGGGGGGATTGCGCACTTCGCGCGCGAGAAGAATCGCTCCGGCGCAGGTGCCGAAAAATGCGCCGCCGCGCGCGGCAAATTTGTTCAGCGCGTCCTTCAAACCTTCCTCGTTCAGGAAATGAAGCTGCGTGGTGCTCTCGCCGCCGGGCAGGATGAGGCCGTCCACGCCGGTCAAATCGTCCGGCGCGCGGACGAGTACGGGCGCGACACCCAGTTTAGCGAGGACTTTGGCGTGGGCTTCAAAGTCGCCCTGCACGGCAAGGATTCCGATTTTCATTTGCGAACCATTGCGACGATTGAGCTACGAGGGCGGACACGGGGGTCCGCCCCTACGAACCCCCACCTCTAAAGAGGCGGGCTACAATTACCAGCCGCGAGTTTGGAGGAGTTCTTTTTCGTCGAGCTGGCGGACGTCGAGCCCCTTCATGGCCTCGCCAAGTTCTTCGGAAGCTTCCAGCACGATTTTCGCGTCGGCAAAATGCGTGGTGGCCTTGACGATGGCGCGGGCGCGCGCGTCGGGGTCGCTGGACTTGAAGATGCCGGAGCCGACGAACACGGTTTCGGCGCCGAGTTGCATGACCAGCGAGGCGTCAGCGGGAGTGGCGATGCCACCGGCGGAAAAATTGGGCACGGGCAGCTTGCCGTTTTCCGCGACCCAGCGGATCAATTCGAGCGGAGCGTTCAGCTCCTTGGCTTCGTGGACAAGCTCATCGCCGCGGAGAATGGTGAGCTTCTTCATCTGGCTCATGATGGTGCGCATGTGGCGCACGGCTTCGACGATGTTGCCGGAGCCGGCTTCGCCCTTGGTGCGGATCAAAGCCGCGCCTTCGGCGATGCGGCGAAGCGCTTCGCCGAGGTTGCGCGCGCCGCAGACGAAGGGCACGCGGAAATCGTGCTTCCAAACGTGATTGGCGTCGTCGGCGGGAGTGAGCACTTCGCTCTCGTCAATGAAGTCCACTTCCAGCGCTTGGAGCACCTGTGCTTCGGCGAAATGGCCGATGCGCACCTTGGCCATCACGGGGATGGACACCGTGGCCATGATTTCGCGGATGATTTTGGGCGAGGCCATGCGGGCCACGCCGCCTTCCTTGCGAATGTCGGCGGGAACGCGTTCAAGGGCCATGACGGCGCAAGCGCCGGCCTTTTCGGCGATGCCGGCCTGCTCGGCGTTGGTGACGTCCATGATCACGCCGCCCTTGAGCATTTCCGCGAGGCCGACTTTGATGCGCCACTGATTGTCTTGCATGAATGACATGATGATCTCCTTAGCCTGCTTGCTGTGAAATGGTGAGACGCAATTCCTTTCCTGTCCGCCCACCGGCGGATGGCTGTCAGATGAAGGCCACGCGGGCGGAAGCGACTTGCCGGGCGCCGCGCTGGCGCTTGCGCATCTCCGTGCGCAACACTCCGCCGAGCAGGGCGATGCCGCGGGCGATCTTGCGCTCGTCGAGACTGGCAAAGCTGAGGCGCAGAGTGTTGGGCATGGGATTCTGAAAACAAAAATAACGGCCGGGCGCGAAGAGAATTCCCTGCTCGCGCGTGTGGATGAGCAGTTCGCTGGCGTCGAAGCCGGGCGGCAGCGTGACCCACAGGCACATGCCGCCCTCGGGACGCGTCCAGGTGGTGCCGTCGGCCATGTGCTCCTGGAGCGAAGATTCCAGGACAGCCAGGCGGGCGCTGTACACTTTTTTCATTTTTGCCAGATGGCGCGTCAGATGGCCGCGGCGGCAAAATTCGGCCAGCGCGGCTTGCGCGAGCTGGTCGGTGTGCAAGTCGGTGGCCTGCTTGACCAGGCGCAGGCGCTCGATGACGCTTTCCGGCGCGACACACCAGCCCACACGCAGACCGGGAAAAGCGATCTTCGAAAAGCTGTCGATCTGAATGACCACACCGTGACGGTCCAGGGCGCGTAGCGAGGGAACGATTTCTCCGCGCAGGCGCAGGCGGGCGTAGATGTGATCCTCGACGACGGGAACCTGATGCTTGGAGGCGATGTCCAACACGCGGCGACGCTCGGCCACAGGCAGCATGGTGCCGGTGGGATTCTGAAAGTCAGGCGTGAGCAAAATCATTTTCACGCGGTTTTGCACCAGCGCGACTTCCAGAGCCTCGACATCCACACCGACGTAGCCATGGCGGCGCGCGTCGGTGTGTACGGGCACGCCGAGGCAGTGCACGCGAGCGCCAGCGAAAATGGCGATCGCGCCGGGATACGTGGGGTTTTCCATGATGACCGCGTCGCCCGGGCGCAGGAATGCTTTGCACAGCAGATCGAGAGACTGCTGGCAGCCGCCGGTGACGAGGAGCTGCGAATCGCGTGCGGGAATGCCGTCTTCGCGAAGGAGTTCGCAGAGGACTTCCTTGAGCGGCGCGTAGCCGTCAGAGGCGCCGAGTTGCAGGATTTTGCCGCCTTCGCGGTGCAAGGCGGCATTGCAGCAGGCCTTGAACTCTTCCACGGGAAAAAACTCTCCGGCGGGCATGGCGGTGGCGAAGGAAATGGCTTTGCCGGGGACGTCGGGCAACAGGCGGCTCAGCGCTTCTTCGCCGCGCTCGTCGGCAAACAGCGATTCCCAGCGCACGCCGCCATTGCGCGAGGCGGAGGGCGAGGGCATGGAGGTCACAATCTTCGAATTGGGGAGGATGAAGGTGCCGCGGCCCACGTGGCCCTGAATCAACCCTTCGGACTCCAACTCGGCGTAAGCGTTGGCGACGGTGGTGCGGTGCACGCCGAGCTGGGTAGCCAGCTCGCGGCTGGCGGGGATGCGGTCGCCAGCGCGCAATTCGCCGGAATGGACCAGGGCGCGCATCTGGTCGCGGATCTGGATGTACAGGGGGACGTGGCTTTCGGGTTGCAATTGCAGTGGCAGCATTGGCCGTATCCTGCAGGCCACTGTACCTCAGAATTGGACGGTGTAAAGAGCCATTTTGGCTCTTAGGGTTTTGCGCCGGTAGCGCCCTGGCGGAGACGGAAGCGCTGGATTTTTCCGGTGGCCGTCTTGGGCAGCTCGGCGAGGAAATGGACTTCCTGCGGGCATTTGAAGCCCGCCAGGCGCGAGCGGAGTTCGTGCAGAATTTCGCGAGCGAGTTGCGGGCTGGCTTCGGCGCCTCCGCGCAGGACGAGGTAGGCCACGGGACGCAGCAGGCCGCTGGAATCCATCGAGCTGACGACAGCGGCCTCGGCGACGAGCGGGTGTCTGAGCAGGGCGTTCTCCACTTCCCCGGGGGAGACCCACATGCCTGAGACCTTCATCATGTCGTCGCTGCGGCCGCAGTAGTGATAGAAGCCCTCGGCGTCGCGGAAGAATTTGTCGCCGGTGTTTACGCGGACGCCGTCCTTGGTGGCCGCAGTGAGCTCCGGCTTGTTCCAGTATTGCGCAAAGGCGCTCTGGCCGCGGACCCACAGATTGCCGATTTCGCCGGGGCGCACAGGATGGCCGGACTCGTCGAGGATGACGGCTTCGTAGTTGGGCACTTCCCTACCGCAGGTGCCGGGGCGGGCGTCGCCGGGGCGATTGGAGATGAACATCTGCAGCATTTCCGTGGAGCCGATGCCGTCGACAATCTTCAGGCCGAAGAGCGCGCGGAACTGCTCAAAGATTTCCGCGGGCAGAGCTTCGCCGGCGGAAACCGCCAGGCGCACGGAGGAAAAATCCATGGCCAGGCCGCGCTCGGCTTCGCGCAACAGCAGGTTGTAAACGGTGGGCACGGAGAAGAAAACGCTGGGGCGGTGGCGCGCGAGCAGCTCAGCTATTTTTTCGGGGCGGGGCCGCTCCGGATTGAGCAACGTGGCGGCGCCGACGGAGAATGGAAAATACATTCCGTTGCCGAGGCCGTAGGCGAAGAAAAGTTTGGAAACGGAAAAGGTGCGGTCGAAAGGCTGGATACCGAGCACGCCCTGCGCGTAGGAGAGCGCGCAGACCAGCATGTCTTTATGCTGATGGACCGCGGCCTTGGGCGTGCCGCCGCTGCCGGAGGTGTAGAGAAAGAAAGCGGTGTCCGTGGAGGCAGTGGGGTGCGAATCCGCCACGGACGAAACCGGTGCAAGCCATTCGGACCAGTTCCGCGCGCCGGAGATCCGTGTGGCGTCGCCTGGATGCCCGACAATGATGAGCGCTTCCGGCCGATGTCCCAACATGCCCGGCAGGAATTCCGGCAGCGAAGAGGCGTGGACAATGGCGAAGCGCGCGCCGGAATCGGCGAGGTAGTAGGCGTAATCGGGAGAGCGCGTGCTGGAGTTGACGGGCACGGCGACGGCGCCGATTTTTGCGGCGCCGAAAAATGCGGCGATGAACTCAGCGGAATCGGGAAGAACGATGAGCACGCGGTCACCGGGGCGGCAGCCGGATGCGCGGAGCGCGGCGGCGGCGCGAAGCACGAGCGCGGCCAGCTCGCCGTAGGTGAGCGCGGCAGGCTCGCCGAGAATGGCAATGCGCTCGGGGTGCTCGCGCGCGGGGCGCTCGATAAAATAGTTAGCGATGTTGAATTGCCCGGGGATTTCCAGAGCCATCCCGGGGATTCTACTTCGTTTCGGGGTTTTGTCCGAGCTTTCGCATGCGCTCGTGCAGTTTGCGCTTGAGGGGAGCGGGCGTGTTGGGGTTAAAGGCCACCAGATACCAAAGCGGCTGGGTGCGGTCTGCGCTCAGTTTGCGGAGCGTGGTGGCGTCGGTGTTGGGGTGGCGCGCGACGTTTTCGCGAATGGCGGAGTAGGTGTGGCGGCCCAGAAGGCGAAGTGTCTTCGCGGAAACTTTGGGGTGCTCGCTGATCAGACGGAGCAGGTAGAAATCTTCCCGGGGCGCCTGGCGCGCAAAATGCTCGAGGGCCTGCGAGGTGGTTTCCGCGTGCAGAACCACGCCAACCTTCTGGTCCCACTCCGGGTTGATGCGGTTGAGCTCGACGGTGCGCGCGTGGATCAACTCTTCGAGCGAGCGGCGCTCGAGGCCCAGGCGGCTATCGGGCATTTTGGTGTGTTCCATGGAGTCGAGCACGCGCAGCAGGTGCTGGCGCTCGCCAAAAACGATCTGCGAGGTTCTCATGGTCCGACCCTTTCGCGGGTACCGCACTAAATCAGCCTGCCTCATGCCGACCTCACAACGGGCTACGTACGCGATGGACAGACGACAGAACCTGGGACGCCGATGGCTCGGCATCGCCACTCGCCTGGCCTGCGAATCACGCCGGATTATCTGTCCG
>CAZIWR010000182.1:0-5751 GCA_964542805.1 uncultured Acidobacteriaceae bacterium
CCCATGCGCGAAATCGCCGAGGCTTCCTACCGCTACCAGATGGCCGTGGACAAAAAGGAAAAAATCATCGTGGGCGTGAACGACTATGTCACCGGCGACAATCCCATCGACATTCTGCAGATCGACGAGACCGTCGCGCATCGCCAGGCGGCGCGATTGAAGAAGCTCCGTGCGGAGCGCTCCAGCGACGAAGTGGCACGCCGCCTTACGGCGCTGCGCAAGGCCGCTGAGGGCACCGAAAACCTCATGCCGCACATCTACGACGCTGTGAAGGCCTACGCCACACTTGGCGAAATCTGCGACGCCCTGCGCGACGTTTTCGGCACCTACGAAGAAGTCGCCGTCACTTAGAACACCTATGCCGGCGCCTATTCTTCTGCCCACCCCCGCCCCCTCCAGAATTACTAGCGTTACCTATGCCCATTCGGGGCATCTTTGGGAGTCCGAACACTCCAAGAACAAGGGCTTCTCCGAAGCGCTGGTCGTCGACATTGTGGCCCTGGTTTTGAAACGTCGCGGCTATTCGCTCCGCGTCCGCGCGAAGAAACAGACGGGGCCGGACGTCGAAGGGGTCTCTCCAAAGGGCCGGCGTATAGTTGTCGAGGCCAAGGGAGAGGGCAGGAACTCGGATGATTCCTACACTCTCTTTGTTACGGCGCTGGGCCAGATACTTTTGCGCATGAACAGCGAAGACACCGCCTTTGTTGTCGCCCTTCCCTGGCACAAGCGCAATGTGGACCTCCTTCGCAAAGTTTCCCGGCAGCTATGCCGCAGGCTCAGCTTGGAGTTCTGGCTCGTCGCACCGGCATCAGGCAAGCACGACTATCAAGTGGGCATTCTCCCCTGCGATGTGGATTGAGGCCTGAACTTTGACGAAGGGACTTCTGCTGTTACTCTCTTCCCTGTGTCAGTTGATCGGGTCGTACACCAGATCGTAGTCGTCGGGGTCAGAGCTTGACGTGGAGCGCCCGGGACACAACTTGAGTGATACCAGCTTTCCGCCCTGAAAAGGACACTCCAAGGACACTCCGATGACTACGAAACACGCTCAAAAATGCCTGGCAGCCCTGCTTGCGGTTCTTCTGTTGCCTCTGCTGGTCACAGCCCAATCGGAAAAAACCAGGAGCGGGTTCGTCACCACGGCGGATAGGGTGAAGATTCATTACTTGGAGGGCGGGCCAAAGCAAGCCGCGGCCCCTGCCATTCTCTTCGTCCCCGGCTGGACCATGCCCGCGTGGATCTGGGAAAACCAGATCGCACACTTCTCCAAGACGCATCGCGTCGTCGCCATCGACCCGCGCGGGCAGGGTGAATCCTCCAAACCGACCGAGGGCTATTTCCCGGCCGCGCGCGCCCGCGACATCAAGGCCGTCGTGGACAAGCTCAAGCTCGCCCCGGTCGTGCTCGTCGGCTGGTCGATGGGCGTCGGCGAAGTTGTCGCATATGTGGATCAATTTGGCACGATAGATATCGCCGGGATCGCCCTCGTGGACGGCATCGCCGGCGCCGATTCAAACCCACAGATGATGTCCGCCATGATGGGATTCGCGGGAAATTTCCAGAAGGAGCGAGAGAAGTTCACCGAAGGCTTTGTCCGCAACATGTACAAAAAGCAACAAACCGAGCGGTACATTCAGAAAGTCATCGCCGCATCCAAGCAGACACCTACTTCGGTTGGTGCTGCGCTCTTTTTGGGAATGATCAGCACGGACAATCGCGCCGCTTTTGCTAAAATTGACAAGCCCGCGCTCATCTGCATCGCCCCCGGCGGCCCCTGGGACGTTGTCTATGAAGAAATGCAAAGGCGCATCCCCGGCTCGCGCCTGGAAAAATTCGACGGCGCCGGCCACGCCCTTTTTGTAGACTCGGCTGACAAATTCAACGCCTTGCTGGATGAGTTTCTAAAATCACTCCCGCACTAGTTCGCAGGGGCAAGATCCTGAGGCCTCGGATTCGTGCCACTACCCAGATGCCCCAGTTTGCAGTATTCTCTCATCGCCATGAGTGAGAAAAAGATTCGCGTCCTGATTGCCAAGCCCGGCCTCGACGGCCACGACCGCGGCGCCAAGATTGTCGCCCGCGCCCTGCGCGACGCCGGCATGGAAGTCATTTACAGCGGACTCCGCCAGACTCCGGAGATGATTGCCGCCACCGCCGTCCAAGAAGATGTGGATGTGATTGGCCTTTCCATTCTCTCCGGCGCGCACAACACGCTGTGCCCTCGCTTGCTCGGGCTCCTCGCTGAAAAAGGAATGACCGACGTCACCGTGCTCATCGGCGGCATCATTCCCGAAGCGGACATCGCCGTCCTCAAGAAGGCCGGCATCGCCGAAATTTTTCTTCCCGGCACGTCCACGCAAGCCATCGTGAAGTTCATCCAGGACCGCATGGCCCAGCGCCAGCAGGCCTAGCGCGCGGTGGACTCCTCCGTCCGTTTCGATCTGCGTGGTTCAGTTCTTTTCATTTCTCTCGATAGTCCCGACCAGTTTCCCCGACTCACTCGCGCCGTACTCCGCGAACTGCTTTCCCGCTTTGAAAGCATTCCCGCAGATTCCGCAGTCCGCGCTGCCGTCATCACCGGCACGCCGCAATCGTTTGCCGCGGGAGCCGACCTCGAGGAAGTCAGCGCGCTCAATCCTGTAGAGGCATTGCGCTTTTCTGCATTGGGCCAGTCGTTGATGGGCGCGATTGAATCCTGTCCCAAGCCGGTGGTCGCCGCCATCCGCGGCTACTGTCTCGGTGGCGGGTTCGATTTGGCGATGGCGTGCCATATGCGCATCGCCGGCGATGACGCGCGCTTCGGACATCCGGGTGGCTCGCTGGGAATTATTACGGGCTGGGGTGGCACCGCGCGCCTGCCGCGAATTGTGGGCCCAGCGCGCGCAGTGGAGTTACTCACCAGCGGAAGAATCATTGACGCCGCCGAAGCCCACGCGTGGCGTCTCATCAGCCGCGTTGTGCCGCCCGCGGACGTGCTCGCCACGGCAACCGATCTTGCTCAGCAAGCAAAGCGCTGAATCATTTTTTCACTGGCGCCCGAACTTTGCGCGCTGCTGGTAGTTGCGCTTTTGCTCCTGGTGCACCTTCTTCCATTTCTTTTCCTCGGCCGATTGTAATCCTGCGTCCTGCTTCCGCGCCTGGAAACCGAGCTCGCGCTCAAGCTTTCGTAAATTCTCCAGCCGCTCTGCGTCGAGCGCCCCGACTTCGATAGCCTGCCCCACCGCGCAGCCCGGCTCCTCCTGGTGACTGCAATCACGGAATCGGCACCCGCTCGCGAAGGCGGCAATGTCTTCAAAGGCGCGCTCCAGTCCGGACTCCGCATCCCACAGTTGCAGCTCGCGCATTCCCGGCGTGTCGATCATCATCCCGCCGTAAGGCAGAATCACCAGCCGCCGCGTTGAGGTGGCGTGTTGCCCGCGATCATCGTCCTCTCGAACAGGCTTCGTGGCCAGCTCTTCCCTGCCCAGCAGACGGTTAATCAGCGTGGACTTTCCGACGCCGGACGAGCCCGTTAGCGCCACCGTTCGCCCCGCCCGAAGATACGTTGCCAGCGCGTCAAGGCCTTCGCCGCTGAAGGCACTGAGCACGTGTACGGGCACACCCATGGCCACCGATTTCATTTCTTCCGCGCGTTGCGCTGCGTCCTCGCACAAATCGGACTTAGTCAGCAGCACCACGGGACTCGCGCCGCTTTCCCATACCATGGCCAGGTAGCGCTCGATGCGCCGAATGTTGAAGTCGCGGTTGAGCGAGCTCACTACAAAGATGGTGTCCAAGTTCGCGGCGATCACCTGCTCTGCGGCGGCCCGCCCTGCAGCTTTCCGCGACACCTTGCTCCGGCGCGGCAGCACGCTTTGAATCGTCGCGCGGCTCTCGTTTTCGCGTGGAGCGATTACCACCCAATCGCCCACGGCCGGAAAGCCTTCGCGGGACTGCGCCGCAAAGCGCAGACGCCCGGCAAGGTCGGCCAGAATTTCGCAGGTTTCCCCGCGCACGCGGTAGGCATCTTTCAACTCTTCCACCACCCGCGCCGGACACACGCCACCTTCATCCCTAGTTCGAAACTCGTTCTCAAAAAACTCATTCCATCCCAAATCGGAAAGCGAAATCACGGAAGTCTCCTTGGCCCGCCGTTGACGGGCGCGGCTTGTCTCCAGCTCTGCCGACGGGCTTATCCCGTCCGGTCGCAACCGGACACACAAAGTTATAGTTGTGCGTGAAAAATGCAGGAGACGAAGGAAGGTGCCGCTACCGCTGACAGCTCAAAGCAGGCGAGCGGAGACAGACCCATCCTTCGCGTTGGGGACAAGGACAATCACAGGCCTACCTCCGAGTGAGATGGTCCCGCAGAGCGGGACGCCAACCAGTCTACCGAATCGCCACAGACAGGTCAAAAACTCTTTTTGTGGCAGATGTCGGCTCTTACTTCTTCACGTTTCCGTCCACGTCGCGGATTTCCACCGGCCCCAGGTTCAACTTGGCCAGTTCCGGTTCGATCTTTGCTCGGTCACCCACGGCAATGACAATCAGTTCGCCGGGGACGAAATATTTCCTGGCCACCGCCTGCGCGGCGGGCGGCGTCACGCCCAAAATTTGCGCCGGATACTTTGCATAGTAGTCCAGGCCCAGCTCATAGACGTAGATGTTGGAATAGCTGCCCGCGGCGCTCGCGCTGGTTTCGAAATCGCCGGGAATCGACCGCACCAGTGAGTCACGCGAGCGGTCCATCTCCTCCGCAGTAGGCGGCTCGGTCGTCATGCCGCGGATTTCCTTCAACGCCTCGCTTACCGAAGGCGCCGTGACATCCGTGCGCACGCCGGAGCCCACCAAAAATGGTCCTGCCGACCTCCGGAAGACAAACGCGGAAAACGCGCCGTAAGTGTAACCGTGCTGTTCGCGCAGGTTCATGTTGATGCGGCTACTGAACAGGCCACCAAGAATGTTGTTCATCACCGACAGCGCCGCATAATCCGGCGACGAGCGCGGCGCCCCGATGCGCACCACGCGGATCTCCGTCTGCGGCGCTCCCGGCTTGTCCACCAGGATGAGGCGCGCCTTCGTGGTGCCCGGGTTTCCGAGCGCGGGCCGCGCCGGCGTGCCGCGCTGCCAGCTGCCAAATGCTTTTTCCGCCATGGCTTTCAACTCCACGGCAGAAATGTTTCCGGCCACCACGAGCGCCGCGTTATTGGGCACGAAGTTTTGTTTCCAGAACGTCACCATGTCTTCGCGCGTGATGCCCTGGATGCCCTGCAACGTGCCGATTTCGCGGAAGCCATACGGGTGCTGCGCGCCGAATAGCGCCGCTGCCGTCACGCGGCTGGCGATGATCCCCGGGTTATCGCTCTCCTGCACCAGTTGCCCCGTGCGGATTTTGCGCTGCCGCTCGATTTCTTCTGCTGGGAAACTCGGCCGCAGCACGACGTCCGCCGCCACGTCCAGCAGGGCCGCAAAATTCTTCTTCAGCGACCTCACTGTGACGTAGGCGGAGTCCATGCTGGAACCCGTTCCCAGCGTGCCGCCCAACCGCGCTACCTCGTCGGCGATTGCCAACGAGCTGCGTGTGGCGGTGCCCTCGTTGAGCATGGTCACTGCGAAGCTCGCCAGTCCCGGTTTTTCCGGCGGGTTGGAGTCGCTTCCGCTTCGCACCACCAGGTTCGCCGCCACCACCGGCAATCCGCGCCGCTCGCTCAAGATCACCGTCAGGCCGTTTGCCAGTTGAAAAGTCTGCGGCACGGGAAGGTTGAGTGCGCG
>CAZIWR010000183.1:0-5711 GCA_964542805.1 uncultured Acidobacteriaceae bacterium
GCGGACTTCGAAGAGGTTCTTTCCGGGAAGCGCGCCACGCTGCCGTTGGAACAGCCAGGGGCGTAACGGCATGACGCGGCCATCAGTTTCCATTCCGCAGAGCAGAGGGAAAATCCCAGCGCAGGGCTATGCGCTGCTGATGGTGTGCTTTCTGGTGGCGCTGATGGTACTTGGTACAGCCGCGGCGGTGCCCAGCATTCTCACCGAAGCGCGTCGTGCAAAAGAGGCAGAGCTGATCTGGCGCGGGGAACAATACGCGCGCGCGGTACGGCTCTTCTACCGCAAATACGGACGATTTCCGCAATCATTCGAGGATCTAACGGAGCCGAAAGGGCAGATCCGCTTCTTGCGCAAGGCGTACGCCGAGCCGATGAACCGCAAGGACGGAAGCTGGCGCGTGATTTATGTTGGGCCCAATGGCGAGCTGATCGGCAGCGTGAAGTCCATGAACATGTTCGGCCGTCCGGGCGCCGGCGCGACGGGAGCCACAGGCGGGCTCGGGCAGCCTCCGCGACCCCCGACAGATAACCGCGCGACGAGCGATCAGCGTCCGCCGGATGCTCCGCTCACACCGCCGCCGAGCGTGGCCAAAACTCCGGGGCCGGAAGGCCGCGTCTTCGGGGGAAACATTATCGGCGTGGGCAGCAAGATGGAGCAAAGCTCGATTCGCATATACAAGGGCGCGACGAATTACAAGGAATGGGAGTTCATGTGGGATCCCGCGGCGGAAGGCATGATGATCGGTCCAGCGGGGTCGCGGCCAACCGTGCCACCGGGCAAAGTGCCACTGGGAGCGACAAGGCCGAGGCAATAAGAAAGAAGAAGTAAGGAAGTCAAGAAGTCAGGAAAAGCCTCCTGCAGTTGAAATTCCTGCCTCTGCTCACACTTTGGTGATTATTTCTTTTTTCTTTGGGAGTATTCCGCGAGCACGCGACGCACGTAGGCGCGCGTCTCGGAGAAGGGCGGAACGCCGCCATACTGCGCGACGCGGTCGGGGCCTGCGTTGTAAGCCGCGAGGGCGAGAGTGAGGTCCTGTCCGTATTTTTCCAATAGCAACTTCAGATAACGCGTACCGGCGTCCACATTCTGGGTGGGGTCAAAGGCGTCGCTGACGGCGAACTGCGAGGACGTGGCGGGCATCAACTGCATCAGGCCGCGAGCCTGTTTGCGGGAAATGGCGCGAGGATTGAAAGCAGACTCGGCGGTGATCACGCTGGAAATGAGTTCCTCGTCCACGCCGTGCTTCTGTGAGGCCGCGCGGATGAGTTGTGCAAACGGAGTGGTGGCGGGCGCTTCGGCCGCGCGGAGGGGGAAATACTCCTCCGGTTCGATGGAGACGATTTCTTCGGCGCGCAGCGCCACCCGGCCCCCCACAATGTGGAGGTGGATGAGTTCACCATCGCGCTCGTAGCCGGTAATCTGCAGGCGCTGGCCGTTGCGGAGAACGGCAGTCTCGGCGAGTGCGGGGGTTGCGAGAGAAAGCGCAGCCGCAAGGGCAATCAGAACAATAAGCATTGTCGTCCGCGATGTGCAACGCGTTTCCATCATTTGCGCTCGAGAGCGAACCGTTCGATGGCGGCGGCGACGCCGCTTTCATCATTGGAAAGGGTAACGTGCCAGCCGTTCTGGAGCAAGCTCGGAACGCTATTGCCCATGACGATGGGTACACCGGCGAATTCGAGCATTTCGCGGTCATTGTGGTTGTCGCCGATGGCCATGACGTCCTCGCGGGCGAAGCCGCGAATGCGAGCCCATTCCTCAAGCGCAGCGCCTTTCGAGCAAGCGGCGTTGATCACGTCCACGAGAGCGAAGTTGCGGCTCTCGTACTCGGTGAACGCCAGCCCGAAAGCGCCGGGATCGGGCCAGGCACGGAGCTGCGCGTCGAGCTGGCGCAAGCGGTCCACCGGGCCGGTGAACATGACCTGGATCGGATCTTCCGTGAGGCAGTTTTCCAGCGGAGAAACCTGCGCGATGAATTCAATGTTGCGCTGCAAATAGGCGCTACGCGACGGGTCGTCCCAGTCGAGGACTTCCCAGATGACCTGGTTGGCGCGCGGGCGGTCGAAGACAACGGCGGCGCCGTCGCGGAAGGGCAGCGTGGACAAGAGAACGCGACGCGCGGTGTCGCGCGGGAGCAGGTGGCGGAGGTGCGTGGTGCCCTCCAGCGACTTGATGAGCGCGCCGTTGTTGACGATAAGCGTGAGCGGGCATTCCAACTGGCTGGCGATAGGCAGCGCGAAGTCGAAGCGGCGGCCGGTGACGAGGGCAATCTCGATGCCGCGCGCGGCGGCCTCGGCGATGGCCTTGCGGTTCGCGTCGGGCAACTGCCACTGGCTGTCGAGGAGCGTGCCGTCAATGTCGATGCCGATGAGGCGAATCGCCATGCGGACATTGTACCTTGCGCCGCGGCCGAAGGCCGATTCCAGGGTGGCCGTCCGTGCTAAACTTTTCGCCTAATGACCTCGACGATAACGCACCTGGAATGTTCACGGCGACCCTGCCGGAAAACAGTTCCCCACACACAACTGCAAAACCTGTGCCCGGTGTGCAATTCTCCGCTGCTGGCTCGCTATGACCTGGCGAGGGCGGCGCAGACATTGACGCGGGAGGCGTTGAAGTCGCGAGCGCGCACGATGTGGCGGTACGAAGAAGTGCTGCCGGGCGCGACGCCGGTGACACTCGGCGAAGGCATGACGCCCTTGCTGCATGCGCGGCGCCTGGGTGAGCGCATGGGCCTCAGCAAGCTTTTCATAAAAGATGAAGGGCTGAATCCAACAGGGTCGTTCAAGGCGCGCGGGCTTTCGGCGGCGGTGACCATGGCCAAGGCGCTGGGCGCGAAGACGCTTGCCATCCCCACAGCAGGAAACGCCGGCGGAGCGCTGGCGGCGTATGCCGCGTCGGCCGGGTTGCGCTGCGTGATTGCCATGCCGGTGGATACGCCTGCGGCGAACGTAATGGAGTGCCGCGCGTTTGGCGCGGACGTGCGCATGATCAACGGATTGATCTCCGACTGCGGGAAGTTCATCGCGGAAAACAAGACGAAAGAAGGATGGTTCGATTTCTCCACTCTGAAGGAGCCATATCGCATCGAAGGCAAGAAGACGATGGGCTACGAACTGTGGGAGGAATTTGGCGGAAAGCTGCCCGACGTGATTGTCTACCCCACCGGCGGCGGCGTGGGCCTGATCGGAATGTGGAAGGCGTTTGAGGAAATGGAAGAAATGGGCTGGATCGGGTTGGAACGGCCGCGCATGGTGACAGTGCAGGCGGCAGGCTGCGCGCCGGTGGTGGAAGCTTTCGAGAAGGGGGGGGAGAGCACGGAATTCTGGAACAACGCAGCGACGATTGCGTCGGGCCTTCGCGTGCCGAAGGCGCTGGGAGATTTCTTGATTCTTTCGGCGCTGCGCGCGAGCGGCGGAGCAGCGGTGGCGGCGACGGATGAGGAAATGCTTGCGGCGTGCCGCGACATGGCTGCGCTGGAAGGAATTTTTGCGGCGCCGGAGGGCGGCGCGACCGTGGTGGCCATTCAGAAATTGCTGGCGCGCAAGGAAGTGAAGCCCGACGAGACGATTGTGCTGTTCAATACAGGTACGGGATACAAGTACGCCGAGGCGTGGCAAATGGCGCTGGGCACCCAGAAATGACAGAGGTTCCGTGTGGCAGCGCAACACATCGGTGGCGGTGCGTCTAAATTGAAGACCGAACGGCTCTACTATGAAGATTCCTTCTTGCGCGAGTTTGAAGCGCGGGTGATTTCGTGCGAGTCGCGCGGCGCGCAGTTTCACGTCGTGCTCGACCGCACAGCGTTTTATCCCACGTCGGGTGGCCAGCCGCACGATACCGGGCAGCTGGGCAATGCAACCGTCGTGGACGTGACCGAGCGCGAAGACGGCGTGATCGTGCACGTGACGGACCGCTCACTGGAATCGGGCCCCGTTCACGGAACAATTGACTGGCAGCGCCGCTTCGACCACATGCAGCAGCACACGGGACAACACCTGCTTTCGGCGGCGTTCGTCGAGCTCTTTAAGATGCCGACGGTGTCATTCCATCTCGGGGGAGAAAGTTCCACGATCGACCTCGCCGGGGCATCGCTTTCAGAGGGTCAGGCGGAGGCCGCGGAGCGTTTGACGAATCAAATTATTTTCGAGGACCATACGGTGGAGGTGCGGTACGGAACGCGGGAAGAACTGGCGGCGGCCGGCGTGCGGAAAGAAGTGGACCGCGAGGGCTTGCTGCGCGCGGTCAGCGTGGAGAAGTTTGATTTGCAGTCGTGCGGAGGAACGCATGTGGCGCGAACTGGACAAGTGGGCCTGGTGCTGCTGCGGAAAATCGACAGGCAGAAACAGAACTGGCGCGTGGAGTTTGTGTGCGGAGGGCGCGCGATGCACGCGGCGCGAGGAGATTTCGCGGCGCTGAGCGAAGCGGCGCGGTTGTTGACCTGTGGACAGCTGGAAGTGCCTGCGATGCTCGAGAAAGCGCTGGAGGAGCGAAAGCAATCGCAACGCTCACGCCAAATCCTACTGGAGACACTGGCGGGTTACGAGGCGAAGGAATTATTGCGCGGTGCGGAAAGCGGCGCGGCGCGGGTGGTGGTTCGGGTGTTTGACGACGCGGAGCCCGCGTACCTGCGCCTGGTGGCCACGCGGCTGGCGGCCGAGCCGGGCGTGCAAGCGCTGCTAGGAACGCGCTCGGGCGGCCACGTAGTGTTCGCGCAATCGCCTGGACTTTCAGCGGACTTGAACGCCCTGCTGCGCGAGGCGCTCCACGCCGCGGGAGGGAAGGGCGGAGGCACGCGGGATTTTTCGCAGGGCAGCGTGCCCGACGCGTCGCGCGTGGAGGCGGTTCTCGCTGCCGCCCGGAGCCGCTTGTAGCAGGCAGATTTCGCCGGTGCATTCCTTGCCATCAGGAACTCCTTTCCCTCTTGACAGTAGAGGTTAATCATGGTGAAGTAGTTTAGCTAACCGTGATTAATACTGTCTATTCAGAGCTGCCCGAGCAGCGCCAGCCGGTGCCCCGTCCGGGAAGCGAGCCGCTATTTGGATTGATGGGAAAACTGCGCGGCGCGATTGCATTGCTGGGCACCGCCGCTGTGCTCTTCGTGCCCGCCGGGCGGTTGGATCTGCCCATGTTCTGGGCCTTCTGGCTGACGCTGTGTTCGATCGGCGCGGCGACGCTGGTGCTGGTGAACCAAAAATCCCCTGGTCTATTGCAGGAGCGTTTCCGGCCCGGTCCGGGCGCGCGCGACCCGAAGTCGCGTCCTCTGCTGGTGCTTCTTATTTTCGGCCAGTGGAGCGTTGCGGGACTCGATGTGGGGCGGTACCACTGGTCGGACATCATCCCAGTTGGGGTGCAGATTACGGCGCTGCTTGTTGTTGCCTGCGGCATGGCCGGCTGGGGATGGGCCATGCTGTCCAATCGTTTTTTCTCGTCGGAAGTGCGCATTCAAACGGATCGCGGGCACCACGTCGAAAGTGGCGGGCCGTATCGGTTTGTGCGACATCCGGGCTACGCCTGCGCATTGCTGCTGTTCGCGGCCAGCCCGGTAGCGCTGGGTTCGCTGTGGGCGATTGTGCCGACGCTGGGCGCGCTTGTGATGTTCATTCGGAGAACCGCCATGGAGGACCGCATGTTGCGCGCGGAACTTCCGGGCTACGCGCAATACGCCGAGCGAGTCCGCTTTCGCCTTTTGTCCGGTGTGTGGTAATTTC
>CAZIWR010000184.1:0-5689 GCA_964542805.1 uncultured Acidobacteriaceae bacterium
AAAATTGTCGAGCGCGAGCGAAACAAAACCTACTACCGCGTCTTGCACGTGCCCATCTGGCTGTGGGTGTTCTTCGTTCTGCCGGGATGGCCGCTGACGTTCGCGATGTACACCACCGGCTTCGACCGGCGCCACGCCATCTGGTTCGCGATTGTGTTTGTGGTGTGCGCGTGGCGCGGCTTTGCAGGAAAACTGCCAGGCGTGGAGCACGCGCCGTACGTCACGCACTTCCGTGTGGGCCAGCCCAATCTGTGGTACCGGGTGGTGTGTTACTCCGCGGCGTGGATCGCGATTGTTGTGCCCTTTGCGCTGAACGTTATCGGCTTGATCGTCGCGTCATTCACCGGCGAATGGATGATCCGCGAGATGTACCAGTGGCTCTACTATCCGCTGGCGCTGCTGGTGGTGCTGGCAACTGCGATGAACCTCACGCCGCGCGCGCGCCGCTCCACGCTGAACGAGGGCGCAGAGCGCGCATGGTTTTATGTTGGGCTGTGGACCGTAGTGCCCGCGCAGGCGGCCATGTGGGCGGTGTGGCGCATCGGCGCAAAGCAAGGGCTTACCGGCTCTGCGCACGGCCTCGCGGGGCTTGCCGCGCTACTGCTCGTGGGCGGCACGATGATTCTGCTCGGCGCGAAAGGCATCCTGCCCCGCACAGCTCGCTTCTATTTCCCCGAAACTCCTGCTGCTACTCCCCAGCCCGCCCGCGAAAGCGTGTAGCGCCCGCAACAATTCCGCGCGATTCGTGCGAAACTTGTGCCGGCCATGCCTCGCTCCCTCCTCACCGACTACCTCGACAATTTCTACCGTTACGGCTCGTACGTCGCCTACGTCCACCGCCGCGGCTACCGCACCGAGCGTTGGACCTATCGCCGCGTGGTGGAGACCGCCAACCGCTTCGCGCGTGAACTCGAAGCGCGGCAAATCGGCAAGGGTGACCGCGTGGTGCTGTGGGGCGACAACTGCGCCGAGTGGGTGGCGGCGTTTTACGGCTGCGCGCTGCGCGGCGCGATTGTCGTACCTATGGATCGCATCGCCGCGGAAGATTTCGCGCGGCGCGTAGCCCAGCAGGTGAACGCCAAGCTGCTCGTCCGCTCGCGCGAGCTGCCATCGCTCGACAGTTCCCTTCCCGCCATCATTCTCGAAGAGCTCGCGGAAAGCGTCGCCGCGCGCGACGCCTCGCGTTACACGCCTGCGGGCATCACGCGCGACGATGTCGTACAAATCATTTTCACCTCCGGCACCACTTCGGAGCCCAAGGGCGTGGTCATCTCCCACAAAAATATTGTCGCCAATCTGGAACCCATCGCCGTCGAAATCGAGAAGTATCGCATCTACGGCCGGCCGTTCCGCCCCATCCGTTTTCTTAACCTGGTGCCGCTGAGCCACGTCTTCGGACAATTCATGGGGCTGTTCATCCCCCAATTGTTGCCCGGCACGGTAATTTTTTCGGACACGCTGAACCCCAGCGAGGCCATCCGCACCATCAAGAAGGAAGTCATCTCCGTGGTGGTCACCGTGCCGCGGCTGCTGGAATCGCTGAAGGACAAAATCGAGCGCGACTTCGAGGCCGAAGGCAAAACGGAGTGGTTTCAAAATACATTCGACGCGGCGAAGGGCGCGCACTTCACCAAACGCTGGTGGCGCTTCCGCCGCGTGCACAACCTCTTCGGCTGGAAATTCTGGGCGTTCATTTCCGGCGGCGCCACGCTCGATCGCGCGACCGAAGAATTCTGGGGCCGGCTGAGTTTCGTGGTCATTCAGGGCTACGGCCTCACGGAGACCACGTCTATCGTGAGCGTGAACCATCCGTTCCGCCTCGGCAAAGGCTCCATCGGAAAAGTTCTGGCGGGTCGCGAAATCAAGCTGAGCGAAACCGGCGAAATCCTGGTGCGCGGAGAAAACATTGCCGCGGGCTACTGGCAAGAAAAAGAGCTGAAGCCGGTGGGCAGCGGCGACGGCTGGTTTCACACCGGCGATATGGGCGAGCTGGACGCCGCCGGCAACCTGTATTTCAAGGGCCGGCAGAAAAATGTGATCGTCACGCCCGCGGGGATGAAGGTGTATCCCGAGGATCTCGAAGCCGCGTTGCGCCGCCAAGCCGAAGTGCGCGATTGCGTGGTGTTCGGCCTTGAGCGCGAAGGCAACGCCGAGGCCTGCGCCGTTCTTCTGTTGCGCGAAGCTCAGCAGGAAGCCGCGGCAATAGTGAAGCGCGCCAACGAATCGCTTGCCGAATTCCAGCACATGCGCCACTGGGTGGTCTGGCCGGAAGACGATTTTCCGCGCACGTCCACGCAGAAGCCGCGCACCAACCTGATTCAGGATTTCGCGCAGCAGCAACTCGGCGCGAGCGGCGGCGCCGCGGTCCCGCAGAGCGGGACGGGCCCGCTGGCCGAGATGATTACGCGCGTCACTGGGCGCGCTCCCGCGTCTCTTTCTGCTGGCGCGAACCTCGCCGCGGACCTCGGCTTGAGCTCGGTGGACCGCGTCGAGCTGATGAGCGCGCTCGAGGACCGCTTTCAGATTGACCTGAACGAAACCAAATTCACTTCCGCCACGACCGTCGGCGACCTGGAAAAAATGTTGCGCGAGCCGTCGGCCAAGCGCAGCGACATGGTCTATCCGCGCTGGACGCAGCACCCGCTTCAGAATGCGGCGCGCGTGGGCGTTTACTACGGCTTCGTGTGGACCGCAACGCGCCTGCTCTCCAATCCGCGCGTGCGCGGCCGCGAACACTTGCGCGACTTGCAAGGCCCGGCACTGTTCATCTGCAATCACATTTCGCAAACCGATATAGGAATGGTGCTGTGGGCGCTGCCGCCGCGTTTTCGTCATCGCCTCGCCGTGGCCATGGAAGGCGAGCAGCTCGAGCAAATGCGCAAGCCGTCGTGGGAATTCAGTTTTCTCAAGCGCTGTCTGGAAAAATTCAAGTGGTTTGCCATCGTGGCCTGGTTCAACGTGTTTCCAATGGCCGCGCGCAGTGGCGTGCGCGAAAGTTTTGCGTACGCCGGCGAATCCGCCGATCGCGGCTACAGCCTGCTGGTTTTTCCGGAGGGCCGCCGCACGCTCGACGGCGCGATGTGGCCGTTCCGCGCGGGGACGGGTGTGCTGGCAACGCGGCTGGGCCTGCCTATCGTGCCCATGCGCATTGACGGGCTGTTTGAATTTCGTAAAGCGGGCAAGAAGTGGACGCCGCCGGGCGCGGTGCGCATAAGCATCGGCCCGCCCGCGCGTTTCCCTGCGGGGGCCAACCCGGCGGAAATTACGCGCAAACTGGAATCGCAGATGGCCGCGCTTGAGTGGCCAGCCTCACAATAGAAAAGGGGCACACGATGATCCTTGCGCCCCTCTGCCCTGAGTTTCGTAACCTCTGCTTCTTAGCCTAATCCCAGAGTCGGAAACTACTTCGCCTTGGTGGCCGACCAATCGCGCTTGCCGCGGGGCGATTCGACGGATCCCTTCATCGTGTCGCCTTCGACGGTTGCGGTGTACTCCGACTTCATTTCGCCGTTGGGACCCTGTCGCGTGACCGTGAACTTCACTTCATTGCCCTTCACCGTGCCGGCCAGAGGCGTTTCTCCACCCATCCCGCCGCTGACGGTGCCCGTGAGCTTGTTTCCTTCTTGCGTGAAAGTAAAGGTCGTCGTGCGCGTGTCTCCCTGCGGAGTCGTGAATGTCGATTGCCACTTGCCGGCCACCTTCGCGTCCTGGGCGCTCGCTACGCTCGAAAACATGAAGGCCAGCGCCAACACCACCACCACTGTAAATGCAATCTTCGTCTTCAATTCCATTCTCCTTTTTTATGCAAGCCCGCCGGCCCGCTCGTGCTGGACCTTGCGAACAAACTGGAAACCCTGACTACGCCATCCTCTTGGACGCAAGCGAGTCGCGCCGCGTTTCCTGGCCGCCGCGCAACTTCTGGTTACCGGCTGCCGACATGTTGGGCTTTCGCAGCGGTGACGTATTCTGCCACATACGCGTCAAATGTTTTCCTGAGCCTCTGCGCCACGGGGCCTGGCGCGGCGGCAATCTTGTGCCCGGCGATTTCGCCGACGGCCAGCACGTTGCGGTTGGTCGAAGAAATGAAGACCTCATCGGCAGCATAGAGGTCTTCCGGGCGCAGCACGCGTTCGGCCACCGCCACGCCCGCCTTGGGCCCGAGTTCCTCGATCAGTCCGCGCGTGACGCCTTCCAGGCAGCCGCAACTGAGCGGCGGCGTAAAGACCGTGCCGCCTTTCACACAGAAAATGTTAGCGGCGGTGCATTCGGCCACTTCGCCGCGCTCATTGAGCAGCACCACTTCGTCATAGCCGGCCTGCTGCGCCTCGTAGAGGCTCCACACATTGTTGAGCCAGGAGATCACTTTGACGCCGGCAATGGGCGAAGCGGCGTGGCGGCCGTGCTCGCGCAGTCCCAGGCGCACCGGCTCGCGATGGGCGGGCAGCGGCGCAGAGTAGAGGATCAAGTCCACCTGCGGGAAGGATTCGTCGCTGGCCCAGAAGCCGACCTGGTTATAGACCATGTAGATTCGCGCGCAACCTTCCTGCACTTGATTGGCGCGAAGCACTTCGTGGAGCTGCCCGCGGACTGTGTCCGCGTTAAACGGCATGGGCAGGTGCAGTGTGTGCGCGTCCTTCTGCAGCCGTTTCCAGTGGCGCTCGTAGGCAAACGGCTCACCCTCGACAATGCGCACCGTGGTGAACAATCCCCATCCGTTCAGCAGCCCGGCCTGTCCTGGCGAAAGCCGCACTTCGTCGATTGGCTGAAGCCGGTCATTATGAAAAATGTTGCGATGAATCATTCCCGCCTCCGTTACCGGCCACAACATTCTAGCTTATTTCGACCTGTCATCCGACGGAAGCAGTGCTTTTCGCCTCTCCGGCCGCCTGTGGAAACTTTTCCTCTTTCCTGGCATTTTGTCCAAGTCCGGTACTCCCTCAGTATTCCTCCGGACTGCGTAACCTCTTGATCCTAAGCAAAAAAGCGTCTGGAAGGGCGCGTGCTCCGGCATAATAGAGCTTTACGAAACCGGAGGGAGAGTACTTATGTCCCCGAAATCGCCTCGTGCGAGCAAGCCTCGCCTGGCTTACTTCACTTTCTTTTTCTTGGTAATGGCCGCCGCCTTGTTGATGGTCAACTGCGGAGGCGGCGCGCAAGTCAGCTTTACTTCGATGACGGGCACGGCCAGCCTGAGCATCAGCGACCCGCCGAGCTGCCGGACGCCCAACGGCAACTTCAAGCATGTCTATGTCACCATCACCTCGGTGCAGGCGCACCTGAATTCAAGTGCCACGGACAGCATGCCCGGGTGGCAGGAGCTGGCGCCAAATCTGGCTGCGCAGCCGGTCCAGCTCGATTTGCTTTCGACGCCGCAGACGGGCTGCGTTCTCTCGCAGCTTGGCGCCAACGTCAGCTTGCCCGTCGGTGATTACCAGCAGATCCGGCTTATCCTTCTCTCGAACTCGCCGGCGGCGAGCGCTCCCGTGCCTGCGAGCAACGCCTGTGGCAGCCAGGGCTTCAACTGCGCCGTGCTCAGCGACGACAGCATCCACAAGCTGAATCTCTCGAGCCAGGCCAACACGGGGCTGAAAATTCCTCCCGGACAAGTCGCCGGAGGAGCCATCCGCGTCGCCGCCGATCAGCACGTGGACATCAACATCGACTTCAACACCTGCGCCTCGCTCGTGCT
>CAZIWR010000185.1:0-5663 GCA_964542805.1 uncultured Acidobacteriaceae bacterium
TCGCCTCCAGGCCCAGCAACAGCAACGACGTCAGCACGTGCCCGGGCACCACGAACCGAAACGTCTTGGCCACCGTGCGCATTTGCGACGTATGGAATCGCTCGCTGATGCCGTGCAGCGCGTAGTAGATTCCCGCGTTGAGGATGAAGAGATACTCCACCTGGCCGTGCGTCCACGGCGCCGTTCGTCCCAGCCAATTCGCGTACGGTTCGTGCTGCGCGGCCAACCCGCTCAACGCTGCGAAGCTGGCCGCCACCGCGATGGGATAGAAGTATCGAGAGTCCGCGACGTGCTGCCTTCGTTCCAGCATCGTCCCCGCCGCGAAATAGGCCAGCGCCAGTGGAATCAGCCGGTAGTAGAACCACCCAGGGTCGTCCGGCGCAAATTCTTTCAGCCCCATTTGCGCCAGCGTCATCAACCACAGCAGTGTTCCCATCACTGCGAAGACCAGCGAAAACACGCTCGACTTCGTGAACCGTCGCAGCCACACGTACGCCGGCAGCGAAAGAAATATCGCCCACCAGATTTGCGCGTTGGTGATCGGCTTGAACGGTTTGCCCAGATCGTAGAACAACTCCCACTTTTCGTTCGCCGCCTTCGCCAGGATCCCGTATTCGCCCATCGCCACCATCAGTCCTACCGGTAGCAACAGGCAGAACGCCAGCAGGTACGCGATGGCAATTCGCTTGCGTCCTTCTTTCCAGGTGCGGATTCCCATCGCCGCCGTTGGCGCTGCGGCCGCCGCGACCACCAGCACCGGCAGCGTTCCGGAAAGTCCCAGGTAGCGGAACAAAAAAATCAGCGCCGCGCCCACCACCAGCACCCACGCCCCCAGGTACAGGCTCACCTGCACCAGCGAGAGCCGCCGCATTTCCATGATCCACGCGTCTTCTTTTTCCACCAGCCGCTCGTAGCCCTTGCGCAGCCCGTCGAATTCGTAATCCGAGAGGATGCGGTCCTGCCGCCAGCCTTCCAATTCGCGCACGTGCTGGCTGATCTTTCCCGCCATCATCCGCGAGTAGGAGCTCGGCGCCGCCAGCACCGGTTCGCCCGCGAGGTAGCGCTCCAGGTCGTCGGCCATCTCCCGCGCCGTGGCAAAGCGTTCCGCCGGTTTCTTTTCCATCGCCTTCAAGCAGATGTTTTGCAGATCGCCCGGCACGTCCGGATTCAGCCGCCGCGGCAGCACGGGGTCTTGCTCGCAGATGCGCTGCACCTGCTCGCCGTAGGTCTCGCCGCGGAACGGCAAGGCGCCGGTGAGCAGCTCGTAGAAAACGGTGCCCAGCGCAAAGACGTCGCTGCGCACGTCGAGTTCTTCCGCCCGCGCCTGCTCCGGCGAAAAATAGTTCGGCGTGCCGAGCACTTCCCCGGCCGCGGTCACGCGCTGGTTCAGGTCGTCCACCTGCAGCGCCAGGCCGAAATCCAACAGCTTCGGCTCCAGGTCCGGCCCGGCCAGAACGTTTCCGGGCTTCAAGTCGCGGTGCAGAATCTGGCGCTGGTGGAGGACTTCCACCGCTTCCACCACTTTGTGCATCAACTCGACTTTCTGCCGCAGCGTCAGCGCCTTCGCCGCTTCCGTCAGCGGCACTCCGTCCAGATACTCCATCACGAAGTGCGGCTGCTCGTCCTCGCCGCCCAGGTTGTAGATGTGCACGATGTTTGGGTGGCTGATGCGTGCCATAGCACGCGCTTCCTGCATGAACCGCGTGCGCAACTCCGCGTTTTCCCGGAAGCGCGCGTTCAGCGTCTTGATGGCCACCTTGCGACCCAGCCGTTCGTCCACCGCCAACAGCACGCGCCCCATTCCTCCCGCGCCGATCTCGCTCAGAATCTTGTGTCCCGACAGCCGCTCGGGAAGTGCTTCCCGCTTCACCGCGCGCCGGGTCTCACGCGGCGGTTCCAGCATGCGTTCGATTTCATCCAGCGCCTCGACCCCCGAGCGCACTTCCGCGTTCGCGGGCTTCCGGCCGATGGCGTCCGCTGCGGCAGTCTCCTCGCCAGCCCGCTGGTCGTGGTAGTCCGCCAGCTCCCGCGCCAGACGCAGTTCTCGCTCTTCGGCGCTTTCCTTCACTTTTTCGCGTTGTTCTTCTCTAGCCACTAGCCTGCCCTGAGCGAAGTCAAAGGGGCACTCGCCACTTCTCGGAATTTCTCGACGGCCCTGTGCAGCAGCACCGCCACCGCCTCCCGCGTTTTCCCCAGCCGCTCCGCCGTTTCCTGCGTGGTCAGCCCTTCCACCTTGGCAAGCAGGATCACGTCGCGGTAATTCGCGGGCAGCGTGTTCAACCGCCCCAGCAGCGCGCGCACGCTCTCTTCCTGCGCCAGCAGACGGCTGGGCGTGTTGGAGTCCGCCGGTTCCGGCCCCGCGGGATTGCTCTCCGAGCGGAAGCGCACCATTTCCTCCGCGCGACGCTTCTGCCGGTTCCGCGCCCGCGCCTCGTCAATGATGATGTGCTCGGCGATGCGCGCCAGCCAGCTCAGGAAGCTCCCCGGCGCGCGATACACAAAACGGCCTGCGTCCTGCGCCGCCGCGAAAAACGTCTCTTGCAGCACGTCGTCCACTTCTATCGTGCCGCGCCATTCCGGACTCAGTTTGTAGTGGACCAGCACGGCCAGTCTCCGGCGGTATTTTTCGAAGAGCTGCGCAAACGCTTCTTCGTCGCCGCCCTTGAACCGCTCTACCAGGCCGAACGTCGATGTAGGGGTAGGCGTGGCCGGCATGGAGTTCCTCTCTTTTGCGACTGCCCGCGGAACAATTGCACATCTTTCGGTGCGCGCGCAAGCGTCATGGCCGGTCACGCCCTCGATGTCGCACTTTGTCGCGAGTGCTACCAATTCATTAATTCACTCGGATTGAATGGTTTACTGCCCAGGGGTACAATCGGGCAGCTTTGAGGGCCCATTGAGGTCCTGATGAGCAGCAACTCCACCCCGCCCAAGCCCGATTCCGCGCAGGATGACCGTCTCGAATCCTGGAAGGAGATTGCCGCCTATTTGCGCCGCGAAGTGCGCACCGTCCAGCGCTGGGAAAAGCGCGAAAGCCTGCCCGTCCACCGTCACGTGCACGACAAACTCGGCAGCGTCTACGCCTTCAAGTCCGAGCTCGATGCTTGGTGGGTCAGCCGCCGCGCGATTGTCGAAAACGAGGACGCCGCGGCGGAAGAAAATGGCGTGGAAGAAATCGAGTCCGTCGAGCCGGAGTCTCCTGCCACGGCTGCGGCGAGCGCAACCGACGCTCCGCCTGCGCCTTCCGCCGTCGTGGAGACTCCACACGCACCGCAAGAACCCCTCGCTGCCACTTCGGGCAGAGCGCTCAAGACCAAGGAACTCGTCCGCCATCCCGTGAAAAGCCTGCGCCGTCCGGTCGGCGTGCCGCTCGGCATCCTGCTGATTATTGCTGCCGTGACCGCTTACCTCATCTGGCCGCGCCCCAGAGTAGAAGGTGGCCGCCTCACGATCGCTGTGCTGCCTTTCGACAATCTGAGCGGTGACCCCGAGCAGGAATACCTTTCGGATGGCATGACGGAGGAACTCATCTCCCAGATCAGCCGGCTGAATCCCGATTCCCTTGTGGTGATCGCGCGCCAGACGTCCATGCAGCAGAAACACTCCAAGAAGACTCTGCCTGAGATCGGGCGCGATCTCCGCGTGGACTACATCCTGAACGGCAGCGTGCGCCTGAATAAAGGCGACCCGGCCAGCCCTGAAGATGACCGCGTGCGCATTACCGCCAATCTCAGCCAGGTCAGCTCCAACTCGCAGAAATGGTCGGACAATTACAATCGCCATCTGAGCGATTTCCTGGCGGTGCAAAGCGAAGTCGCCCAGGCCATCGCTCAATCCATCGGGCTGATCCTTACGCCTCAGCAGCAGGCGCGGCTGGCTTCTCCGTCGCCCGTCAACTCGGAGGCCTACCAGAATTACCTGAAGGGCCGTTACCAGCTGAACCGTCGCGATCTCGCCAGCATGCAGCACGGCCTCGATTACTTCGGCCGCGCGGTCGCTGCCGATCCCAATTTCGCACTGGCCTACGTCGGCATCGCCGACACCTACGACCTGCTCGGCTTCTACAGCGCGCTCCCGCCCACCCACGCCTATCCCGAAGCCAAGAAGGCCGCTCAGAAGGCGCTCTCGCTCGATGACTCTCTCGCCGAGGCCTACACGACTTTGGCCGACGTGCAGTTGCATTACGACTACGACTGGAAAGCCGCCGAGCAGGGTTTCCGCAGCGCCATCCAGCGCAATCCCAACTACCCCGTGGCGCACCACTGGTACGCCGTGCTCCTGGCGCTCTCCGGACGGTCCGCGGAGTCCCGGACTGAAATCGAGAACGCTCTCAAACTCGATCCGGCCTCGCTGGCCATCACCGGCGATATGGCCCTGCATTACTTCTATGCCGGCGAGTATGACCAGACCATCGAGCAGAGCAATAAATGTCTCGAACTCGATCCCAACTACCACATGTGCCACTTCTGGCTGGGCCGCGCCTACGTCGAAAAAAAGATGTACGCTGAAGCCGCCGCCGAATTCCGCAGAGCCATCGAGCTGCAACCCGAAAATTTGATGGCCGTCGCGCTCCTGGGCCACGCCTACGCCGTGTCCGGCCAGCCCGCCAAAGCCAGGGAAGTCATCCGTAACCTTGAAAGACTCTCGACCAGGCGCTATGTCGGCTCCTCGAATTTCGCCATCGTGTACTGCGGTCTGGGCGAGATTGACCACGCTTTCGAATGGATCGAACGCGCCTATCAGCAACGCGATCCCTTGCTCACCCGCATGAAGCTCGACCCGGTCACCACCCCTCTCCGCTCCGACGCGCGCTTCGCCGACCTTCTCCGCCGCGTCGGCCTCCAACCTTGACCCTTCTTAGATTTTCGATTTTCGAATTTTCTCATTCCCTGCACCCTGATCCCTGTTCCCTGATCCCTGCTGTATAATGCCGCGACTCCATGCCCGCCGAAGTCCACCACACTCGCGCCCGCCGCATCTTCCTCACCGGTGCGAGTGGTTTCCTCGGTCGTTGCCTGATTTCGCGTCTCCATCCCTCAAGCTTCGAGAAAATCACTTGCCTGACCCGTTCCATGCTGGCCATTGCCCCTGCCGGCATCGATTGGCTCCGCGGCGGCCTCACGGACACATCTGCCTACTCCGCTGCCCTCGACGGCACGGATTGCGTGCTGCATCTCGCCGCCGCCACGGGAAAACTTCCGCCCAAAGAATATTTCGCAGTCAACGTCGAGGGCACTCGCCGTCTGGTCGAGCAATGCAAACTCGCCGGCGTGCGCAATTTTCTATTCGTCAGCTCCATCGCCGCGGGCTTCCCGGACCAGTCGCGCTACTTCTACGCGCAATCCAAATTGCAGGCCGAGGAAATCATCCGCCAGAGCGGCCTGCGCTATGCGATTGTGCGGCCGACGATGATTTTCGGCCCGGGCTCGCCGGTGCTCGCAGGCCTCGCCAAACTTGCTGCGATGCCGGTGATTCCTGTATTTGGTAATGGCGCAACGCAGGTGCAACCCATTGCGGTGGAAGACCTCGCCGATTTCATCCTGCGCATCGTTGACAACGATCTCTTTCGCGGTGAGACTTTCGAGCTGGGCGGTCGCGACGTGGTTTCCATCGAGGAGCTCTTGAGGAAGATTCATCTGCTGCTGCGTCATGCCAACGCGAAA
>CAZIWR010000186.1:0-5631 GCA_964542805.1 uncultured Acidobacteriaceae bacterium
TGAGCATCGAGGAATTGACGAAGATTCGGGTGGATACCGTTTTCGGGGCTTCCAAGTTTCAGCAGAAAGTGACGGACGCGCCGGCGTCCGTGAGCATCGTGACCGCCGTGGAAATCCGGCAATACGGCTACCGGACGCTGGCCGAAATCCTGCGGAGCGCAAGGGGGTTTTACGTAAATTACGACCGGAACTACAGCTATCTTGGACTGCGAGGGTTTGCGCGGCCGGGCGATTACAACACACGCATGTTGCTTCTGGTGGACGGCCATCGGATGAACGACAACATTTACGACCAGGCGCTGATCGGGACGGAGTCTCCGATTGACGTCGACCTGATCGAGCGCGTGGAAGTGATCCGCGGGCCGAGTTCATCGCTCTACGGCACGAACGCCTTTTTCGCAGTGGTCAACGTGATCACCAAGCGCGGGGGCTCCGCAGAGGGCTTGGAGGTTTCCGCCGAGGCCGCCAGCTTCGGCACCTATAAGGGCCGCGCCAGCTACGGGCATCGAACGAAACAAGGACTGGATTTTTTTGTCAGCGGTTCGTTTTACGATAGCGCGGGGCACAAGCGGCTGTTTTTTCCGGAATTCGACAGTCCGGCAACGAACGACGGCATTGCGTATCGTGCCGACGACGACCAGTACGGCCAATTCTTCACAAACATTTCCTTCCACGGGCTGAGCTTCCAGAGCGCGTACGGCTCGAGGGAGAAGGGCATCCCCACCGCCTCCTTTGGCACGGTGTTTAACGATCCGCACACCCGCACACGGGACACGCGCTGGTATGCGGATGTGAAATACGAGCGGCAATTTGGGAAGCAGCTCGGGATGGCGGTTCGCTTGAATTACGACCGCTACTATTTCTCCGGGTCGTACATTTATGATTTATCCGGAACAGACCTGCCTCCGTTCACGGTCAACCAGGACTTCGGCTACGCCAACTGGATGGGCGCCGAAGTGTTGTTGACGAAGACCATCCGGGAAAAACACAAGTTCACGTTGGGCACCGAATTCCGGCAAAACCTGCGCCAGGACCAAAAGAACTACGACCGAGGCACGTTGTTCACGTTTCTGGATGACAGGCGGAAATCCAGCGTCGTGGCGCTTTACGCACAGGACGAATTCCGCATTCACAAAAGCCTGCTCTTCAACATTGGCCTGCGGTTCGACCACTACAGCACCTTCGGAGGAAGTACGAACCCGCGTGTGGGACTGATCTACCGGCCGGCGGAGAAAACCACGGTGAAGTTTCTGTACGGCCAGGCATTTCGAGCGCCCAATGCGTACGAGATGTTCTACACGAGCGGGACGAGCGACAAGGCCAACCCGTTTTTGCAGCCGGAGAGCATCAAGACGGGCGAAATCACGGTGGAGCAGTATTTCGGAGAGCACATCCGGATATCCGCATTGGCGTACCGCTATTGGATCAAAGGCTTGATCACGCAAACGACGGACCCGCTCGACGGAAGAATCACTTATCTCAACCTGGGCCGGGTGGAGACCGAGGGCCTGGAAATGGAATTGGAAGGCAAATGGGCCCGGGGCTTCGGCGGCCGGGTGAACTACACCTTTCAGGGAGTGCAGGATGAAAACACCGGCGCAGTGCTGAGCAACTCGCCGCGGCACCTGGGCAAGGCAAACTTCACAATTCCGCTGGTGCCGCGAAAGATTTTCGCGGGAATGGAAATCCAGTACGCGAGCAAAATGCTGACGCTGGCGGGCACCTATCAAGGCAGTTCGGTGGTCTCCAATGTGACGCTGTCCAGTGCGAAGTCCTACCGGGGCCTTGATTTTTCATTCGGCGTGTACAACGTGTTTAACGCCACGTGGTATTCGCCCGGCGCACAAGAACACCAACAAAACGTCATCCGTCAGGATGGGCGGAACTTCCGACTGCAGGTCAGGTTCCGTCGGTAGCGGCAAAGAAATGAGCGATTCCAAGCCAAGACGCGGAGCGACCAAAAGCACGGCCCCAGAGAAAGAGTCGATGCCGGCCAGCCGAGCAATTCAGATCGGCCAGAGCTTGCATCCGTTTGTCGTGCGCATCGGCGCCGGACTGCTCAGCGTCGCAGTGTGGCTCGGTCTGCCGGCGAGCGCGCAGGCCCAGGCCGAAGGGCATGAGGAATACCAGGTCAAGGCTGCCTTTCTGTACCAGTTCACAAAGTTTATCGAATGGCCTTCGGATGCGTTCCCGGACGCGAACGCACCGTTCTCCATCTGCGTGGCGGGTGCTGATCCGTTCGGGAACACACTAAATCAAGTGTTCCAGCAAAAGACAGTGGGTCAACGAAGACTTGAGCTGAGGCGCTCAGCGCACGGGGAAGACCTGCAGGGCTGCCAAATTCTGTTCATCAGCGCTTCCGAGCGCAAACGCTTCCCGGCCATTCTGGACAAGGTGAAGGGAACTCCCGTGGTGACCGTGAGTGAAAGCGACCGCTTCATGAAGGCCGGTGGCACGATTAATTTCTTTCTGAGCGAAGAACGCGTGCGCTTTGACATCAACCTGGAAGCAACGGAAGGCACTGGCCTCAAGTTCAGCTCCCGATTGCTGAGCGTGGCGCGCACAGTGCTCAAAGCCCAACGGGGCGGGGACTAACATGCTGTCATTTCGGGATGCGCCCATTCGCCGAAAGCTGACGCTGGTCATCATGCTGACGAGCAGCAGCGCGTTGCTGCTGGCGTGCGCGGGCTTTCTCTTGCAGGAACTGCTGACCTACCGGAGCGCGCTGGCGCAGGAAGCGTCGTCTGTGGCCGCGGTGATCGGAGCGAACAGCACCGCCGCGCTTTCGTTCCGGGACGCGGAGGCAGCGCGGCAGTCCTTGGCGGCGCTGGCGGCCGAACCGCATGTAGAAGTGGCGTGCATCTATGACACGAAAGGAGTGGTCTTTGCCGAATTCCATGCGGAGAACCGACCACCGTCCGCCATCCCACCGCTCGGTGCGGATGGCGCGCTTTTTGCGAACAACCATTTGACGCTCTTCCAGCCAATCCTTCTGGATGGCGATCGAATTGGGACCGTGTTTGTGCAGTCGGACCTGACGGAACTGAAGTCGCGATTGCGACGGTACGCGCTGATCGCTTTGCTGCTGCTGGTGCTTTCGATGCTGGCTGCATTCCTGCTGTCCAACAAGTTGCAGGGAGTGATTTCTACTCCGATTCTGGAACTGGCGCGAACCGCTCGTGCGGTTACCCAGGAGAAAAACTATTCGCTGCGCGCGACGGGCAGCAGCAAAGACGAAGCCGGGCAATTGATTGCGTCATTCAACCAGATGCTGACGCAAATTCAGGAGCAGGATCAGGCCTTGCGGCGAGCCAACGACGAATTGGAGCAGCGCGTAGAGGAACGCACGCGGGACCTCACTCGGGAAGCCCAGGTGCGGCAGCAGGCGCAGAAAGAGTCCGAAGAGCATGCGGCATTCCTGAACGCGCTGATTGAGGCGACTCCGCTGGCAATTATCGTGCTGGACGCCGAGCAGCGCGTGCGGCTATGCAATCCGGCGTTCGAGAGCCTGTTCCAATGGCGGCAGGCGGAAATCATCGGACAAAACCTGGATCTTCTGGTTGCCGACGATGCGTTTTCGGCTGAAGCCGCGGAATTGACGCGACGAAATCAGGCGGGAGAAATCGTGCACGCCAACACGTCCCGGCGCCGGCGGGACGGAACCACGGTGGACGTAGAAATTCACGGCGTGCCTCTACAGCTGGACGGGCGTATGGCCGGCGGCTTCGGGATCTATCAGGACATCACCGACCTGAAGCGAGCGGAGAGGGAACTGCTGCGCGCGCGGGACGCCGCGCAAGAAGCCAGCCGAATGAAAAGCGAGTTTCTGGCCAACATGAGTCACGAAATCCGCACGCCGATGAACGGCGTAATTGGCATGACGGAGCTGGCGTTGGAGACCGATCTAAATGCCGAGCAGCGGGAATACCTGGATATGGTGAAATTGTCCGCGAATTCCCTGCTCATGGTGATCAACGAAATTCTAGACTTTTCGAAGGTGGAGTCCGGAAAGCTGGAGCTAGTCACGGCGGAATTTTCGTTTCGAAAAATGATCGCGGAGGCGATGGAGCCGCTAGCCGTACAGGCCAGCCAGAAAGGACTGGAGTTGGCCTACTACGTTGCGTCGGAAGTGCCTGACGGGCTGATCGGCGATGCGTTGCGGCTTCGCCAGGTAGTGATCAACCTGACCGGAAATGCCATTAAGTTCACCGAACATGGCGAGGTAGTGCTGCGGGTGACTTCCGACGCGCAGAAAGACCGCAGCGTGGCGCTGCACTTTGCGGTGACGGACACAGGGATCGGCATTCCGGCGGAGAAGCAACAGATGATCTTTGAAGCGTTCCGGCAGGTGGACGGGTCCATGTCGCGGAAATACGAAGGGACAGGACTGGGATTGAGCATTTCGACGCGGCTCGTCGAGCTGATGAACGGAAAGATGTGGGTGGAGAGCGAAGCGGGCAAGGGGAGCACGTTCCACTTTACGGCGATGCTGGAAATGCAACGCGAAACGGAAGCGCGGATCCAGCCGCTGGGCGTCGAGGAGTTGAGCGGGATGCCAGTGTTGGTGGTGGACGACAACGCTACCAACCGCCGACTGCTGACTCAACTGCTCCGCGATTGGAAGATGCGCTCCACGGAAGTGCATCGAGGGGCGGCGGCGCTCGAAGCATTGAAGAATGCTGCAAGCGAGGGCCATCCTTTCTCTCTGGCGCTGATTGACGCGCAGATGCCGGAGATGGACGGGTTTGAGCTGGCGTCAAGAATCAAAGCGGAGCCAATTCTAGCGAGCACGGTCATGGTGATGCTGACATCGAGCACATTGCGCGGCGATGCGGAGCGCTGCCGGCAATTGGGAGTGGCGAGCTACCTGACGAAACCCATCCGGCCGTCAAAATTGCAGGAGGCCATCCTGGCCGTGCTGGGGAGGAAAAAAATGAAGCCCGAATTGCCGCCCGTCGTGACACAGGCCACCGTACGGAAAAATGCGCGCGAGTTGCGAATCCTGGTGGCCGAGGACAACCTTGTAAACCAACGGCTGATGACCCGGTTACTGGAAAAGGCGGCACACAAGGTCACCACGGCAAGAAACGGCATCGAGGCGGTGGAAAAGCTGACGAACGGATTGTTCGACCTGGTGCTGATGGACGTGCAGATGCCGGAGATGGACGGGTTTCAGGCGACGGCAGCCATCCGGGAGACGGAAAAAGCCACTGGGAAACACATCCCCATCGTGGCGGTGACTGCACACGCGATGAAAGAAGACCAGGAACGCTGCCTCCATGCGGGCATGGACGACTACATCTCCAAGCCGATCCAACCCGCTGAACTTTTCCGAGCGCTGGAACACCAGTTGGCCGCGGTGGATGCGCGCGGCGCCGCGGCGCACGCCGCAAATCCAGGAACCCTCCAATTGGACCGCAGCGAGATCTTGGTGCGGTTGGATGGCGATGAAAACCTACTACAGGAATTGCTGAAGGTCGCCGTCGTCGAAGTACAACATTCATTGCCGGCGATGTGCAAGGCGCTAACGGAGCGGGATTTGAGCGCGCTCCAGCACGCAGCGCACTCGCTCAGAGGGGCGATGGCCATCTTTGGCGCGGCGGAAGCCGTGGATGCCGCCACACAAGTTGA
>CAZIWR010000187.1:0-5596 GCA_964542805.1 uncultured Acidobacteriaceae bacterium
GGAGTTTCGTCCAGTCAAACCCGCCCGCGTCGGTGCCGAAGGCAATCTTCACGCCTTTTTTCACCGCGCGCCCGAACGCGCTCTTTTCCGACTCGACCATCCGCGGCCAATTCCCGCCGCGGCCGGGCGCCACGTACGCGCCCACCGCCACCGTGGGCACCCAGTACACGCCTTTTGCAATCAACTGGTCCATCAACTCGTCGGTCAACCCGTCGCCGTGTTCGATGGTGTCCACGCCCGCGCGCAACGCTGCGGCGATGCCGTCGGACCCAATGCAGTGCGCCGCCACTTTCTTGCCCAGCCGATGCGTTTCGTCCACGATGGCCTTTGCCTCTTCGTCGGTAAAGTTAACCATGCTGTGCAGCACGCCGGTGGGGGCGTAGTAGTAGCGCCGGTCGGAGTAATACTTGATCCAGTCCGCGCCGTTCATCACCTGCTGGCGCACCGCCAGCCGCGCGCTTTCCACGCCGTCCACCACTTGCACGCCATGCGGCAGGGCGAGTTCCCACGAATAGCCGAGCAGCGGATACATTCCCGTCGGTGCCATGGCCCGCGTGGCAACAAACATTCGTGACCCGGGCACTTCGCCGCGGTTGATCGCCATCTTCACGTCCACGTCGGCGTACATCGCGCCTTCCGTCTCCAGGTCGCGCATCGTCGTGAACCCGTGCTCCAGCGCGATGCGTGCGTTGCGCGCGGCCAGAATCGCGCGGTAGGGAATGGACTGCTTCAGCAATTGCTCGTCGTAGTCCGCCGCCGTGATGTCGCCCTGCAACAAAATGTGCGTGTGCGTGTCAATCAAGCCCGGCATCACCGTCGCCCGCGAAAGATCGATTACCTCAGTGCCTGCTGGCAGCGTTCCTCCCGCTTGCCCCGACTGCGGAGGGGCTTGCCCCGACTGCGGAGGGGCTTGCCCCGACTGCGGAGGGGCTTGCCCCGCTTGCCCCGAGCCTTGGCGAGGGGAGCCTGCCGAGGGGCCGGCTCCCGCCGTGACGGAAATAATCTTGTCGCCCTCAATCACGATCAGCGCATTGACGACTGGCGCCCCGCCTTTGCCGTCAATCAATTTCCCCGCGCGAATCGCTATCCGCTTCGGCGCTGGAGTTGACGCCGTTGGCCCCTGCGCCTGCCCTGATGCTGTCTGCGCCTGCGCGCACATCGACATCCCCAAAATGACCAACACGAAAAGAAATCGGCGCATCATTTCACCCTCTTTTCTTCGCTTCACTCTGTCACTCTGAAACCCTGCAACTCTGTAACTCTTCAACCCTGTCACTCTGCAACTCTGCCACTCTATTTCGGCATCGTCATCACCCAGATATCCGCGGTCATGCGCCCGTGCGAATAAAGCAGCAGCCGTCCGTCCGGAGAGATCTGCGGATCTTCGATCAACAAGCCGGACTCCGTGAAATTGGTGACTTTTTCCGGCGCGGCCTGTCGCCAGTTCTGCGCCGGCCCGGGCACCCGGTAAAGATTCTTGTGATCCGGCTGGAAGTAGAGCCATCTCCCGGACGGTGAAAAGCTGGGGTGATAATCCTGCCGCGGCGTGCTCACGACGGCGCGGGATTCGCCCCCGCTGAATGGCACCGCATGAATGTCCACGTTTCCGGCGATGGTCGTTTGATAGGCGATCCACTTCCCATCCGGGCTGACCGCCAGAATCGGCATGATGTTGGGTTTGTCGATGATCGTCCTGGGAGTTGTGCTGCCCAGTTCGTGGTAAAGCACCTTATGCTTATCGACATCGCTGTACACAACGCCACGGCTATCGGGCGTCCAGATGACTTGTGAGACGCCCCCGATCACCTTGTGAGGGTTGCCGCCGTCCGGCGCCATCAGCCAGAGTTCCACTTCTCCTGAAGTTTCTCCGGCGGGGCGTCGGTCGAAAGAGATGAAGCTTCCATCGGGCGACCACATCGGCCACGAATCGTTGAACCGGGGATCGAGGCTGAGCGGCGCGCGCCGGTTGCCGTCCACACTGACCTTCCAGATGCTCGCACGCTTGGCTTCGTACGCCACCCACTTCCCATCGGGAGAAAAATCCATGAAATAAATTTGATCGTTCCCCGCCGTGAGCGACCGCGGCGCGCCCAGCATCTTGCCTGTCTCTGCGTCGAAAGGCAGCATTTCGAGATTGAAAGAAATCTCCTGCGCGGAAAAGGCGATGCGTTTCCCGTCACGCGAAACCGCCGCCTGCGTATCGCGCCCGTGGCTGATGGTCAGCGGAGACGCTGGCCCGCTGACTTCTCCACTCGTAATGGAAAAGGGGATTTGCCACAGCGATTCGTTCTTGCCCCGCTCGGTGTTCGAGTAGAGGACGGCCGATGAATCCGCGTTCCACACCGGCTTTCTCCCGCTCGCGATGCGCTTCGCCTCGCCGCCCGCCGCGGGAAATACAAAAATACTGCCCTGCCCTTCAAATACGATCCAGCGCTCGTTCGACGAATAGCTGGGATACTGCAAGTGTGGTGGAGTGCGCTGCCCGAATCGGACTGGGATTTCCTTCGGTTCGCCGCCCATCGCCGGAACGCGGTAGATTTTGCGTCCGAACCACGGCCCGCTGGTGTACAGGATGGCGGAGCCATCGGGCGCCCACGACGGAAAATTCCCCTCTCGAGCCACGCGGCGCGGGCTCCCTCCCAGCGCCGGCATCACCCACAGATCACCGCCAATCGGCGCGGAACCCGGCGCAAAGTAAGTCACAATGTCCGAGGCGCCCTCACGGGAAGAGACGAATGCGATCTGCTTTCCGTCCGGTGAAAATGCCGGCTGCATATCGTCGGCCGGGTTGTTCGTCAGGTTGACGTCCGGCCCCCCGGAAATCTGTTTCAGATAAATTTCAAAATTCCCGCTGCGGTCGGAAACGTAGGCGATCGTCTCGCCGTCGGGCGAAAACGTCGGTTCGCCTTCGTAACCGGGGTCCGTGGTCAATTGCGTGAGCGTGATTTTATCCAGCGGAATTGAATTTGCCGGAGCCGACGGCATAAATCGCACGCGCAGCGCAGGAATTTGCAGCAGCACCGCAATCACGAGCAGCGCCACCACAGCCCCCGCGATGCCCCACCACAGCGGCAACTGCCATTTCGGCGCGGGCGGAGCGAGCTGCGCTTCGAGCTGTGTCGCGCTGCCCGATTCCATTCGCCGCCGCAGCCGCCGCAGGTCCGCGGCGAATTCGCGCATCGTCTGATAACGCTCGTCGACATCTTTCGCCAGCGCCTTGTCCACAATCCATTGCAGCTCGTGCGGTGCCAGCGTGTTCGTTTTGCGCACGGGCGTGGGTGCCGCGTGAATAATATTGTGCAGCATGTCGATTTCACTCGCGCCCGCAAACGCCCGCTGCCCGGCCACCGCCTCGTAGAGCGCCGCGCCGAGCGAAAAAATATCCGTGCGCGCATCCACCGGCCGCCCCAGCGCCTGCTCCGGCGACATGTACGCCACCGTGCCCATCACCACGCCCATCTTACTGATCGGCTTCTCCACCGACCGCGTTTCATCGGAGGTCGGCGGCGCCTCAATCAGTTTAGCCAGACCAAAGTCGAGCACTTTCGCGTAACCCTGCGCCGTCACCAGTAGGTTGGCCGGCTTGATGTCGCGGTGCACAATCCCCGCGTCGTGCGCCGCCGCCAGCGCATCCGCCACTTGCGTCACCACTTCCAGAATTTTTCGCAGTTCCGGCTTTTCGCGCTGCACCCACGCGCCCAGCGGCGCGCCTTCCACCAATTCCATGGCGATGAACGGCGCCCCATCGGCTTCGCCCGTGTCGTAGATGGCCACGATGTGCGGATGGTTTAGCGCGCTCGCCGCGCGCGCTTCGCGCTGGAACCGCTGGATGCGCTCCTCATCCATCGCCACGTCCGCGGGCAAAAGTTTCAGCGCGACCGCGCGATTGAGCTTCGTGTCCCTCGCACGGAACACTTCGCCCATCCCGCCTTCGCCCAGTTTTTCCCCGAGCTCGTATTGCAAAATGGTTTTGGGTGCCACGCTTCAACCTTTCAACACTTAACGTTCAACTGTTTTCGGTTTCGTGGATGGTAGGCCGCGGCTGCGCGGCAGTCAAGCGCCCGGCGGCTTACGCAATGCTTCCAATTCCAAAGGGCGCAATCCACCAGCAAGACGCGTGCCGCAATCTGGATGAATGACGGATCGGAATGTGTCGCGCAGAAAATGGCGTAACTTGTCGCGAACGAGTACTTCCGGGAGGGAAAACTTTCAGGAAAGAAAACTCCATCAAACTGGCGGCCGGCATCGCGGCGACGTGCCGTCGTTACTGCATTTTCGTGCAGGCAGCGGGCCGAGTTTCCATTTGCCGCCGAGCCTGCGCAAAAATTTCCAGCGCGGTCCCGTGTTCAGAACCGCGCCGGACGGATCAGGCCGGGGATCCCATGGCCCGGCGCTGCTGGAAACATTCCCGGCAGTACACGGGCCGCCCCTGGGTTGGCTTGAAGGGAACCGTGGTTTCCTTCCCGCACTGCGAGCAGGTCGTACGCGTTTCCGCTCGCTGGTAATTCCCCGTGGTCGCCGAAGTGCCGCGCTTGGTCTTGCACGCCTTGCACCGTTTGGGCTCGTTCTTGAAGCCCTTGTCGGCGAAAAACATCTGTTCGCCGCTGGTGAAGACGAATTCAGCGCCGCACTCGACGCATTTCAATACCCGGTCTTGATATTCCATTTCGTGCTCCGAGGTCCCTAGACATGGCAAGCAGACCGTGGTGCCCGATTCTGGAGAGAGAGGGATACGAATCCAGGCTGCTTAGTCCTGCTCGCGACGCATCTTCTTGCGCGCGCGCTTGCGGGCCAGTGCTGCTTTGGTCCGCTTTTTTTCTCCAGGCTTCAGGTAGTAAGAGTGTTTTTTTATTTCTTTGATGATGTCTTCTTGCTGCACCTTACGCTTGAAGCGCCGGAGCGCGTTTTCCAGAGATTCGCCTTCCTGGATGACAACTTCAGCCATCCAATCTTCACCCCCCGTCCGATTGTGTGTTTTTGAGGAAGTTCAACCCGAGCCGTTTCCCTGTGTGGTCTCCTCAAGCATCTGCCAAATACACCTGATGGTACCCTAGCAACCCCGCCCATGCCTGTCAAGCCGTTCCTCCTGCAGATTACTCTCTAGTTAAGGAGTTTCGCCACGCGCACCCTCCGGCAGTTTTGTTTCCTGGCCAACGGAATTGCCGGAAGATGTGTACCGCTCGGATTCCACAGCGGCTCATCGTGAGCTGCAGGATTCGCCGCAAGCCTTGGCCTTCGCGTGCTTTGTTTTGCCTTGTGCAGCCGAACCGCACTACAATGTTTCCGCCCGGGGGTTCCGCGATCCGCGAGGCGCCTTCCGGCGCGTCCATCAACCGGCGCTGCTGCGCCTGTGCACTCCTGAGGACTCGAACCGTGGCGTTGATGCGCGAAGCGATTGCCGTTTTGCTGGCCGGTGGCCAGGGCGAACGTCTCTGGCCGCTCACCCGCGACCGCGCCAAGCCCGCGGTGCCCTTCGGCGGACTCTACCGCATCATCGACGTCACTCTTTCCAACTGCCTCAACAGCGATCTGCGCCGCGTGTTTGTGCTCACGCAGTACAAAGCACTCAGCCTGAACCGACACGTGCGCGACGGCT
>CAZIWR010000188.1:0-5489 GCA_964542805.1 uncultured Acidobacteriaceae bacterium
AAAGGTGACGAAGGAAACCAAGGAGTCCATCCCGCAATTCAAGACGGACCGCTGGTGGAACACCGCTCCCAACATGAAGGCCGACATGGACCCCACGCGCATGGGGTTTGGCCGGGCACTGGAAAGCGCGGGTGAAGACCCGCGAGTGGTCACGGTTCACGCGGACATTTCGAATTCGATCCGCATCACGGATTTTGAAGCCAAGCATCCAGAACGAAAAAACCGCGTGTTCAGCGTGGGCATCGCCGAACAAAACATGATGAGCGTGGCCGCGGGGCTGTCCAAGGAAGGGCTGATTCCGGTAACGGGGACGTACGGCGTGTTTGCGTCCGGGCGCGCGTGGGACCAGATCCGCACCACAATCTGCTACTCGAACCTGAACGTGAAGATTGCCGGCGCGCACGGCGGAATTTCCGTGGGCCCGGACGGTGCGACGCACCAGTCGCTGGAAGAAATTTCGCTCATGAGCATCTTGCCGAACATGCACGTGTACGTGCCGTGTGATTCGGTGGAAACCGAAAAGGCGACGCATCACGCGTTACTGGAGTTGGACGGGCCGGCCTACCTGCGGTTTGCGCGCGAGGCTACGCCCATTGTGACAAAAAAGGAGACGCCGTACCTTTTTGGGGCCGCCAATGTGATCCGCTACCGCGGCGAACAGCCGAAGTTCCTGGATGCGTTTGAGACGGTGCTTGCGAGTGAATACACCAACGAAAACGAAGACGCGTCGATCATCGCGTGCGGCCCCATGGTGCCGGAAGCGATGCGCGCGGCGTGGATACTCAAGGAAGACTTCGGAATCGAGGTGCGCGTGGTGAACGTGCACACCGTGAAGCCGCTGGACGTGGCCGCGTTGCTGGCCGCCGCCGCGGAAACCCGCTGCATCGTGACCGCGGAAGAGCACCAGGTGGGCGGGTTCGGAAACATCATTGCCGGCGCGATCCTCAAACACCGCAGCGCACATGAACTTCCGCTGCAGTTTGACATGGTCGGCGTGAAAGATCGTTTCGGGCTTTCCGGCAAACCGTGGGAACTGGTGCAGGCGTTTGGGCTGACCGCCGAGCACATCGCGGATCGAGTGAAAACACTGCTGGCCAGGAAGAGCGCGGAGGCCGAAGGCGCGCATGTGCACACCACGATCCTGGCGGCAGTGGAATGCGGCCGGTGCCACACGCTGGTGCCGTTCGGTGAATTCATGTGCGAGACGCCGCTGGCCGGAGAAGAAATCTGCGCGGAATGCGATCGGCGCTCCGAGGTCACCTGCGCGGAGTGCCGCACTGAATGGACGCTGACTAATCCGAACTTCAGCTACCTGTGCCGGGATTGCCGCGACATTGCGGTGCCGTGCTGATTAAGGACCAAAACTCGAAAGGCATAAAGAAGTCTTAGCGGGCACGGGAAAAGTTCGAAACAGAAGAATGGTGGACGGCAGGGGATTCGAACCCCCGACCTTCGCGTTGCGAACGCGACGCTCTCCCAACTGAGCTAGCCGCCCACGGAACAAAGCAAATTCTGCAACAGCCAATAGGTTTTGCAGCCAGCTTGCCGTCCAACCTTCCCGATGGAATCGGGACGCTCTCCCAACTGAGCTAGCCGCCCACAGAAAAACAACCCAAACAAACCAAACTATTTTAGCACTGAAGCGCCAGCGATGAGAACGGGGTTGCGTGAGCGCCGCTAGGGCCGCGGAGACGAACTGCCGGCGCGCTGCGCGATGACTTTCTTGGCGTTTTCGTAGAGTGCGCGGGCCTGCGGGAGCACTTCAATGGCCTTCTGCACCTGCACGTCGTCCTCGAGAGCGACTTTGTATCCTTCGGAGAGGCCGAACGTGGAAACAAAAAGCTCGCGCTTAATTTTGCGTTGGATCCAGTGGAGATTTTCCTGCAGGTCGGCCTCGGCAAAGCTAGCGCCTTTCTTGTCGAGGTAACGGCGGAGCTCCTGAATCACCTGGTCATCAACGGCAAAGTCGCGCGTGACCGGGCGGCTGAGGGAGAGATAGTAGCGGGCGAAGTCGCCTACGCCGATTTCGAAGGGATAGAAGACGTAGCGGCGCAGGAGAAGACTCTGGAAGTGGTTGGGCTTGGGCTCGGGCACGACAACGTCCGGTGCAATACCGCCGCCGCCCAAAACCTGGCGGCCGCTGTCGGTGAGCTTCACATCCGTGGTGTCCTGCGTCTTCTTGCGATTGTAATGGTAATCGTAAAGTGAAACGGCCTTGTAATCGCGCTGGATGAGGCGGCCGCTGGGCGTGTAGTAACGCGCCGTGGTCAGCGCCAGACCGGTGTTTTCGCCAAGCTGAATGACGGTCTGCACAAGGCCCTTGCCGAAGCTGTCCTCGCCGACGATAAGGCCGCGGTCGTGGTCCTGAATGGCACCGGCGACAATTTCCGACGCGGAAGCGCTGTACGGACCCATCAGCATGACCAGCGGCACGTCCACGCCCTGATTTCCGCGCACGGCGTGATACCGGCGCTCCTGTGAGGCGCGGCCGCGATGCGAAACGATCAGCTGGTTCTTGTCCAGGAACATGTCGGCCACGGAAACAGCTTCATTGAGAAGCCCGCCGGGATTGGTGCGCAAATCGAGAACGAGGCCTTTCAAACTGGCGACGTCCAGCTGACGGAGTGCTTCGGAAAGCTCGCGGCTGGTGACTTCGTTGAAACTGGTCAGGCGAACATAGCCGATGCCCGGCCGGACCATGATGACGTTGTCCACGGCATGGCGCGGAATCTCATCGCGAATCACGGTGAAATCGATGGGCTTTTCCGCTCCTTCACGCCCGACAGTGACCTTGACGACGGTGCCCTTGGGGCCCTTGAGCATGTCGGCGACTTCCGTGGTGGTGAGGCCGTCGGTGGGCTTGTCGTCCACTTTGAGGATGATGTCTCCCGGGCGGATGCCTACTTTGTACGCGGGAGAGCCGACAAAAGGTGCCATGACCACGGTGCGGCCGTCGCGCGGGCCCACTTGCATGCCGACGCCGTAGTACTTGCCGTGCTGGTCCTCGCGGAGCAAGGAGAACTGGCGCTGGTCGAAGAAGCTGGAATGCGGGTCCAAGCCGCGCAGCATGCCGGGGATGGCGCCGTTGTAGATGAGCTTATCGACATCCACAGGGTCGGCGTAATTCTGCTGCACGATGGCCAGTACGCGGGAAAAATTGCGGATGGAATCTTGCGCGTCACTAGCGCCGGCGGCCGTGGCGCGCACGGAAGGGCCGTACATGCCACCCAGAAGTGCGGAAACCACCAGAATGCCAGTGACCAGAAACACACCGCGTCCGTTGGCTTTCATTCCATCCTCACTTTTCGCCACTCGTCTGGCTAGGATAGCATAGCCACCCGCGTTTGACACTCCCAGATGTGTCTTCTATGATGCGGACGAGAGGACATTGACCGCCCAAAGCGCGGTCGTAAACACTGTGGGCTCCATCGGCGTTCCGGAAATGATTTTCGTTTTTGTGCTGGCCCTGCTGATTTTCGGGCCGCGCAAGCTGCCGGAGCTTGGCCGCAACCTGGGCAAGGCGCTGACGGAGTTCCGCCGTGCGTCCAACGAACTGCGCTCGACCGTGGAAGACGAGATGCGCAACCTGGAAAAAGAAGCCAAGGAGACGGAGCGCCAGGTGCTGGAACCGGACCGTGCGGCGGGCTCCGCGCAAGGGCAGGTGGACTCCGGAGAAAGCTCGGTGCCGCCGGCAGCCCCCAACAGCAGCGCGCCGGAAGGCAAACTCCCGCGCTACAGCGAGACTCCAACTGATGGCGACGCCTAGCCAGCCTGAGCCCCGTGTGCCCACCGAGAACCGCGAAGACCCCACATCGAAGATGTCCTTTTTCGATCACCTCAGCGAACTGCGCCAACGAATTTTGTACTCCGTGCTGGCCATTGCCGGCGGGCTGTGCGTGGGGCTGTACTTTGCCGCTGACGCGTTCCTCATTCTCGCCAAGCCGATGCTGGCGGCGCTGCGTGACGCCAAGCTGGCGGACAAGCTGATCTATACAAGTCCGCTGGGCCCCGTTCAACTCTACATCACCGTGGGGCTGTACCTGGGATTCGTGCTGGCATCGCCGTTTGTGCTGCACCAGGTGTGGCTGTTTCTGGCGCCGGGACTTTACCGAAATGAACGACGGGCGGTGATCACTTTCCTGTGCTCCTCCGTGCTGCTGTTCCTGGCGGGAACGGCGTTCGGCTACTTCATCCTGTTGCCCATGACGCTGCAATTCCTGGTGAGCATTCCCGGGCCGTTCACGGCGATGATCAGCATCAACGAGTATTTTGACATGACCCTGGTGATTTTGTTGGGGCTGGGCCTGGTGTTTCAATTGCCGATTTTGGTGTTTTTCCTGACGTTGTTCCGGATTGTGACGCCGGCGTTTTTGTGGAACAACTTCCGCTACGCGGTGCTGGTGATTGCGATCGTGGCAGCGGTTGTGACGCCGACGACGGACATTTTGACTCTGATGATTTTCATGGCCCCCATGCTGGTACTCTACCTTTTGAGCATCGGTGTCTCCGCGGCGGTGGTGAGCAAGAGAGCAGAGGAGCCAGGCACGTCGCCGGCGGGGGCGAGCACCACGGTGATTGCCGTCGGCTTGCTCGTCGCTGGAGCAGCGACGCTGCTCTGGGCGGGTCAACACTTCGGATGGTGGCATTTATGGCCGTGAAACAAATCACGCGAAGTTCAATCGCCGCGCTGCTCCTGCTGTGCGCGCTGTCGGCGGGATGTGCCAGCGGGACGGAGAAGGCCGCTCCGGCTCCACCGATGCAAGCGGCTGCCGTGGCGTCCGATGCGCTGCCAGCGGAATCCACCGGGGGATTCGATGGCGCCAGGGCATTCGCGCACGTAGAAAAGCTGGTGGCCATCGGGCAGCGCCAATCGGGGTCCCCGGGCATCCGCCTGGCGCAGGACTACATCCGCACACAACTGAAATCATTTGGATGCAGCGTGGAGGAAGACCACTTTGAGTCTTCTACGCCCGTCGGGCGCATCCCCATGCAGAACATCGTGGCCAAGATTCCCGGCGCGAGCCCGAACGTGGTGCTATTGCTCACGCACTACGACACCAAACGTCAGCCGAATTTTGTGGGCGCGAACGATGGCGGGTCGTCCACCGGATTGATGCTGGAAATGGCGAGGCAACTGTGCGGGAAAAAGCGCAACGTGAGCGTGTGGATCGCGTTTCTGGACGGGGAAGAAGCGCTGGTGGAATGGAGCGACTTGGACAGCACCTACGGCAGCCGTCAGATGGCAGCGAAGCTGGCGGTGGCGAACGAATTGAAATCTGTAAAGGCAGTGATCCTGGCGGACATGATCGGTGACCGCGACCTTGCTTTAAAGCGCGAATCACAATCCACAACCTGGCTAACGGACATGGTCTGGAAAACAGCGAAGCGGTTGGGCTACGAAAAGCACTTCCTTTCCGAAACACAATCCATCGAAGACGACCACCTTCCATTTCTGAAGCGCGGAGTGCCTGCGGTGGACCTGATTGATT
>CAZIWR010000189.1:0-5464 GCA_964542805.1 uncultured Acidobacteriaceae bacterium
AAGTCCAGGTCGTAGCGCGGATAGGTGAAGTTGTCCGGGTCGCCGCCGAAAAACGCCGCCTGCTGCTCTGGCGCAATCACAAGCCGCACGTCGGTGTACTTCTTGTAGCGGTAGAGCCAATACTCGGCGCCGTTGTAGAAGGTCACCGTTTCCGCGTGCGAGTCGGGGCCGGTGAGGGCTTCCTTTTCAATTTTGGCCATCTCCGATTTGCGCGCCTTCAGCGCGTCCTTTTCACTCATGCCGAGCTTCACGCTTGCGCCCACGCGCTTTGTCACATCCTCCATGGAGACGAGCACATTGAGTTCGAGGTCGGGGCACTTCAACTCTTCCGCTGCCGTCCGCGCGTAGAAGCCGTTTGCCGCGTAGTCCTTGTCCTTCGTGGAGACTTTTTGCAACTGGCCCAGCGCCACGTGGTGGTTCGTCAGCACCAGCCCATTGGGGCTCACAAACGAGCCGGAGCCGCCGTCGTTGAAGCGCACGCTCGAGAGCCGCACGTGGTCCAGCCATTCCTGCGTCGGCGTAAATCCGTATTTCTCCTTGAGCAGCTTCAGCGGCGGATTGTCGAAGGTCCACATGCCTTCATCGGCCAGCGCCGGCAGAAATGCCAGCACAGCCAGCAGCACCGTAGCTGCGATAAGGGCGGACAGATTTCTTGCATTCGTTTTGCGGGATTTCATGGATTCACCTTTCGTTCGGGCGCATTGGCGATTCTGTGGGACAGGCTAGTAGCCTGTCCCGTCCAGTTTCGCACAGGCTAGTAGCCTGCGCTACTTCAAGTACGTTGCCAGCCAATCCAAAAACGTCTTGTACCACAGCTCGCTATTTTGCGGCTTGAGGATCCAGTGGCCCTCGTCGGGGTAGATGAGCAGCTTGGACGGCACGCCCTGCCGCTGCAGCGCCGTGTAGAACTCCAGCCCCTGCGTGTACGGCACGCGGAAGTCGAGCTCGCCGTGGATGACCAGCGTGGGCGTCTTGTACTTGCCGAACTCCGCGGCGTACTTGTTGGGCGAAAACTTTTCGTAGTTCTTGCCGGGATCGTTCCACGGCGTGCCGCGGTAGTCCCACTCGGGGAACCACAGCTCTTCTGTTGCGCCGTATTCGCTTTCGAAGTTGTACACGCCGGCGTGGCTGATGAGCGCCTTAAAGCGTCCCTTCGACTGCGACGCCATCCAGTTGATCATGTAGCCGCCGTAGCTGCCGCCAGCCGCGGCCATGCGCGTGCCGTCGGTGAACGGATATTTTGCCAGGACGTAGTCCACGCCCTTCATGACGTCCTGATAGGCTTTGCCGCCCCAGTCGGCGTTAATGTCGTCGGCAAACTTCTGCCCAAAGCCGGTCGAGCCGCGCCGGTTGACCATCAGCACCACGTAGCCCGCCGCCGCGAACATCTGATCGTTCCAGCGGTAGCTCCATGAGTCGCTGAACTGTGTCTGCGGGCCGCCGTGGCAGATCACCAGCAGCGGATATTTCTTCGACGCGTCAAACCCCGGCGGGCGCAGCAGCATGGCGTGGATCTTCACGCCGTCCGCCGCGTCGAACCAGATGTGCTCGGCCTTGTTCATGTCGAGTTGCGCGAGTTTTTCCGCGTTGTGCTTCGTAAGCTGGCGCACGCCCGTGCCGTCCGCGTTGGATGCAAATAATTCCGCGGGCATGGCCATGCTCACGCGCGCGAAGACCAGCGTCTTGCCGTCGTCGCTCAGCACAAACTCGGCGTGGTAGGAATCCTTCAGGATGGGTTTCGGATCGCTGCCCGCGGTCGGGGCCATCGTAAAGATATTCACGAAGCCGCGATCCTCGGCGTTGAAGTAAAGCGTCTTGCTGTCCGGCGACCACGCCATGCTGTTGATGCTGCGGTCGAAGTTTTCGCTGAGGTTGGCGTGCTTGCCGCTCGCGCGGTCGTAGAGCATCAGCCGCCAGCGGTCAGCCTCGTAGCCCGCGCGGAGCTGCGAGCGATAGGCGATGGACTTTCCGTCGGGCGAATAGACGGGGTCGCCATCGAATCCCGTCGCGGAGGTGATGCGCTTGCTCTCTCCGCCCGCGGCGGACACGGTGAACAAATCGCCGTTCGTGCTCGTCGCTTCCACTTTGTCGGTGACCGCGGTGTAGCACAGCTCCTTGCTGTCCGGCGCCCAGGCGATGGACTCCGCTCCGCCGCGCTGCACCGGCGGTGTGTCGTAGTCCGCGCCCGCGGTGAGATCGCGCGGTGTTCCGCCGTCCGCCGCAACCACAAACAGATGGCTGCGTTTGTAGTCCCACCAATCGCTCCAGTGACGGTAGAGCAGACGGTCGTAGATGCGCGCCTTCACTTTGCTTTTTTCAGCGTCGGCGTCGCGCTTGGCGTTGCACGCGTCGTCTTTGCAATCGGGATAGACGCCCGAGGTAAACGCCAGCATCTTGCCGTCGGGCGACCATTGGATATTGTCCGCGCCGGTGGAAATCGTGGTGAGCTTGGTGGCCTCGCCGCCCTCCAGCGCGATCAGATAAATCTGCATGCCGCCGTCGCGACTGGAGAGAAACGCAATCTTGCTGCCGTCGGGCGACCACCGCGCCGCCATGTCGCGCCCGCTGCGCGTAAGCTGCCGCGGCTCGCCGCCTGCCGTGGGCACCAGCCAGACGTTACGTGCCGTGCGGTTGGCGGCCTTGTCCGGCGTGGCCACCGTGTACGCCACCCACTTGCCGTCCGGCGAAATTTGCGGATCGCCCACGCGGTTCATGGAAATCAAATCGTCAAAATTGATTGCGCGCTTCGTCTGGGCTTGGACCTGGGCCAGTCCCAGCAGCAGGCAGAGACACAGCAGAACGGAAATCTTCGTGCGGTTCATTGTTCCTCCCGGAAAAACCACAGGATTGCCTAGACGGGTGCAGCCAGACATTATACGTTCCGCCCGCGTTCCCGGCCACAAAGAGAATGCTGAAATCGTCCGGGGCACGTCTTTCTGAGGGCTGGCGATTGCTTTGGTTCGAAGAAGCTCTCTTTACTTGCGTCTTGCTTTCTTCATGCCTTGTCGGTAGAGCCATCGAAGACCGTATGCAATAGACACGAGCGTAAGAATGATGAAAAAGGGGCGGAATATTTCAATGTGCGGTACCTGAATGAGCAATTTCGGAAAGAAGAGCAAGAGAAATACAAATCCTAGAAAGCACACCCAAGCGGCAATGAGAATTCGCCCGAACATATTCTTCAGGTCTCCTCCCTCCTCCTCCGAAACAGTTGGGGAAGATAAACACAGAAGTAGTACAGGAAACTCCCCCACCAAAAACCAATCAACAAAATGAGAAACCATGCTCGTTTCGCCCAGACGCTAGAGTCGTCGAGCCGCACCCAATACCGCCACATGCCAAGCCACAGGAAAAACAATGCGGGCACCCCTACCAATACAAGGACAGTCCATGGAACTCTCATCCAAAACGTCATTCTTGATGGGACCAGCCAACCCTCGATTATGGGAGTTAATGCAATTACGCAAATAGCTGAAAATAAGAATAATCTGGAAGTCGAGGGAGAAATCAGCCAATCATCTCTCAGCCACGCGCCCGGCAGCCAAAACGGCCCAATTCTTTGAAGTTGCATAAGAGTTAAATCTCACTCCACATTTAACTGCGCGCCTCTCGAGAGCGAAGCTCTCGCATGTTCCGAGAGGTTCGCTATCCTTCAGTCCGCATTCTGCGAGAATCATAGGCAAAACTCAACAGGTTGTCAGGGATTGAGTGACTTCCTCGCGGGGATTCGATTGCATAAGCGCTTGGCATTTCGTAGACTCTGGCGAAATCGCGCGTTCGCAGAGAACCGCAGCGATTCTGGCATAGACGAGCGCAAGCTCGGAAGCCCGCCCTGCTGGAAACAGCGCATTTTGCATTTCAGTTTTTTTGGAGGAAAACATGTTTCGCGTGCGGATAATGAAGGCGGTAGTTGCGGTTTTCGTGGTTCTCGCGCTGGCGCTGCCGCTGGCGGCGCAGTCCTTCACTGGCGCTCAGGATAAACAAAAACGCCCCATGAGCTTCATGGACGTGATGGAGCTGCGCAACGTGGGCAGCGGCAGCATTTCGCCCGACGGCAAAATGGTGATCTACGCGATCACCATCCCGCAGTGGAAAGCCGGGAAAAATTTCACAGATGTTTTCATCGCTGCCTCTGACGGTTCTGCTTCACCGCGGCAGATGACCTACACGAAAGAGAAAAACGAGACCAGCCCGCAGTGGGCGCGCGACAGCAAGGCCTTCGGCTTCCTCTCCGACCGCGGCGAGAAGCAGCAACTTTACATCATGCGCGCGGACGGCGGCGAAGCCCGCCAGGTCAGCGACGCAAAGGACGGCGTCAGCACCTTCTCCTTCAGCCGCGACGGCAAGTGGGTGGCCTTCTCCGCGGGCAAGCCGGAGGAGCGCCAACTCTGGCTGGCCAGTCTGGAAAAAGACGACGCGCCGTTGCAGCTTTCGAAGCACGCCACGCCCATCGCGAGCTTTCAGTGGAGCCCGGACAGCAGCCGCATCTTTTTCATTGCGCCGGACCGCGTGGACAAGGACGACGTGAAGCGCAAGGAAAAGAAATTTGATGTGCGAATCGCCGACGAACAAAAGCCGCCGTCGCATCTGTGGTCCATCGGCCTCGCCGACAAATCCGAGAAGCGCTGGACCACCAGCGAAGATTACAGCGTGTCGCAGTTCACGCAGTCCATGGACAACGCGTGGATCGGCTTCCGCAGCGTCTCCACGCTGCGCCATGCGAACACCACCACCGAGGACGAGGCGGAGATCTACTTGCTGAATCTGGCCAGCGGCGAAGCGCGCCGCTTGACGAACAACAGCGTCGGCGAAGGGCTGGGCCGCTTCTCGCCGGACAGCAAGCTGCTCGTCTTCACCGCCGAGGATAATTTCCAGGACATGCGCAACTCAAAATTCTACGTGGCGCCCGTTGCCGGAGGCCCGCTGAAGAAGCTACTCCCCGCGTGGGACCACAGCGCCGGTCAAGCCTTCTGGAGCGCGGATTCGAAAACGATTTATTTCGGCGAAGGCATCGGCGTGGACGGCCACCTGTTTTCCGTGGGCGTTGCCGACGGCGACAAGTCCACTGCGCCAACACAGTTGACGCACGAGCGCGGCGTCCTCGGCGGCGGCTTCGACTACGAGGCGGGACTCTTCCTGCTGTCGTTCACCGACCCCACGCAGCCCGGCAATTACTACGTGGCGCGGCCGGAGACGGTCGGGCAGCGCGCGCGATGGACGCGCGTCTCCGACGCCAACCCGCAGGTCGCGCAGTTCCAGCTCGGCGAGTTCGAGACGGTGCACTGGAAATCGAGCGACGGCAAGGAAATCGAGGGCATCCTCGTCTATCCGGTGGGCTACGAGAAGGGGAAGCGCTATCCGCTCATCGCGCAGATTCACGGCGGCCCGGCGGGCGCGGACATGAACGGATTCCTGGCCGGCTACGGCAGCTACGTGCACATCTTCGCCGCCAACGGCTACGCTG
>CAZIWR010000190.1:0-5426 GCA_964542805.1 uncultured Acidobacteriaceae bacterium
TTGTAGCTGCCGGTGTAAAACACGCGCGCCATGTGCAGGAACACGGCGATCACCATGATGTGCGCGCTCCAGCGGTGGATATTGCGCATGAAGCGCCCGGTGAAAACCACGAAGTGGATGTCTTTGATCGAATCGTACGCCAGCGCGGTGGAGGGCTTGTAGTACACCATCAGCAGCACGCCGGTGATGCACAAAATCAAGAAGCTGGCCGCGGAAATCAGTCCGAGCCCCATCGTCAGCCAGGGGCTCAGCGTGCGCTCGTGCACGCGGACGCTGTGGATGTGCAGGAACAGGTTGTGAAAGGTGGCCTGCGATTCTTCGCGCTCCGATTCCGGCAGGTGGCCCACGCGGAACCACGCGTCCTTCAGCGTGCGCGGCAGCAGGCGCAGGTTGTGCAGGAACTCGCGTGTTGCGCTCGGCGTGTCGTTGATGGCGGGATTCTGATGAGCCATGGCTCGCTCCTCCTACACGCGCATCCGCGTTCCGGCGGGGACTTCGTTTTCCGCGTAGACGACGAGTTGCCCGTCCGCGGCGCGGCCCAGCTCCAGCCAGGGCAGCGCGCGCGGCGCGGGCCCGCCGGTGACTTCGCCGCTCGAGGTGAACTTGGAACCGTGACAGGGGCACGCGAAGCCGTCCGGCGAGCGCCCGATGGAACAGCCCAGATGGGTACACACGGCGGAGATGGCGTAGATTCCCTGCGCGTCGCGAAATACGAAGACACTTTCCTTCTCGAAGCGCGTCTCGCTGCCCACCGCGAACTGTTCCGGCATGCCAATTTTGAAGCGCCGCACAGGCCCGGGCAGTACGGCCGGCTTGGGCAAGCGCAGCATTCCTGCGAGCGCTGTGCCGGAGGCAGCGAGGAAGCTGCCCAGCGATGCGAAAGTCAGAAAACTGCGCCGCGTCACCGGCAGGGGATCGAGACGGGATCGGCTGTCCTGGTTTCCGTCAGACATGGCATGCACTCCTTTACCCTACGGTCACCTGCGGCGACCGAGGGGTTTGCTGCTGCAAAATCGGAGACATCGCCCGGGAAAATTCAAATCGTTCCATGGTGATGGCGGTGGTTGGACAGCGCTGCGCGCAGAGCCCGCAGCGAATGCAGCGCTCTTCGTCCTTCAGAATGGTGGAGAAATCTTCGGGCGCGGCCGCGGCCTCCTGGCCCAGCAGCTTGAGGACGACGGCTTCCAGCTCCGGCGACGGTGCAATGCGGTCGAGCGAGACGAGCTTCAGGCACACCGTGGGACAGACGTCCACGCAGCCGCCGCACAGGATGCAGCGCTCGCCGTCGAAGATGGTGTTCACGCCGCAGTCCAGGCAGCGCCCGGCTTCTTCCTGCGCCTGCGATTGCGTGTAGCCTTTTTCCACCAACGTCTTCGCGTCCAGCAGGCGTTCTTCGGCAGAACGCGTGGGAATGTGCAGGCGCGCGCGTTTTTCATAATTCTTTTCGCGGCGGTAGTTCTCGATGGGGAAATGGAATTGCACTTCGTCCGGGGCAATCTCGCATCCGCGCAGATAGCGATACACCGAACGCGCGGCCTGCTTGCCGCTGGCGATGGCATGAATCATCAGCTTGGGGCCGTAGGCGATGTCTCCGGCGACAAAGACGTCCGGCGCGGAGGTGGCCCCCGTGGTCGCGTCGTTGACGATTTGCTGCGGGTTGCGCATGTTCACGCCGTCGCGCTGCGCATCGAGAAAAGTCAGGTCCGCCGACTGGCCCACGGAAAGCAGCACGGTGTCGCCTTCGATAACCCGTTCGATGGACTCGTCGAACTTCGGCGCAAAGCGGCGCTGTTCGTCGTACACGGAAGAGCAGCGCACAAAGCGCACTCCGCGCACAAATTTTCGCCCGTCGTTTTCGTGGAAGAGGATTTCCCGGGGGCCCCAACTGTTGTGCCGGCGCACGCCTTCTTCCGTACCTTCGATAATTTCCACCGTGTCGGCGGGCATCTCTTCGAGGGATTCCAGGCAGACCAGGTTCACTTCGCGGACGCCCTTCATGCGCGCTGCGGTTCGGGAGACGTCGTACTCTTCCTGGCGCAGGACGGTGCGGGCCACGTCGTAGGCCACGTTGCCGCCGCCGATGACGATGACGCGCTGGCCGAGCTCGACCTGCTTGCCCAGGGCGACGTCGCGCAGAAAATCGACTCCGCCCATCACGCCGATGGCGTCCGTGCCGGGGATGGGCAGGGCCCGCGAGCGCTTGGCGCCACAGGCGATGATGACCGCGGCAAAATCGCGCCGGAGCTCTTCGAAGGAGATGTCTTTGCCGATTTGGGTGTTGCAGCGAATCTGCACGCCGAGCGACTCGATAACGGCGACCTCCGCGCGAATCAGCTCGCGCGGCAGGCGGTAGCCGGGCACGCCGGTGTACAGCATGCCCGCGGGGACTGGCTCCATTTCGAAAATCGTCGGGCGAAAACCCATCAGCGCCAGGTCGTGCCCCGCCGCAAGGCCTGCCGGGCCGGAGCCGATGACCGCGACGCGCTCGCCCTTTGGCTTCGGAAAATCTGCGCGGGAAAGAAACGCCAGCAGGTGGCGCAGTTCTTCCTGGTCGTCGCAGCAGCGTTCGGAGGTTCCTTCGCGCAAATACGGAAACTGCTGGGCTCCGGGGTCCCTGCGGTTTTCCGGGCCAAACTGTTCGCACACAAACCGCTTCAAGGCACGAATGGCAATGGGCTGATCAATTGAGCCGCGCCGGCAGGCCGCCTCGCAAGGCGCGCCGCAGATGCGCCCGCACAGGGAGGCCAGCGGGTTGGGCCCGCGAGCGATGAGATAGGCCAGCTCATGATCGCCTTCGGCGATGGCCCGTACGTAACCGCGCGCGTCCGTGTGCACCGGGCAGGCGAACTGGCAATTGATCTGTTCTCGCCAGTACTGCTCATCGGCCACGCGCACGCGATAGGCGTCGGAGTTCATCGCGGCCCCTGTTTCTGGCTGGCGGCAATGCGCGCCAGCTCGGCGATGGTCGTCTTCTCCAGCATGGCCACCATCTGGGTGCGGATCTCTTTCCATTGGTCATGCAATGGGCAGGGACGGTCTCCGTCGCAGTGCGCCACTCCCAGGACGCAGCGGCCCTCCAGCTCATCTCCGTTGGTTGCCAGCACCAGGTCCTGCAGAGTGACTTGCTCTGCCGGACGGGCCAACTCGTAGCCTCCCCGCAACCCCTTAAACGAGCGCACCAATTTCCGCCGGCAGAGTTTTTGCAAGATCTTCGAGAGGAACGGCATGGGGATGCTCTCGGCACGGGAAATCTCCCGCGCCCCAGCCAGCGTGCCGGGCGGAAGTAGCGCGAGGTGGGTGATAGCGCGGATCGCGTACTCGGTTGAACTGGTGAAGACCATATTAGTGGACGTGTTTGTCCAGTTTCTGCGATGCGCTATGGACCCTGGCATTTCCGCCAATCTGCGCGGTTTTATTGCGTGTTTTCTCGCAAAGCTGCGCCATATTCAGCGCCATCCGGCTGCAGTACAGGATTCCGAAGTCCAATTTGTTCATAAATCCAGTCTTTTGAACGCTGGGCCCTTGCGGGTCACGCTGCTCATATGGCAATCCGAATGCCACGAAGCGAAAGTGAAATCTGGAGCGAAAGCGGCAAGAAAACCCGCCATTGAGAAAGGACTTTCCATGAGGACAGCGACAGAAATCTTGCGCGACGAACACGACGCCATCCTGCGCATGCTGGATGCGACCGAGGAAGTGATTCAGCGGCTCGGCCGCCGCGAGCAGGTCGAACCGCAAATCCTGAGCCAGCTATTGGAATTCTTCCGACTCTTTGCGGACCGCTGCCACCACGGCAAAGAGGAAGACCTACTTTTCCCGCTGCTCGAGAAAAAAGGCATGCCTCGCGGCGGCGGCCCCATCGGCGTCATGCTCGCGGAGCACGACATGGGACGCGGCCTCGTGCGCCAGATGGCGGAAACATCCGCAGCCTACGCCGCGGGTGACCTGGACGCAGCCGCCAAGTGGGCAACCGCGGCAGTGCAATATGCCGAACTGCTGCGCGAGCACATCGCCAAGGAGAATGAAGTCCTGTTTGTGATGGCGGAACGCATCCTTAGCCACGCCGAGCAAATGGAATTGGCGAAGGCCTTTGAAGAAGCGGAAGTAGAAAAAATGGGCGCGGGCACGCACGAGCGCCTCCACGCCATGATGGACAAACTGCTGGCGGAACTACAGCCCGTAAAGAGCTGACTTCCCGTGGATGAGCTGGAAAACTCGTTGCACCAGCCGTGCGATTGCCGCAGTGCCGCCCGACGCTTGCTGCGGCTGGGAGTCACTGCCTTTGTGTGCCTTTGGGGAACACTCCTTGCCGCGCAAGCACCCACCCCAGAGAACAAAGCCCAGGCCAAGCCGGTCGAAGTTTCCGTGGAGTTGCGCTTCCGGAATGAGTTTCGGGACAACGCCGACCTCAAGCCCGCCGACGACTTCGACCATTCGCTCGGCCAGCGGCTGCGAATCAACCTGCGCGCGCGGCCGCATGCGCGGCTATCGTTTTTCATTCAGGCACAGGATGTCTGGCTCTTCGGCAGCAACAGCGACAAGATTATTCATGACCTGGCTACGAATCTGCACCAGGCCTATTTTGACTGGAAGCTCGCGGGAACTGACCGCTGGGAGATTCGCGGCGGCCGTCAGGAACTCGCGTACGGCGAAGAACGACTGGTAGGCGCTTTCGGATGGGACAACGTGGGCCGCTCGTTCGACGCTGCACGGCTGCGGAATCACTCCGGTGCATGGACCAGTGATTTTTTCTGGGGACGCATGGTGGACGTGCGCCGCAATGGCGCCCGCGTGCGCGCCGGACAGCAGGATTTGTCCGGCGCCTACTTCGCCCGCGAACCCAAGGGTTCACCCAAGCGCCTGGAGTTTTACGGCCTGTTTCTGCGCGATGGTTTGCGCACCTCCGGTGAAATCACAGGCACGCCCATAGAGACGGTGCGCATCGCCACGTTCGGCTTCCGCCGCAGCGTCAAGCCCAAGACCGGCTGGCGCTATTCGCTTGAGCATGCTTGGCAGTTCGGCCAGCGCGGGCCAGATGCGCATCGCGCGGCCATGTTCATCGGGACCGGCGGCTATGCCTGGGCCGGACGATGGCAGCCGCGTACGCAAATTGAATATGACTTCGCCACCGGCGACAATAATCCGTTAGACGGAAAATCCCACGAGTTTCACAATCTGTTTCCAACCAACCATCCATATTATGGCTATGCTGATTTGGTCGGCCTGCGGAATCTTCACGCCTTTCGCGTGACCGGCGCCGTCGCGCTGCATCCGAAGATTTCCATCGAGCTCGATTACCATCATTTTCTTCTCGCCTCGCCTCGCGGCCAATGGAAAAACGCCGCCGGGCGCGTGCTCGCCTCCGACCCGCTGGGCCGCTTCGGCCGCGACCTGGGTCACGAACTCGACCTCACGTTGCGCATGCC
>CAZIWR010000191.1:0-5401 GCA_964542805.1 uncultured Acidobacteriaceae bacterium
CGCTTCAAGACCCGCGGCTGTACTACTTCCATCGCCTGTAGTTCGCTGCTAACCGAACTGCTCTCCGGCAAAACTCTGCTGGAGGCGCGCCAACTCACGCCCGCGCAAATCTCCGACGCCCTCGGCGGCTTGCCGCCCGCCACTTTTCACGGCGCGCAGCTCGCCGTCGATGCCTTGGAATCTTTGCTCGCAAGACTCAAGTAGCGGAATTTCTCAGGCAGGGAAAACGCGTTTCATTGTTTCCGGATCATTCAGGTTCAGCACCACGCCTTCTTCGTCCGTGGGCACTTCCAGCACATCTTTCGCGTGCCTCCAGACCACTGCACGCGCGCCCTGTTCCTCCGGCGCTGCCAGCAATTCGTCATAGAGGCTGCTCGCAAAAATCACCGGATGCCCGCGCTTCCCGTTGTACGTGGGGATCACGATGCGCCGCTGGCTGGAATAAAACTGTTCGACGAGCGTGGCGACAAGCCCGCTTGTAATCAGCGGCTGGTCCACCAGGAACAGCACCACGCCTTCCGTGCCGTCCGGCAAGCTGCGGATGGCCGCCTGTATGGACGAGAGCTGCCCCGTGGCCCACGCCGCGTTCACTACCACGTCCGCGGGAGCGAGTTGCGCGCGGCTGCGGATCTCTTCCGCGTCCGCGCCCAGCACCACGCGCCGCAGCCCAATGCGCGGATGCTGCGCGATGCTCCGCAAGTGCTCCACAAAGGTGGTAATTCCTTCCGTGGCGACTGCAGAGGCGGGTAAGGGAAGCAGCGCTTTTGGCGTGCCCATGCGGCGGGATTCACCGGCGGCCAGTATGACGGCGGCTAGCATGATGTTGGACGCTCCCGCTCCGCGGGGCCGGCATTTTGGACCGGCACATGTAGCGCCGGCCTTCAGGCCGGCAGCTTTTGACTTTCCAGTTTCAGCGACTTGTGCGCCGCGTCTTTCGCGCTGCGCCGGATGGCGATCAACTCCGCGGCGATGCTGACGGCGATCTCTTCCGGCGTGAGCGCGCCAATCTCCAGTCCCACCGGCGCGTGCACACGCTCGAATTGTTCCGGGGGGATGCCTTCTTTTTCGAGCGCCTTATACACAGAGAGCACTTTGCGCTTGCTCCCGATCATGCCGATGTACCGCGCATCAGTCTGCACCGCCCAGCCCAGCACGCGCAAGTCGTCGCGATGCCCGCGCGTCACGATGACCATGTACGTCGAGGCGTTCGGCTGGATTTTTTCGAAGGCGTCTTCGTAAGTCGTGTAAATCTCCCGCGCCATGGGGAAGCGCTGCGCGTTGGCGAAGGCTTCGCGGTCGTCCACCACGCCAATGGCAAAGCCCGCAGTGCTCGCCGCGCTGGCCAGCGCAATGGACACGTGTCCGCCGCCAAAAATGTACAGCATCGGCTGAGGCAGAATCGGCTCCACAAAAATCTCCAATGTGCCGCCACAGATTAGACCGTTATCGTAGCTGGCTTCGTGGTTCAGGTTGAAGACCATCTTCCGCGGCGCTTCCACCTGGATCACTTCCTTCGCCGCCGCCCACACCTCCGCCTCCACGCATCCGCCGCCGATGGTTCCGGCAATCGAGCCGTCTTCGCGCACCAGCATCCGCGAGCTTTCGTAGCTCGGGATCGACCCGTTGGTGTGCACGATGGTGGCCAGCGCCGCGCGCTTGCCCTCGCGCCGCAGCCGGATGATTTCTTCGAAAATGTCCATTTCGCGTGCCCTTCCCAAACAGCCTACGGCGGCAATCGAGTTGTGTCAATAATTCTCGCCGCTGCTAGACACCATTTTGCGCGAATGCTACCGTAACGCCTGCCTACCTGCGTGCCTGCGGAGGTCGTTATGAAAGCCATCATCTTTAACGAGCACGGCGGCCCGGACGTTTTGCGCCACTCGGAAGTATCCGAGCCGAAAATTGGTCCCGGCGAAGTGCTGGTGCGCGTGCGTGCCTGCGCGTTGAATCATCTGGACCTGTGGGTACGTCGCGGCCTCCCCGGCGTACAGATTCCGTTTCCGCACATTCCCGGAAGTGACATCTCCGGCGAAGTGGCTAAAGTCGGCGAGATGGTCACGCGCGTCAAAGTCGGCCAGAAGGTTTTGCTCGCGCCCGGCCTGAGTTGTGGGCAATGTCCCGCGTGCGTCGGCGGCGCGGACAACAAATGCCGCAAGTACACGCTCATCGGCTACATCGTGGACGGCGGCTGCGCCGAATTCGTCAAGGTGCCGGAGGTCAACGTCATCCCCATCCCCGGCGATCTTTCCTTTGACGAAGCCGCCGCCGTGCCGCTCGTATTCCTCACCGCCTGGCACATGCTCATCGGCCGCGCCGCGCTCCAGCCCGGCGAAGACCTGCTCGTGCTCGGCGCGGGCAGCGGCATCGGCAGCGCTGCGATTCAGATTGGAAAACTCGTCGGTGCGCGCGTGCTCGCCACCGCTGGCAGCGACACCAAACTGGAACGAGCCAAGCAGCTCGGCGCCGACGAATTGATCAATCACTCCAAGCAAAAAATCGCCGATGAAGTGAAGCGCCTCACCGACCGCCGCGGCGTGGACGTCGTCTTCGAGCACGTCGGCGCGGCCACATGGGACGCGAGCATCGCCAGTCTCGCCGCGGGCGGCCGACTGGTCACCTGCGGCGCCACCACCGGCTTCGAAGGCAAAATTGACATCCGCTACCTTTTCAGCCGCCAGCTTTCCGTGCTGGGTTCCTACATGGGCAGCAAGGCCGAGCTGTACGCCGTGCTGAAGCTCATCGGACAGCGCAAGCTCCGCGCCGTGATTGACCGCGCCATGCCCCTCGCGCAATGCGCTCACGCCCATGCACTGCTCGAAGCCCGCGAACAATTCGGCAAAATCGTGCTTAATCCGTGAAGCTCGTTGCGCGGTTTGTTATGGCGATATGGAGTATGAGAAAATAAGCAAGTTCAGGAGAGCAATGGAGTGAGCACTTCGCTGGGCAAACACGTGACACTGGAAAAGCCCGGCCAAGACGGCCAGGCCCTGGCCGACGAAGGCATCCTCTTCGCCTCGCTCGACAAGGTGGTCAACTGGGCGCGCAAGAGTTCCATCTGGCCGTTTTCATTTGGCCTGGCTTGCTGCGCGATCGAGATGATGTCCATGGCCGCGTCGCGCTTCGACGTCGCGCGTTTCGGCGCGGAAGTCTTTCGCGCGTCGCCGCGCCAGGCGGACCTGATGATTATCGCCGGCCGCGTCTCGCAAAAAATGGCGCCGATCATCAAGCAGCTTTACGATCAGATGCCCGAGCCCAAGTGGGTGATTTCCATGGGCGCGTGCGCCACCTCCGGCGGCGTCTTCAACAACTACGCCATCGTCCAAGGCGTGAACCAGGTGATTCCCATCGACGTGTACGTTCCCGGCTGCCCGCCGCGTCCCGAAGCGCTGCTTTACGCCATACTCCAGTTGCAAAAGAAAATCGAATCCGAGCGCGGCAGCTTCCGCAAGGCGCTGAATCTCGCCTGACGCTACGTCACTTCCGCTTCGCCGCCGCTCCATTGCAGCACGCTGCCCGGCTCGCCGAATTCCCGCCGCACGTACGCCATGCCCAGCACGCGCCCCAGCCTCGGAGAAAACGCCGCGCTGGTCACCGCGCCGGCGTCCTGACCGCCCGCCGTCAACTTCGTCCCGCTCGGCGGCAGCTCCATCCCCAGAAACTGCAGCCGCACCCGCCGCCGGTTGGTGTGCCCGCGCGAGCGCACGCGTTCCACAATCTCCTGCCCGGTGTAGCAGCCCTTCGTGTAGCTGATGTGACTCGTTTCCAGCCCCGCCTCGTGCGGAATCACTTTGTCGTCGAAGTCGTAGCCAAACCACGGAATGCCCGCCTCCAGCCGCAGCGCGTTGAGCGCCTGATACCCGATGGGCCCGCCGCCGTGCGCGCGCACCGCGCGCAGCAGTGACGTCCACAGCGCCGCAAGCTGTTCGCGCGGCACGATGAACTCCGCGCCCCATTCGCCAAAATGCGTGGTGCGCATCACGCGGCAGGAAATTCCGCTCACTTCCACCTCGGCGTGCCCGTTCTCCGCAATCGTGTCCAGCTTGACCCCGCACGCCTCCGCCAGCGCCGCCCCCGCCGTTGGCCCTTCCACGCCCACCGAGCCCAGCCGCTCCGTTTCATCCGTCAGTGTCACGTCGTCCATGATGATGAATTTTTCCAGCGTCTCCATCGTGCGCGGCTGCACGCCGCGATGGAAAATGGCTCGCAACCGGTCGTGCTGCGCCAGGCAGCGGACTTCCGCCAGAATGTGCCCCTGTGGATTCAGCAGCAGGCCCGCGCATCCTTGTCCTTCGGAGAGGTCTTTCACGTTGCTGGACAGAACTGCGTTCAGATAGCGCACGCGGTCCGGGCCTGTGAACGAAGCGATGGCGTGGTAATTCGTGTCGAAGACCGCGGCACCCTCCCGCGCCGTCCGGCATTCCACGGCCAGGTCGGCATAGCGCCCGGGAAGCAGGCAATCGAAATAGGATTCCAGCCCGGCGCCCAGCGCTTGATGTTTTTCGCGGAGTGGAGTTTCAATCGGCATGGTCGTCAATGGTGCGCTCTCCATCTTAGCAGAGCCGTGCTGCATGCGCTTTTTGCGCGGATGTTATACTGGCCGTGATGGGCGAATCGCTGATTCACGAAATTCTTCCCGTGGGCCGGTTGCAATGCAACTGCTCGGTGGTCGGCGATCCGGAATCGCGAGAGGCCATCGTGCTCGACCCCGGCGATGAAGTGGAGCGCATCCAGGAAATCCTCGCGCGCCACGGGCTCACCGTGCGCGCCATCGTCAACACTCACGCGCACATTGACCACGTTGGCGGCCTGCGCAAGCTGCACGACGCCACCGGCGCGCCGGTCTTGATGCACCCCGACGACCTCGAGCTGTACCGCGCGCTCGAAATGCAAGCGGCTTGGATTGGCATGCCCGTTCCGGAAATCGCCAACGTGGACGGCCTGCTCCGCGAAGGCGATCAGGTGCGCTGGGGGCGCTACGCCGCGAACGTGATCCACACCCCCGGCCACACCCCGGGCAGCCTCTGCCTTCATTTGCCGCCGGCAGGGCACGGAACTTCCGCAGACGGCACGGGAAAACTTTTTGCCGGTGACACGCTTTTCGCCGGCAGCATCGGCCGCACCGACCTCTGGGGCGGCTCGTTCGACGAAATCATGCGCTCCCTGCAAACCAAGCTCATGGCCTTCCCAGACGACACGCTTGTTTTCCCCGGCCACGGTCCGGCCACCACCATCGGCCGCGAGCGCGCCTCCAATCCTTTTCTGCGTTCACGCCTCTAACTTTCCCGGTCCGCGCCATGTTGCGCGGATGGAACATTTCGAGGCGTCCTGCTTTACTGCCCGAATCGCCGGACAGATAATCCGGCGTGATTCGCAGGCCAGGCGAGTGGCGATGCCGAGCCAT
>CAZIWR010000192.1:0-5380 GCA_964542805.1 uncultured Acidobacteriaceae bacterium
GCCACCATCGAAGTGTTGAAAAACGGCCAGCCGCTCATCACCCTCTTCCCGGAAAAGCGCTTCTTCCCGTCCAACGAAATGTCCGGCACGATGGTGGCGATTTACTCCACGCTGAAGGAAGATCTGTATGTGGTCTATGCAGGCCGCAGCCCTGAAAACAACCAGCCCATCATTCACGCCTATGTGAACCCGTTGGTGAAGTGGATCTGGCTGGGCGGCTTGATCGTGGTACTGGGCACGGGGCTTGCCTTGCTGCCCAACCGTTTGCCGGTGCTCGCGCTCAAGGGTGCCACCGATGCGGTGCACGCGGCGCCCGCCGGAACCGCGCCGCAGGCCGTCATGAGCCGGAGAGGATCCCATGGCTCGGCAGATTAACCACGCAGGCTGGTGCTATGCCGTGCTTCTTGCCGCGGCGCTGGTGCTGTTTTGTGTGCCCGGCGGGGCGCAAATTCCAGGCCAGAGCGAGAAAGCCAAGAAAATCGGCAAGCGCCTGATGTGTATGTGCGGCTGCAACCAGATCCTCGTGGAGTGCAACCACGTCGGCTGCTCCGTCTCCACGGCCATGCTGAAGGAACTCGACGAGCGCATCGCGCGCAGTGAGCCGGACGATTTGCTCATCCAGTCGTTCGTGCAGCAGTACGGCGAAAAAGTGTTGGCGCAGCCGCCGGCGAAAAATTTTGGCCTCGTGGCGTGGATCATGCCGTTCTTCATCCTCGTCCTCGGCTTTTTCATCATGCGGGCCGTTTTGCTTCGCTGGAGACATCTGACGCCCTCCATCGCGGGAATCCCCGGCGCAGATTCAGAAATTTCTCCGGAGATGCTCGCTCGGGCGCGGCGCGAGATGGCTCTCGAAGACGAGCTGGACAATTCGGGGCCGAAGGCAGGAAAAGACTGACATGGAACCGGGAATCCTCATTGCGTGCTTCGCCCTGGTCGCCGCCACCCTGCTTTTCATTTTCTATATTGAGCCGGACGCCAGCGATTCGGCGCCTCACCGCTCGCAGTTGGATCACCTGCTCGAGCGCCGCGACACCATCTACGAGAACTTGCGCGACCTCAAGTTCGAGCACCGCGCGGGGAAATTCTCCGAGGCGGATTACGAAGATATGCGAGCCGCGCTCGAGAGAGAAACCGCCCTGGTCCTGGCGGAAATTGAAAACGTAACCGGCGGCATAGCCCGCCCGCAGCGCCGCGAGGTTGCATCGGCCGGTGCCCAGGCCCTTCGGGACAAATCCACTTCATGAACTCTCGGACCTTTCGACTCAACGCAATTCTGTTTCTTCTCTTCGCTGGCGCGATGCCGGCCTTGGCGGGGACTCTCTCCGGCACTGTGCGCAACGGCACCACCGGCGCTGTGGTGCCTAACCAGGACGTCATCCTCATTCAACTGCAGGGCGGCATGCAGTCGGCGGGCACCTTTCGCACCGACGCACTGGGCCGCTACACCATGGACCACCCGGCCATCGGACAGGCGCCCGTGTTGGTGCGGGTGCAGTACCGTGGCGTGAATTACCACCAGAACGTGCCGCCAGGCCAGGCCACCGCCGACATCCAGGTGTTCGAGTCCACAGCTAGCTTCGACGCGCTTCACGTTTTCCAGCGCATTATCGTGTTACAACCCAATGGCGCGGTGCTGCTGATGGGCGAAGAGTTTTCGGTCCACAACGAATCCAAGCCTCCTGTGGCCGTGTTCAAGGAAGACGGATCGTTCTTGTTTGATGTGCCCGCGGGCGGCGAGTTGGGTCAAGTTTCCGCCGCGGGGCCGTCGGGCATGCCACTGGTGCAGGGAACCATCGACAAAGGCAAGGGCCGATTCGCCATTGCCTATCCCATGCGCCCGGGCGAAAACAACGTGCGCGTCTCTTACCAGTTTCCCTACGCGAAGAACGAAGCCACCATCCGCTTGACCTCGCCGTACGCGGCACAGCGCGTCGTGCTGATTGTTCCACCGACGATGACGATCAAGGGCGCGGGGTTCACGCCGGCAGGCACCGAGCAGGGATTCAATCTCTACGCGCGCGATACCGTGCCGGCAAATGCGCCGTTTGAGTTTTCTATCTCCGGCACTGCACCCCCACCCAGCGAGCAGCCTGCGCAGTCCGCCCAGCCCGCCACAGCGGGCGGGCCGCAAACCGGGGCAGAAATCAGCACGCTTCCGGGACGCCTGGATCATTTGAAGTGGGTTCTGCTAGGCGGATTCGCGGCACTCCTTGCGCTCGGCGCGATTTTCCTCTGGAGGCGCCCCATCACGCATGCGGCGCCCGCCACCACGGTTGCAAGACCGGCGGTACCGAAGAGCTCGCCCGCGAAAACCGCCGAAGCCGACGCCGTGGTGGCGCAGGTGATGGAATCCGCCAGCCGCTCGGCAACGCAAAACCTGGAAGCTATCAAGGACACTCTTTTCCGGCTTGAATTGCGGCGGCAGGCTGGCACAATCTCCCAGGACGATTACGCGCGCGAGCTGGCGAGTGCCCAGCAGAAGCTTCGCGATCTGTTGGGCTAATCGGCGCAACCGGCAAACCTTGAGTTCCTCAACCATCCACGCAGGTCTCGGCGTCGAATTCCACGAAGTGGAAAAGCGCTATGGCGCGTTGGTGGCGCTGCGGCGAATGAATCTCTCCGTCCGCGCCGGTGAATTCGTTGTACTGCTCGGCGCCAATGGCTCCGGCAAAACAACTCTGCTGCGGCTGGCTGCGCTTCTGCTGCGTCCTAACCGCGGCCAGGTAAAGTTTCCCGGCCTGCCGGACAATTCCGTGGAAAGTGCCAAAGCGCGCATCGGCGTCGTCGCGCACACCACTCTGCTCTACGACGAGCTAACAGCCGAAGAAAATCTTCACTTCTTCGCGAAGCTCTACGACCTCAGCGAAATTGACGAACGCATCGCGAGGGCCCTGGACAATTGCGGCCTCGCGCACCGGCGGGAAAGCCTGGTGCGGACATTCTCCCGTGGCATGCGCCAGCGGCTCTCCATTGCGCGCGCGTTGCTGCATGAGCCCGCTCTGCTGCTGCTCGACGAGCCGGCCACGGGCCTCGACCGGCAGGGGCTGGACTGGCTGGCATCCACACTGGAATCGCTGCGCGCTTCCGGTTGCACCGTGCTGATGAGCACGCACGGGCAGAGCGAGGCGATGTCGCTGGCCACCCGTGCCCTGCTGCTGGACCGCGGCGCTCTTGTGCAGGACACCGGCCCGAATGGCGACGCACGCGCACTGCTGTCCAATGCAGGCGCGACGGGAGAGCGGCGATGAGCATCGTGCGTGCGGCGGCCATCGTTCTGGCGAAAGAGCTGCGGCTGGAATTTCGCAGCCGCGAGCTGCTCACCACCACGCTGGTGTTCGTGTTGATGGTCATTGTGCTGTTCAGCTTCAGTTTTGATCCCACGTCCGAGGAATCCCACAAGATTGGCCCGGGACTGTTGTGGATTGCGTTCTTATTTGCCGGGTCGCTGATGTTGAACCCGTCGTTCGCGCGGGAGCAGACCAACGACACGCTCTACGCCCTGCGTCTTGCGCCGGTGGAGCCGTTCGCCATTCTGCTGGGAAAAATCCTGGCCAACCTCGCGTTCCTGCTGCTGACAGAGTTGCTGCTCCTGCCCGTATTCGCGGTGCTGTACAACGTAGCTCTGCTTCCTGTCCTGGGTCGCATGGTGCTTGTGCTGCTGCTGGGCACGCTGGGCATGGCGGTGACGGGGACGGCGTTCAGCGCCATTTCGGCGCAGGCCCGCATGCGCGAACTGCTGCTTCCGCTGCTCCTGCTGCCGGTACTCACGCCAGTGCTGATTGCCAGCGTGGAATGCACCGCCGGTCTGTTTGCGGATCCGGCCGAGCTGCGCATGAATTGGCTTAATGTACTGGTGGCGTTCGACATCATCTTTTTGGCGGGGAGCTACCTGCTGTGCGACACTTTGCTCGAGGAATGAAATGACGTCATCCGGCAGGGCAAACTGGGCGGCCACGCTGGGCGTAGCGGTACTGGTGGGGATCGCAGGGTACGCGGCGCTGTACATCGCGCCCGAAGAGCGCACCATGCACGAGATCCAGCGGATTTTCTATTTTCACGTACCCAGCGCGTGGACAGCCTTCACCGCGTTCTTTGTCGTATTCCTCTGCAACATCGCTTATCTGACGCGGCGGGATTTGAAGTGGGACTGGATCGGCGTGTCCGCGGCGGAGGTGGGCCTGGCGTTCTGCACAATCGTGCTGGTCACCGGCCCCATCTGGGCCAAGCCAGTTTGGGGCATCTGGTGGACGTGGGACGCGCGGCTCACTTCCACGTTTGTTCTGTGGCTGATGTACGTCAGCTACCTGCTGCTGCGCACGCTGCTGCCGGACTCGGAGAAGCGCGCGCGCATCTGCGCGGTGTTCGGCATCTTCGCGTTTCTGGACGTGCCGCTGGTTTATTTCTCCATTTGGCTGTGGCGTACGCAGCATCCTCAACCGGTGATCGGCGGCGGCGGCTCGCTGGACCCGACGATGCGTTGGGTGCTGTTAACCTGCTGGGTGGCGCTGCTCGGCGTGATGATCCTGATGGTGCGCCAGCGCTACCGTTTGGAAGAATTGCGGCATGACGCGGAAGAACTGGCCCACGCGGCCGAGGAGAGGGCGAGATGAAAAATTTCGAGAGCCTGTTCGCGGCGTACATTCTCGTGTGGGGCATCCTTTTTGTGTACCACCTCACCGTGGGCGCGCGCGTCACAAAACTACAGCAGGAAATCGAGCGGCTAAAAGCGCTGCTGAAACAGTGATCCCGCGCCCGGCTTGTAGGGGCGACCGGAAGGTCGCCCGGGCATGACCTCCCGAAAGAAAATCGCTGTGGTCTTCTTTCAGCTTGGCGGGCCCGACTCGCTCGAGGCCGTGGGACCATTTCTCTATAACTTGTTTTGCGATCCCGACATTATTCAACTGCCTCTCGGCTGGCTGTTGCGCAAGCCACTCGCGCGCTTCATCGTGTGGCAGCGTATGGATCATGTGCGCCACGCCTATGAGGCGATTGGCGGGCGCTCGCCCATCGGGCTGCTCACGGAGCGGCAAGCGCGGGCGCTGGAACACGCGCTCGCGCCGCACGCGGACGCCCGCGTGGTCACCGCCATGCGCTACTGGCACCCCTTCACGCACGAGGCCATTGCAGAACTAAATGATTTCGCCTACGACGAACTGGTCCTGCTCCCGCTCTATCCGCAATACTCTTTCGCCACCACCGGCAGCAGCCTGAATGAATGGAAGCGGTGTTTCCATTCAGACGCACGGCCCGTGCGCTTGGTGGAACACTTCTACAGCCACCCGCAGTACATCGCCGCCCTGGCGGAAAAAATCTCCCTCACCCTCACGCATTTTGACGCGCCCGAGAAAGCGACGCTGCTCTTCAGCGCGCACGGCCTGCC
>CAZIWR010000193.1:0-5265 GCA_964542805.1 uncultured Acidobacteriaceae bacterium
GCATTTCGTGAAACAGCACGTATTCCACCACGTAGCGCGGCACCCGCTCGCGGTCCAGTCGCGAGCTGATGACGATGTGATCCAGCGCCGGGTCGAAGCAGCCGAGTTGCGTGCGCCACGGCCGCTGGCTCCAGCCCAACTGCGGCCTGTGCAGCCGCCCGGCGAAGTGCCGCCCGTTGATCTGCGCGAAAAGCGATTCCAGGTCGTGGTGCGTGCCGCGCGGATGGGCGGACGCGCGTCGGCCGCGCTTGCGCCGCATGTGCCGCAGTCGCCTCCGCGTTCCGTGTGCCAGAGCGAATTCCCGGTACGTTTGCAGGAATTCACTTCCGGCCCGTCGCCGGTATACGCGCGCCAGCAGGATAGCCGCCGTGGCTTCCAACACGGCCAGTGGCGCGCCGCGGAACATGTCGGAGAGCCGCACGTGCGCCGTATCTTCCACCACGCGGATCGTGTGCGTCAGATTGGCGTACGGATAAAACTCCGCGAGGAACTGCGGCGGGCGTCCCTGGCAGCCCACACGCGTAAACATGCGCTGGAAAATCCGCGCGCCTCCGGGGAAGGCATTCGTGGGCGTGCCGCGGCGCTTCATGACGGCTTCCGCCGCACGGGCGCCGGTGCGAGTTCCTTGGCGGCCTTGTCCGCGTCCGCCTGCGCCTGCTTGGTGGCCTCGATGGCGTCCTGCAGCGTGTCCTTGTAGAGCGCCAGATCTTTCCCTTCCGCGGCCAATTTTTCGAGCTGCGGCAGAAATTCCTTCGCACGTTTCTGCAATTCCTTGATGCCGGCGCGGATGTCGGCCTGCCGCTCGCGGCCCAGGTCGATCAATTCGGCAGCGTCGTCCACGCAGCCCGTGTACGCATTCAGCAGCGAGTTCAGCCGCTCGGCGCGCATCCGTTCGCTGGAGGGGCGTGCCAGCTCGTAGTGGAATTTCTTTAGCCGGTCGGCGGCAAACTCGACGAACAACTTGATGCGCAGCGCCGGCTGTTCGGCATCGCGGATCCTGTCCGCTTCCAGTGTCGTCAAGTAATCTCTCTTCGATTCCTGTGCGTGCAGCCGCGCGAAGGCGGGAACCACGAGCGCGGCGAAAAGCAGCGTCGAAGCGAAAATGCGGCTGCGTGTCATGGAGTGTAGCGTCCCGGCTTTGTCTCCCCCGCCTTCTTCGACGGCTGCCGCGGGAACAGCACATCGATGAGTTCCCGGTCAATCGTGTCGAGCTCCTTGCGGATCGCCTCGAACGGCTCGCGTTGCTCGACCGGCACAGTGAGGATAGTCTGCGCCAGCCGCGGGATATTCTGCCGGATGTGAATCTGAAGGTTCTTGAAGCCGCTGGGCTTTTTTTCCGCGTCCTTCCCGCTCGCCCGCAGCCCCACATGCGCGGATTTGACGGCGTCCCGGTATTCCTGGAGCACGCGCAGCGCCGCGTCGAAATTCTCGTCTCGGACTTCCCGGCGCACTTGCTCGAGCTGCAGTTCGCCCTGGCGGACCACATCCTTGGCTTTTTTCACCGGGTCGTCGGACTGTGCCACACCATCAGCCGCCGCTCCCGCGCAAAGGAGCAATGCGAGCGTCGCCACCGGCCGTGCAATCTGCCTGATTCCCATCTTATTTTCTGACCCGCTCCAGCTCGCGCTTCAGAGTGCGAATGCGCTGCCGCGCCTGAAAGCCCTGCTTGTCGCTGCGGCCTTCGTCCAGCGCCAGGAACTTTTCGTAAGCGGCGATCGCTTCGGGTAACTGGTGTAGTTTATCGTAGCAGGCGCCGCGAATGAACCACCATCCCGCGTTGGGCGTTTCCCGGCGAGCCAATTCGTCCTGCACACGCAGCGCGGCTTCATACTTTTCGCCCAGATAATAGGCAGCTGCCAGGTCGCGCACCGCATCAGTCAGTTTGGGGTCGAGGCGCAGCGCCTCGATCAATTCGCGTTCCGCCGAAGGGAATTCGCGTCGCTCCATCCACAGCCGCCCCAACTGCGCGCGCAGCTCGGCGTCGCGCGGCGCTAGCTGGGCCGCCTGTTCCAGCGCGGCGGTGGCCTCCGGAAGATGATTTTGGCGAAAATGGATTTCCGCGCGCAGCCTGAGTCCTGCGGCGGTGTTCCCGCGCGCCGCGTCTACCCGGTCGAGCGCCGCCAGTGCGGGCTCGTATTGTTTCAGGCCCATCAGCAGCGACACGAGCCGCAGCCGCGCTGCGTCATCGTCCGGCGCCAGTTCAAGATACGCCGTCAGTGCCGGCGCTGCGGCCTCTGCTTTGTTTTGTACCAACAAGCTGTGCGCCAGACCCAGCTGCGCCGCCGCGGATTTCGGCTCCAGCTGCAGCGCCTCGCGAAATGACGTCTCCGCTTCGCCGGCGCGATCCAGATTCAGCAGCGCGCGCCCAAGGTCCATGCGGACTTCGGAGTTCTTCGCATCCAGGCGCGACGCGACGCGGTACTGCTCGATAGCTTCCGGGAGTTTGCCGGAGCGCTCGTACGCGGTGCCCAGCAGTTGCCGCGGCCACGCCTGCTCCGGCTTCAACTCGATGACTTTGGAAAGCGGTGCGATCGCCGCGGCGGGCTCCTGGTCCATCAGCAGCAGAGCAAGGTTGAGGTGCGCCTCGGCGAGCTTGCCATCCAGCGCGATGGCCCGCGCAAATTCCGCGCGCGCCTCGTCGCGCCGCGCGAGACCCACAAAGGCGTAGCCAAGCTGGACGTGGGCCAGCGCGTCGTCGGGCTTTTCGGTAAGATATTTCTGCAGTGCATCCACGGCGCGCTGAAAATCTTTTTTCTCGATGGCTTCTTCGGCTTGTGCCAGCAGCGCCTGCTGCGGATCTTCCACGCGCAAGGTGCGCCGCTTGGCCGCGGGTTGTTTCGGAGTTTTTTGCTGAGGACTAGCCGGCAACGCAAACGAAAGACTGCCGAGGAGGAGAATGAGGAGTGCCGGCTTGGCGTTCGCTCTCATCGATGCGAGTTGTTTCGGCTGGCCCCGTTGCCGATTGCGCGGGCAAGAAATTTTCCCGTGTACGACTGGGAATTCCGCGCCACTTGCTCCGGCGTGCCCGTGGCCACCACGTGTCCGCCGCGCTCGCCGCCCTCGGGTCCCAGGTCAATCACCCAGTCAGCCGATTTGATTACGTCCACGTTATGCTCGATCACCAGCAGGGACGCGCCGCCATCGAGTAGTTTTCGAAAAGCCGACAGCAGTTTCTGGATGTCGTCGAAATGGAGTCCCGTCGTCGGCTCATCCAAAATGTACAGCACGCCTTCGTTGGCCTGCCGGGTAAGATGCGCAGCCAGTTTCAGACGTTGCGCCTCGCCGCCGGAAAGCGTGGTGGCCGACTGCCCCAGCCGCAGGTAACCCAGGCCCACCTCGTCGAGGATTTTCAGCTTGGCGATGACTTTGGGCACGTTGGAAAAGAATGCCAGCGCCTCGCGCACGGTCAATTGCAGCACCTCGTGCACGTTTTTCTCGCGGTAGCGCACTTCGAGCACGCCGCTCTTGAAGCGCGTGCCGCGGCACTCCTCGCAGACCAGCTCCACGTCGGCGAGAAACTGCATCTCCACCGTCATGGTGCCGTCGCCCTGGCACGCCTCGCATCGCCCGCCCGGAATGTTGAAAGAAAAATGTCCCGCCGTGTGACCGCGCTTTTTCGCTTCCGGCGTGGAGGCAAACGCTTCGCGGATGGCGTCGAAGGACTTCATGTACGTCGCCGGATTGGAGCGCGGCGTGCGCCCGATGGGCGACTGGTCCACCAGCACCACTTCCTGAATCTGCGCGTCGCCGTCCATGCGGTCGCACAGTGTCTTGATATTCCCGCCCGTGCGTTTGGCTTCCAGCGCTTTGAAAAGCACGTCGTACACCAGCGTGGATTTTCCCGAACCGGAAACGCCGGTGATGGCCACCATCATGCCCAGCGGGATCATGAGGTCGATGCTCTTTAGGTTGTGCACGCGCGCCCCGGCAAGCTTCAGGAATTTTCCCTTGGGCTTGCGGCGCAGCGCGGGCACGGGGATGCGCAGCTCGCCGCTCAGATAGCGCGCCGTGAGCGACTTCGAGTTGCCGTTCAATTCCGCCCGCGTACCGGCAAAGACGATTTTCCCGCCCAGCTCGCCCGCGCCCGGGCCGAGATCGAGCACGTAGTCCGCTGCGGCAATGGTCTCCGGGTCGTGTTCGACGACGAGGATGGTGTTGCCCTGGTCGCGCAGCGTGCGCAGGATTTCGATGAGCCGGCGCGTGTCGCGCGGATGCAGGCCGATGGACGGCTCGTCGAGCACGTACAGAGCGCCCACCAGGTGCGAGCCGAGCGACGTGGCCAGTTGGATTCGTTGCGCCTCGCCGCCGGAGAGCGTCGAGGTCAACCGGTCCAGCGTCAGGTAGTCGAGGCCGACTTCGTCGAGATAGCGCAGCCGCTGGTGAAGCTCCTCGAGAATTTTCTGGGCGATTTCTGTTTGCTCTGCGTTGAGCCGAAGTCCGCCGCAGAATTCACGCGCCTGGGTCACCGTCATCTGGCAAACGTCGGTGATGGGCTTGCCGTTCACGCGCACCGCGCGCGCTTCCACACGCAAGCGCGTGCCGCGGCAGTCCGGGCAGAGCGCGTAGCCGCGATAGCGGCTCAGGAAAACGCGCACGTGCATCTTGTAGCGCTTGCGCTCGAGCCACTGGAAAAATCCCTTGATGCCCGGAAATTTTGTGGCTCGGCCTGACTCGCCGCTCGTTGCGCTGCCGCCCTCCGTTACCATCTCTTTGTGCTGCGCGGAGAGCTGGAAGTACGGCACGTCCATCGGAAGGCCAGCGGCCCGTGCGAATTTACGTAATTCTTGCTGCATCCCGCGATAACGCGGTTTGGTCCACGGCTCGATGGCGCCTTCGTTGAGCGTTTTGCTTTTGTCCGGGATGACCAGGTCAATATCGAAATCCAGCGTGTTGCCAAAGCCCTGGCAGCGCGGGCACGCGCCCGTCGGGCTGTTGAATGAAAAAAGCAGCGGCTCGGGGTTTTGATACGCGATGCCGCACTTTTTACATTCAAAGCGCTCGTTCAATACGAGATGTTCGGGCACGGCCTCGGCAGTTTGCGGCAGAAATTCCAGTATGGCTTCGCCGTGCCCTTCGCGGTAGCAAATCTCGATGGAGTCCACCAGCCGCGCGCGCGTTTCCGGCGCGATCGCCAGGCGGTCCACCAGTGCATAAATGGGTTTGCTGAAATCCGCGTCGAGCAGCGTTTCCGGGGAAGAGAACTCGTACACAGTGCCGGCCTGGTAGAGGCGGTTGAAGCCGCGCTTCTGCAATTCAGTGAGCGCC
>CAZIWR010000194.1:0-5205 GCA_964542805.1 uncultured Acidobacteriaceae bacterium
GGCATCTTCACTTTTTCCTGCACGATGCGCTTGGCTTCCTCCACGTAGCCGCCGATGTCGCGCCCGGAGACGTCCACGTATACGTAGCCGCTCAGCCGGCCGTTTTCATTGCGGATCATCCCCGGGCCGGTGGCGATGCGGATATCCGCAAGTTGTGCGAGCGGGATCTGCGCGCCGTCGCGCGTGGGCACCAGCACGCGCTCGAGCGTGCCCACATCGCTGCGGTACCCGCGCAAATAGCGCACGTTGACCGGGTAGCGCTCGCGGCCCTCGATGGTCGTGGTCACTTGCTCGCCGCCAATCGCCGACGTCAGCACCATCTGCACGTCGTCCACCGTCAGCCCGTAGCGCGCGAGGTCCTCGCGCCGTAGATTGAAATCGAGAAAGTACCCACCCACGGTGCGCTCGGCAAAGACGCTCGTGGTTCCCGGCACGTTTTTCAACACTGCCTCAATGTGCTGCCCGATTTCTTCGATCTGGCCCAGGTCCGCCCCGAGCACCTTGATGCCCAGCGGCGTGCGAATACCGGTGGTGAGCATATCGATGCGCGCTTTGATGGGCATCGTCCAGGCGTTGGTCGAGCCGGGAATCTGCATCGCTTCGTTCAGCCCGCCCGGGCCGTAGATCAGTTCCTGTGTGCTTTTGTAATCGGGCCAAGCGCGCCGCAGGATTTTCTGCAGCCATTCGGGCGCGCGCTCGGAATACCAGCGCTTTTGTTTCGGCCACTGGTCGTGCAGCTTCAGTACCACGACGGTTTCCATCATCGAAAATGGGGCCGGATCCGTCGCTGTCTCGGCGCGGCCCGCTTTGCCGAATACTCGCTCGACTTCCGGAAACGTCTTCAGGATCTTGTCTTGCACTTGCAGCAGTTGCCCCGATTCGGTCACGGAGATGCCCGGCATGGTGATGGGCATGTACAGGAGCGTGCCTTCGTCCAGCGGCGGCATGAACTCGCTGCCCAGGCGAAAGAAGACGGGAACCGTTAGCGCGAAAGCCAGCACCGCCGCCAGAATCGTCGTCCACCTGTACTCAAGCACAAACTCCACCACCGGGTGGTACAGCTTCATCAGCGGCCGGCTGATTGGATGGTTTTCCTCGCTGTGAATCTTGCCCACGAGGACAGCATTCGCCACGCGCGCCATCCATCGCGGGCGGAACTCGTAGTTCTTCATGTGCGTGAAGAGCAGCCGCATCGCCGGGTCCAGCGTAATAGCCAGCAACGCGGCAATGATCATGGAGAAATTCTTGGTATATGCCAGTGGCTTAAACAGGCGGCCTTCCTGCGCCTCCAGCGTGAACACCGGCAGGAACGAAACGGCGATCACCAGCAGTGCGAAAAAGCTCGGACCGCCGACTTCTTTTACTGCGCTGATGACCACGCTCTGATAGTCGCCGGGGCGCCCTTCGGCCTCCCAGTGCTCCAGTTTCTTGTGTGTTTGCTCCACCACGACGATGGCCGCATCCACCATCGCCCCGATGGCCACGGCGATGCCCCCAAGTGACATGATGTTTGCGTTAATTCCCATCGCCTGCATGGGAATGAACGAAAGCAATACCGCAATCGGAATGGTCGCGATGGGGATGAGGGCGCTCGGGATGTGCCATAAGAAAAGAAAAATCACTACGCAAACAATGGCGATCTCTTCGATCAACGTTCCTTTCAAATTTTCGATGGAGCGCTCGATCAGTTCCGCGCGGTCATACGTCGTCACAATTTTCACGCCCGGCGGCAGCGAGGGCTCAAGTTCCTTGATTCGCCGGCGCACGCGCTCAATCACCGCTTTTGCGTTTTCGCCGAAGCGCATGATCACCACGCCGCCCACAACTTCACCCTCGCCGTCCAGTTCGGCGATGCCGCGGCGCAAGTCCGGGCCAAGCGTCACCGTGCCCAGATCGCGCAGAAGGACGGGCGTACCCGTCTCAGGGTTGCTGGCCACGACGGTCTGCTCGACATCCGCGATCGAGCGGATGTAGCCCCGCCCGCGGACCATGTATTCCCGCCCGGTGAATTCAATCAGCCGCCCGCCGACGTCGTTGTTGCTCTTGCGCAGCGCTTCGACGGCCATGTCAGTCGAAATGTGATAGGCGAGCAGCCGATTCGGATCGAGGTTCACCTGATATTGCCGCACGAAGCCGCCCACCGGGGCCACCTCCGCGACGCCGGGGATGGACTGCAATTCATAACGCAGGTTCCAATCCTGAAAACTTTTCAGTTCGTCCAGACTGTGCTTTCCGCTCTTATCCACGAGCGCGTATTGAAAGACCCACCCCACAGCGGTGGCATCCTTGGCCAATTCCACGTTTACGCCCTGCGGCAGCCGGGGCAGGATCGAACTTAAGTACTCCAGGGTTCGCGAGCGCGCCCAGTAGATATCTGTGCCGTCTTCGAAGACCACATACACGTAGGAGTAACCGAAATCGGAGAAGCCGCGGATGTCCTTCACTCGCGGCAGGCCCAACAGTGCCGAGACGATCGGGTAGGTTACCTGGGCTTCCATGATGTCCGGGCTGCGGTCCCACCGCGAGTAAATGATCACTTGTGTGTCGGAGAGGTCCGGGATCGCGTCCAGCTTGATGTTCTGCATGGCGTGCCAGCCGAACAGCACGCCCACGAAGACAAATAGAAACACCAGAAACTTGTTATGCGCCGAAAATTCAATGATGCGGTCAATCATGGTTTTCTCACGGTCCCCGTGCCGGGCTGCGCCGATGCCGGATTCGCGGGCAATTCTTTCATTAGTTCAGCAAGGCCCATCACGACTCCGCCATTTTGCGCAGCAAATGACTCAGCCTCTTCGCGGCGCGCAAAAGCGTACACGCTCGGCTCGCAGCGATCGAAGATTCGCGCTTGGGCGTGTTTCGTCTCGTCCATGTGCACTTCGTGAGACATGCACAGCACGACGCGGCTGCCCTCAACGTAAAACGCATCTTTTGGCGCCAGCGACGTCTGGCGAACGTAGTCCGTCACTTCGACCAGGCGCACCGGTTTCTCTTCCTGCTCGTCGCGAGTCATCGCGCAACGCACGCAGCAGACGCTCTCTCGCTTGCCGTCGATTTCAATCACCGCCCGCGCCGCCGCATGGATTTCGCGTCGGCACACCTTGCATTCCGCCGGTGCCGTACGCTGCAGCAGCCAGTACCCTCCAGCGGTCAGTAGAGACAGCACGACGATGCTCATTACGGTTTTGGCTAGAACGGATTTCGGCATGGACATTCTCCTCTCGCCTCAGTGCTGGTGCTTCGGCCCGCCTGCGGGATTTTTCAACCGGCTTTCGGAATCAATCAAGAAATTTCCGGACGTCACAATGGTTTCGCCCGGCTTCAGGCCGGAAAGCACAATGACCTGTTCGCTGCCGGCAGCCGCGCCGGCTCCCTTTGGCAGGCCAGCCATCTTCGGCCCAGTCTTGATGGCCCGCGGCTCAAAGTAGCCGTTACCGCTCGCCACGAACACCACCTGCTCCGTCCCCGAATCGAGCACGGCCTCCTGTGGCACGACGATTTGCGTACCGTAATCAATGCCCAGCTCCACGTCGGCGTACATGTCCGGTTTTAGGTCTTGGTTCGGGTTGGGTAGCTCGATGCGTACGCGTACCGTGCGCGTCTTCGGGTCCACGCTCGGGTTGATAAAACTCACTTTGCCTGTGTAGGTCTTTCCCGGCGTGTAACTCAGCCGCACGACGGCTTCCTGTCCCAAGTGCACATACGGTACCTCGAATTCGAAAACTTCCGCGAGCATCCAGACGGAAGACAGGTCGGTGATGGTGTAGAGGTCCATCTCCGGGCTGACGAAGCGCCCGTGGTGATACGCAGCGCGTTCGGTTACCGTGCCGGTTGCCGGCGAATAAATCGTCACTTCGCGCTTGACCTGGCCTGTCTTTTCCAGCGCCGCAATCTCTTCTTCGCTCACGTCCCACAGGCGTAGCCGCTCGCGTGCCGCTTTCACCAGCGACGCCGCGCCGCTGGACACTTCGGCGTACGGCGCATCTTTCAATTCCTTTTGCGCGCGCACGGCAATCAGAAATTCCTGCTGGGTGGAAACCAGGTCCGGGCTGTAAATGGTAAACAGCGGGTCGCCGGCCTTCACTTCCTTGCCGACGAAATCCGCGAACACATGCTCGATGTAGCCGGAAACTTTCGTATGAATATGCGCCACGCGCGTCTCGTCAATCCCGATGCGCCCCACCACGCGCAAGATTCGCTCGATCCGCTGGCGCTCCACTTTGCCCGTTCGGACGCCGATCAACTGCTGCTTTTCCGCAGAGATCTGCACGCTCCCCGGCGCCATGCTCTTCATAGCTGCATCCTCGTCCGCGTACTTGGGCACCAGATCCATGCCACAATCGGGCGCCGTGCCGGGCTTATCGGCTTTATAGGCGGGGTGCATCGGGTCGTACCAGTAGAGGACTTTCCGCTTGCCCGGCGTCGTATTTTTTGCGGTGCTTTCTTCGTCCGCATACTTTGGCGCAAGATCCATGCCGTCGGGCGCCTTGCCGGGCTTATCGGACTTGTACGCGGGATTCATCGCGTCGTACCAATATAGGATCTTCCGCTCGCCTGGCGTGGTGGCGCTTGTTTCAGCCGTCGGCTTTGCATGGAACCAAGCGGCAATCGAGCTGCGATAAAACCATGCGCCGCTGGCTGTGATGACAAGCAAAATGAGCACAGCAATGATTCTTGTTTTCATGGTTTCCTCGCTTCGGAACCAATGCTGGAGGCCCCGTCCAGTTCAATTCCGGTCAGCTCCTCCAGACGCGCCAGCGCTTGCTGATAGCGGGCCAGTTCTTCGTAGTAGCTGGTCTCGTAGTCGAGCACGGAGATGAAGTTGGAAATCAGACTCAGAAAATCGAGCGACCCCACCTGGTAAGCAGTCATGGCTGATTCCAGCGTGAGCGCGGATTGCGGCACGAGCGCCTTCGAATAAAGCGTGAGCAATTCATCTGAAGCTCGCGCCGACAGGTACTGTTCTTTCACCTGGAACATCAACACAGTGCGCACGGCTTCGCGCATTTGCCGTGCGCTGGCCTGCGTCTCGCTCGCTTCATTCACCGCGGCGTAGCGTCGGCCCTTGTTGAAGATGGGCAGGTTCATCGTGAATTTCAGGCCGTACATTTCTGGCATGCCCGAGGTGCGATTTTGGTAATCCCAACTAACGCTGAAATCGGGATAGAACTCCTTCCGTGCGAGATCCACGGCCAGCCGGCTCTG
>CAZIWR010000195.1:0-5166 GCA_964542805.1 uncultured Acidobacteriaceae bacterium
TCGATTGCAGCAGCGCGCGGGAGAAGCAATTGACCGTGGTGCCGATGCCGCAGCCAGGACACCAGATGTGCGGCATGCGCTCGCTGCGGAGGAATCCTTCCACCGGATTCGGCGGCAGGCACTCCGCGCAACCCTCCGGAGCGGCCGCGACCATCTGCTCTTCGTTCATCGGGAGACCTCCTGCAACGCAGGAGTGCCCGCGGGACGGCGGGCGCTGCATTTCAGAATTGCGTCGAGGATTTGCTCGGGCCTGTGCACGGTACCGCCGGTGTGCGGCTCGAGCAGAACGGGCACGCGTCCGGCGACAAGTCGTTCCACTTCGTAGAACACCTGCCCGCAATTCAGTTCCGCGACCACTAGGCCGGCAAAGCCGTTGCGCGCGGCGAGCTCGCGCAAGCGCTTTTCCGGGAACGGCCAGACGACCATCGGCCGCAGCAGCCCGGCGCGGACGCCCTGTTCGCGTGCCATCTGCACTGCGCGCATGGCTACGCGAGCGGTGATGCCGTAGGCGATGACCACCACGTCAGCGTCGTCAACGCGGTATTCCTCGTTGCGCGCCATAGCATCGGCGTGGCGGCGGATTTTGTCGATCAAGCGGGTAACCAGGCGGTGCTGCGTTTCCACGTTCATCGACGGATAGCCGTGTTCGTCGTGCGTCAGGCCGGTGACGTGGAAGTGGTAGCCTTCGCCGGCGCGCGCGAACTGCGGTACCAGGTCGTCCTCCGCCTTGAAGGCCTGATACTCATTCGGCGGCAGCGTGGTGTAGCGCCGAGGATAAACTTCAATCTGTTCGGCCGGCGGGATGACAACCTTCTCCGTCATGTGCCCGACACATTCATCCATCATCACCAGCACCGGCACACGGTATTGTTCCGAAAGATTGAAGGCATGTACGGTGAGGTCAAAACATTCCTGCGGCGAATTCGGGCACAGCGCGATGATTTGATAGTCGCCGTGCGATCCCCAGCGCGCCTGCATCATGTCCGCCTGCGCGGGGAGCGTGGGCAGTCCGGTGGAGGGTCCGCCGCGCTGCACGTTTACGAAGACGCAGGGAGTTTCCGTCATTGCCGCGTAGCCGATGTGCTCCATCATCAAAGAGAAGCCCGGGCCGCTGGTAACGGTGAACGATTTGGCGCCGGCCCACACCGCGCCTTGGATGGCAATGGACGCGGCCAGCTCATCTTCCATTTGCAGGAACATCCCGCCGATCTGCGGCACGCGCAGGGCGAAGCGCTCGACAATTTCCGTGGAGGGCGTGATCGGGTAGCCAGCGGCGAATCGGCAGCCGGAGGCCAGCGCGCCTTCGCAGCAGGCCTGATCGCCGTCGAGGAAGTGAGTGCCGGTGAGGACGCCGGCGGGATCTGCGTGGGTGCGCTTCATTGCTTCTTCCCGTACTTTTGCATCACGCCATAGATGGCGAAGTCAGGGCAGTAGAGGCCGCAGAGATCGCAACCGGTGCAGCCGTCCAGGTTCTTTAGCTTCGGAAAGTGATATCCGTGCGAGTTGTAATCATCGGAAAACTCGAGCACTTTCGGGGGGCAGAACGCGATGCAGAAGCCGCAGCCCTTGCAACGGTTGTGCGTGACCTTGATTGTGCCACGGACCTTCTTGGGGACGGGTTGCACATGGGGCACTTTAGATTCGCTGGATGGTTCTTCAAGCATGGGCAAGGCTCCTCATCCCATGGAAGGGAGCAATTCCCTTACCAGCGGCTTCACTTTGCACAAGTACGTATATTCCACTGAATACGAATAACTTAGGATAAAGTAAGGTGGTCCACTATGCCCTGCCTAGTGGAGCATGCTGGGGGATATCTCCCAGCGCATCGCTCGGAATTGCGGTGGAGCCTGCGTCTGCGTTCAGCCGGTTGAACAAGGGCAGCCCAGAATTTGTCCGCAACCCAGCCCCAAGTCGTGGCATCCTTATTGCAGCGATCCACACAGGAGAGAATCGCACGTGAAGCAGCAGCGCTTTCTGAATCAGAAACTGGGCAAGCGGATCAGCCGCAAATCCGAATTGCAGCGCGCGAAACTGGAGACGGCTCGGGCGCTCGCGCGTCAAAAAGACAAGAGGTAAGGAAGTAAGGACGCAGGGAAAAACTAGAACAGTCATACCCAGGCGGCTGGTGCTATACTGCAGTTTCCAAAGCGGGTGTCGCGCAGGCTCAGGAGAGAACGAATGAACCGTGTCACCAGGGCGATCGTACTGACTTTGTCCATTCTGGTGGTCAGCTACGTGTCCATGGGCTACGTGCTCGGGCGCGCCAACGAGGACAAAACCTACCGTGCGCTCAGCGTGTTCACCGAGGTGCTGCAGCACATTCAGCAGGACTACGTGGAAGAGCCCAACCTGCAACAGGTGACCTCCGGCGCGCTGCACGGACTGCTCGAATCGCTCGACCCGCGCTCCAGCTACATGAGCCCGCGCGAATACGCCGAGTACAAGCAGAAACTCGAACGCGGCGCCAAGGGCGAAATCGGCGCGGCGCTCTCCAAGCGCTTCGGGTACATCACCGTGATCGCCGTGCTGCCGGATAGCCCCGCGGAAAAAGCCGGGCTGCGCAGCGGCGACATCCTGGAAGCCATTTCGAAATTTACCTCCCGCGAAATGTCCATCGGGCAGGCGCAGAACCTGCTTTCCGGCGACGTGGGTACGGGCGTGACTGTTTCCGTCGTACGCCGCGCGCGCGCCGAGCCCCAGGATGTGGACATCGTGCGCGTCGATCTGCCGGCGGCAAAGATGAATGCCAACCTGCTCGCCGAAGCGGAAGCGCCCGCGAGCGCGGGCATCGCATACGTGCGCATCCCTTCTCTTTCTAACGGGCGCGCCGACGAACTGAAGGCCAGATTACTGCAGCTTGAGAAGCAGGGCGCGAAGAAACTCATCCTTGATTTGCGCGACTGCGCGTTTGGTGCGAACACGGAAGGCATCGCCGCGGCGCGCCTGTTCGTAGGCAGCGGCACACTCGGTTCTCTGCGCGGGCAGACCGTGCCGACGCAGACCTTTGTGGCCGAGCCGGGCAAAGCCGTTTGGAAGCAGCCTGTCACCGTGCTCATCTCCAATGGCACGTCAGGCGCGGCGGAAATTCTGGCCGCGGCCATCGCCGGCAACCAGCGCGGTGAGACACTGGGCGAGCGTACATTCGGCTCCGCCAGCGAGCAGAAAATGCTGGTGCTCGAAGATGGCGCAGCGATTAATCTGACCGTGGCGAACTACTTCCGGCCGGACGGAAAATCCATCCCGGAGGAAGGCGTAGTGCCCGGCGTGGGAATTCGGCGCGCTGCGGCGGAAGTGCCCGAACCGGACGACGACGAAACACCTGCTGTGCAGCAGCCCGAGCCGACGCAACCGAAAGAAGATACGGTGCTGAAGAAGGCCATCGAGATGCTGCTCGCGCCGGCACCGCCCGCGAAAACCGAAAAGAAGACCGCAGCGTTGAAAGTTCGTGTGTATCCGGCTGCATCTTAACCTAACGACGCTCCAGTCACTCCTCGGGGCAGGCCATGCGGCCTGCCCTTTTTGTTTTGTAGTTTGCGTTTGAGAACAGCTACGTGTCAGGCCAGTGTTTCGGCAATCATTGCCGAAACCTGTTCGGCGATGGCGGGCGCTGAAGTGAGTCCCGGCGATTCGATGCCGACGAGGTGGATGATGGGGGGGAAATCCGCGTCGCGCTCAATGATGAAATCGGCAGGACCTTTGCCGCCGGGTGGCACGAGTTTGGCGCGAATGCCGGAATACGTCGGGCGCAGGTCGGCAGCTTCGATAGCCGGCAGCATCCGCTTCGCGCGGCGCGCGAATTCCTCCACGGGCTCGGGGTTGCTCTCGTAATCGTTCTTGTCCTCGATATAACGGGCCGTGGGGCCGACCAGAAACGTGTCCCAAAGCGTGCGCGTGAAGTGCACGCCGAGGCTGAGATGGTCGGGATGCGGCAGCGGATAGACGAGCGCATTCACCAGGTGCGCTTTGGGTTTCACCACCTCGCAGTAGTTGCCGCGGACGGGGAAGATTTTGTAGGGGCGCTGCTTGCCGGGCCCGTTCAGCAAGGCCGCCACCTCATCGGCAAACAACCCTCCGCTATTGACCACGCAGCGCGCTTCGATCTCGCCGGCTTCGCTCGTGACGCGAATGCAATCGTTTTGCGGTTCCAGGCGTGTCACCTTGGCGTGTGTGACGATGCTGGCGCCCTGACTGGTGGCCACGCGCGCGTACGCTTTCACCAATTCCTCGCTTAGCACAATTCCGGTGGAAGGCACTTCGATGGCGGCGTGGCCGGTGATGTGCGGCTCGCGCGCGCGAATGCCTGCCGCGTCCACGATGCGCAAACCCTCGACGCCGTTGGCGCGGCCTTTTTCCAACAGAGCCGCCAGTTCTTGTGCTTCTGCTTCCTCTATCGCAACGACGAGTTTTCCTGTGCGGCGATGCGGCACGCCGTGTGCCGCACAGAATTCGTAGGTGAGTTGATTGCCGCGGACGCAGTGCCGCGCTTTCAGCGACCCTGCGGTATAATACAACCCGGAGTGGATCACGCCGCTGTTGCGAGTGCTCGCGCCCATGCCCACCTTGGGCATGGCTTCCAGCACGAACACGTCGGAGGTGCTCTTCGCCACGGCGGCGGCAATCGCGCAGCCCACCACTCCGCCGCCGATAATGACAATGTTGGCGCGATCCATGCCGAAGAGTTCTAGCTGGCTGCGGTCTCAAACAGCGGCGCGCAAGGCATCAGCTTGGCCTCGACGCCGTTGTGCACCGCGTAGCTGGGCCCGCGCCCTCCGGGACGCGGCCCCCAGAGCGAGGCGCCGCCGTGGACGCCGTCCTTGTTCAGCGCATAGAAGTTGATACTGACCCTGCGCAAGCGCGTCTTGTCGTTTTTGTAACTCCCGGCCACGCGCTTACACGCTTCCAGGCACGCATCCGTCGGTGTCATGCCTTTGCGCATCATTTCCACGATGGTGTGCGCGCCGCAGATTTTGATGTTTTCCTCGCCGCGCCCCGTGGAGCCCGCTGCGCCGACTTCGTTATCCACAAACAGCCCCGCGCCGATGATCGGTGAATCGCCCACGCGTCCGGCAAGTTTCCAGGCGAGGCCGGAGGTGGTGGTGGTGCCGGAGATTTCGCCCTTCTCGTTCACGGCGAGGCAGTTGATCGTGCCGGTGGGCGGGTGCAGGA
>CAZIWR010000196.1:0-5158 GCA_964542805.1 uncultured Acidobacteriaceae bacterium
ACCGCCTGCCTCCGGGACTGGAAAAGCAACTCCGCGAGCGCGGCACGCTGCCGCCGGGTCTGCAAAAAAGACTGTCGCCGCTGCCGGACGATTTGGAACGGCAGTTGCCGCGGCTGCCGGGCGGCTATCGCCGCGGAGTCATCGGCGGGAGTGTGATTTTGATGAATGACAAGACGTCCGTGATCGTGGACATCATACGGAACGTGATGCAGTAGGGCAGCGCCCCACTAGGCGAGAGTGTCCAGAGCTGAGGCCAGGCGGGCGAGGGCAGCATCAAGAGTGGTGGTGTCGCCGCCGATGCCGATGCGGAAGTGTTCCGGCAGGTCGAAGAATTTCCCAGGGACAACCGAGGTTTCATATTTTTCGCGGAGCACCGCGAAAAACTTCTCCGGGTCGCCTCGGGTGAGGCGCGGAAAAACAATTGTGCCACATGCGGGACGCACAACTTCGAGGTCGCGGCGCGAGTCGAGGAAGAGGTCGAGCAGGGCGCGATTTTTTTCGAGCAATGCAGCAGCGCGGGCGGCGATTTTGTCGAGGCGATCCAGTGCGATGACGCTGAGCAGCTCGGCGGTGTGCGCGGGGATGTTGCCGAAGAGGTCGTTCAGGCGCCACATTTTCTTGGCGAGGTCCGGGCGGGCCAGAATCCAGCCGCAGCGCAGGCCGCTCAAGCCGTAGGCTTTGGTGAGGCTGCTGGTGACGATAAATTCTTCGCCGAGATGAAACGCAGAGCGTGGCGCAACCGGCGGCTGCTGCGTGGCGAGCATTTCCAGATACACTTCGTCCACCAAGACGTGCGCGCCGACGCGGCGGGCAATTTCTCCGACCTGGCGAAGTGTGGTGTCGTCCGCGAGCACGCCGCTGGGATTGTGCAGATTCGTGAGCACGATGAGGCGGGTGCACGGCGTGACGTGGCGCTGGATTTCCGCGGGATCAATGCGAAAACTGTTTTCGAAGCGGCGCGCCCAGTGCTGCACGTCAGCGCCCAGGTAGCGCGCCACAGCGATGAGCGGATCGTAGGCGGGATGCTCGATGAGCACTTCGTCGCCGGGCTCGATGACGGCGGCCATGGCCAGATAGTTGGCCATGGACGTGCCGATGGCGGCGACCACGCAGTCGGGCGAGACGCCGCACTTTTTTGCCAGCGCCTGCTGCAGCGGCTCGTAGCCGTAGAAACTGGGCCCGCTAATTTCGAGTTGCTCCAGCGTGACGCCGAGATCTTTGAGCGGATAATGCAACACGCCGCTAGTGGCCAGATTGAAGCGGGCGTGCGCACGCAGCTTGGCCCACTCGATGTATTCCGTGCTCATCACGCGGCGCGGATCGCTCACCGGGACTTCCTCCGACTCCAGAACATATACGCGGGAATGCCAGACAACAAAATCGCCAAACCGATGCGCGAGCTTTCCCAGTATTTGTAAAACGTGTTGAGCACGACGAGCCAGGAGGCGGCGATGAAAAGAATTGTGGTGACTGGATGGCCGGGAATGCGATAGGTGGCTGGCGCGGACGGATTTTCCCGGGCCTCGCGGCGGCGCAAGGCGAAAATGCAGGTGGCGGTGAGGCCGAAGAAAAGAAAATCGAGCGAGATGACGTAGCTGAGAATTTGTTCGTAGCGTCCGGAAAGGGCGATGGCGATGGCGCAGACACCCTGCACGGCGATGGCGACGACGGGCACGCGCGTGCGCGGATGCAGCCAGCCGACGCGTTGGAAGAACAGGCCGTCCTTGGCCATGGCGTAATAGACGCGCGGCGCAGTGAGCATGCCCTGGCTCAAAAAGCCGAGCGTGGAAATGGCGATGCCCGCGGCGATGAGTTTTGCGCCGGGTTCGCCGAGCGCGGCGCGCATCACGTCGGAGGCAGGCGTGGTGGTGGCGGCGAGGCCGGACGCGCCGAGCACGCGCACGCAAACAAAATTCACGGCGAGATACAAGACCACCACGCCGACCACGCCGATGATCAGCCCGCGCGGCAGATCGCGCTGCGGCTGGCGCATTTCCCCGGCGACAAAGCTGGCCGTCTGCCAGCCGCCGTACGCGAACAGCACCGGCACCATGGCCGCGCCCACGGCGGTGAGCAAATCGAACGAAGCGGGGCGGTCCAGCAGGGGTGCGGCGGTGTCCGGCGCGGCCGGCGTGCCGGCCAAAAACAATCCGCAGCCGATGAGCGCGACGATGGCCAGAATCTTCAGCACCATTAGCGTGCTCTGCACGGTGCTGCCTTCCTTCACGCCAAGGCAATTGATGAGGGTCAGCAGGCCGAGCGCAAGCGAGGCAATCAGCGCGTCGGGCACGCGGGCGTGGGTGATCTCCAGAAAATAACGCGCGAAGGTGACCGCGACGGCGGCCATGCCACCGGTCTGCGTGACCAGCAGCAGCGCCCAGCCGTAAATGAAGGCCACCGAGGGATGGTAGGCCTCGCGGATGTAGGCGTACTGCCCGCCGACGTGCGGGCGGCGCGCGGCCAGCTCGGCATAGATGAACGCGCCGAAGAGCGCCATCAGTCCGCCGATAGCCCACGCCGCGAGAATCAGAAACGGCGTGTGCAACTGGCGGGCGACCACGTAGGGGTTCATGAAAATGCCCGAGCCGACGATGCCGCCCATCACGATCATGGTGGCGTCGAAGAGACCCAGGCGGCGGGCGAGGCCGGGAGACGATGGCTGTTCTTGGGACATGGTAACGGCGAGTGGGAATCTATCAGAGGAATGAGGAAAAGAGGAAGGAGGAAGGAAAGAAACCCGAAAAGCGAAAACCGAAAAACGAAAAGCGGGGGAAGCCACGGAGGCACGGAGACACGGAGCACACAAAGGAAAAGTTAGAGACGGATTGATGACTGCTGGCAGGGCGCTAGCGGGCCATGTGGGCGGCGATGATTTTCCAGGAGTCTCCGCGCTTCTGGAAGACGAGCGTACATTTGAATTCGCCGGGCTGATTAGGGTCTTCCACGACCACGCGGCTCATCACCACGCCGGTGTCGCCGTAGAGGCGCACGGACGATTCCTGCAGCGAGTATTTGACGACGTTCGTTTTTGGGGGAGCGTCGGCGGGCGCGATGTCGTCCTTGGAAACGATGTTGCCGTGCGCAAAGCCCATGAAGTCGTCGGCGATGAGGCGGTCGAGCGCGGCGTGATCGCCGCGAGCATCGGCGTCCAGCCAATTGCGCACGAGTTGGAGAAGCTGGTCCTCGGCGCGGGGCGCTTGCGCGGCGCGCACGGGATAAGCGCGGGCGATCAGGAAAAGAGTAAACGCAATCAGCAGGCTGGCGAGAATCGCGCGGCGTTTCATGGTGAAACCTCCTAAAGAGGATTGAGCGGATCAATCGGTTGGACACCGATTGAGGCCAGAAAGTTCCTCGGCGCGCGAGAAGATGTCCATCGGAATATTCCGCCGGGAGGCGGACAGGTGTAGACTCGAAATCTCCGAGGAGTTGCGGATGAAGTTTGCGGGTCAAAGGAAAGTGCCGATGCGCACGGCCGCGCTGGTAGCGGCCGGGGCCGTGCTGGTGTTTTCGGCGCTGGCGCAGCAGGAGCCGGCTGGCAAAGCGAAAAAAGAGGAGCGTGTGCTGCGGGCGACGTCGCGGCTGGTGTTGGTGAGCACCATCGTGTGGGGCAAAGACGGGGCACCCGTCAGCGGGCTGACGCGGGACGATTTCGAGGTACTCGAGGACGGGAAGCTGCAAAGCGTGGCCACGTTTTCGGCAAACGTTTCCGGAGGAGGTCCGCGCACGCTGCCCGCGCCTGCCGCGGCGGCTGCGCTGCCGCGCAACACGTTTACTAACCGCGAGGACCGCTCGCAGGAGGTCACGCCGGTTATCACAGTGATCCTACTGGATGCGCTTAACACCGAGGCGAAGGACAGCGTGTACGGGCAGCAGGGGGTGGTGCGGTTTTTGGAGAAGCTGCAACCGCAGGACCGCGTGGCGCTGTACGTGCTTTCGACCGCTGGCGTGCGCGTGCTGTTCGACTTCACGAGCGACCCGGCGCCGCTGATCCGCGCGCTGCAGCGCTACCGGGCGAGAGAAGAGACGCAGGTGAGCGCGTCCGACACGGAGGTGATGCAGAGCGGGATCAAAGAAATCGATGAGTTTTTGCGGAACACGTCGAGACTTCAAAGCGGCTTTTTCTTGCGCGACCGCGTGCATCGGACCGTGGATGCGCTGGTGGCCATCGCCGACCACCTCCTGCGCGTCCCCGGACGGAAAAACCTGGTGTGGGTTTCCGGGAGCTTTCCCATTTCCTACGGCTTCGACCGGCTGTACGCTTCCACGCGGGGAACGGGCCTGACGTCCGCGGATGCGGCCGCTGCCATCGGAGCCCTGGCCATAGGGCCGGAGCAGCCGACAGGAACTTCGTCGGGCCGTGCAGGACGCCCCACGCTGCAGCCGCCATTCGCCTCGAGGAACCCGGACCTGCTGTCTTCACCCGAGCAAGAAGTTTTCTGGAGAGACTTGGAACGCGCGGCGCGCGCACTGAACCAGGCCAACCTGGCCATCTATCCCGTGGATGCGCGCGGGTTGATGACCGCCTTCCCCAATCCCAATTTCAATCCCGCGGCCGTTGCCAGAGGGCAGGGACCCGGCGCTCCGGAGTTCACCTTAGGCGGCCCCGACCGCAAGGAATTCGACACCATGAATATGCTGGCCGACCGCACGGGCGGGCGGGCCTTCTACAATGCGAACGAAATCAATCAATCCGTGCGCACAGCCATCGACGAATCCCGCGTCACCTACGAGCTGGGCTACTACCCGGTGCACAACCAGTGGGACGGGAAGTTCCACGAAATTACGGTGCGCGCGAAACGCCCCGGGCTAAAGGTGCGAAACCGCCGCGGCTATTTCGCCGTCAAGGACGCCCCCGCTGAAGAATCGAAGCTGGCCGAGCTGCTGCAGGCTGCGGCGAATAGCCCGCTGGAATCTTCGGCACTGGGCTTGAAGGTGCGACTGGAACGTGTCGCCGGCGGCGATGCCCGCGCTTTGAATTTGCGCATCGAACTGGACACGCGAGAAGTGTATCTGGGGCGCGAAGGCAATCGCTGGGTGGGCGCGCTGGCGGTGCTGGTGGCGCAGACAAAATCGGACGGCGAAAGAACGATGAGCGGCGCGCAGACGGTGGACCTCAAGCTCGAACAAGCCACCTACGACAAGCTGCTGCGCGAAGGCA
>CAZIWR010000197.1:0-5150 GCA_964542805.1 uncultured Acidobacteriaceae bacterium
GTCGAGCCGGACGATCTCGCGGTGCTCGTCAATGGCTGCCTGAACGTGATGCGCTACCTGAAAATGCTGCCGGGCGCGGTGAAGCCGATCGAGCATCCGGTGTGGATCGAAAAAGTCGCAGGAATCCCCAGCGAGCAGACGGGGATATTTTATCCGCTGGTGCGCCGCGGCACGTACGTGCAAGAGGGGATGAAGGTAGGCTACGTCACCGACTATTTTGGCAAAACGATTTTCGAAGCGCGCGCGCCCGCCGCCGGCGTAGTCCTCTAAATCTGTGCGGTGCCGTCGATGAAGAAGGGCGACACCATCGCCAACATCGGGGTGATTGCGCAAAAAACGCCCTGACGCAACGCTCTAAATTCGGGGGTTGGTGAGCGAACTACTGCGGCCGGTCCGGCCGCTGCGATTTTTTCTGGATGGCTTTGATGCGCGCCTCAATTTCTGCCGCTAATTCATCTTCTTTCGTCTTACGGAGTAGGGCAGCGTAGTAGCTGAGAGCGCCGATCAATCCCGGGTGATCGGGTCCCATATTCTTTTCCTGAATAGCGAGCGCGCGCTCGAACAGCGGCCGGGCCTCGAAGTACTTTTGCTGTTCCGCATACATTTCAGCCAACATCAGTATCGTGAACGCCACGTTGGCGTGCCGCGGGCCGAGCAGCCTTTCTTGCGTTTCGAGCAAGCGTCTGAAGATTGGTTCCATTTCGCGGAGACGGCCCTGTGCGCGGTAGAGGTTGAGCAACCCGGAGGCACTCATGACAGTCGGCAGATCCGGGCGTTTCGGGCTGGCGGCGCTGAATTCCAATTCTAAGGCGCGCAAATAAACTTTTTCGGCTTCGGTTTTCTGGCCTTGCTTTTCGAGAACTTGGCCGAGCCGGTACAATTCGTCAGGAAGATAAAGTGGATCGTCAGGTTCCTCGTTTTTCTCGTACAAGGCAATCGCCTGTCTGTAAAGTCGCTCGGCCTCGCTGTAGTTCTTCTCCGACTCGAATTTGTGCCCTTGGCTGATCAGGCCATGCGCCATTTCCGTGGCATCCTTGCCCGCGCCTTCCGATTTCCGCACCGACTCTGCAATCAATTGCTCGGCCTCGTTCACTTTTCCTTGTTTGCGATAAACCTCAGCGAGCAAACCTCCTCCCGGTGGTAAGCAGGGCGAAGTCTGAGGCTCGGCCTGGGATTCACAAACCTTCCTAGCTTCCAAGAGGAGCGCCTCCGTTTCCGCCCATCGGCGCTGTCGCAGATAGAAGCCAGTGAAATTGTTGATCACGGATAGAGTGCTGCGAGCATCGATATTCTGATTCCGTCGCGCGATTTCCAGTGCCTGCTTGAAAAACCCTTCTGCCGCGTCTGTTTTTCTCTGCCGGTCATAAAGCAAAGCGAGGTTGCTTAAATCCCCAGCCACACGGCTGCTGTCTGGCCCGAACACTTCCCGGTCGATTTCCAGCGCTCTTTGCGTGAGCGCGACAGCCTCTGTGTAATTCTCTTTTCGCATCAGTAGATTTGCCAGGCGCTTCAAATACAAGCTCAGCCGGGCGCTTTTAGTTTCCTCCTGCTCCATTTGTTGGATCGCAGTAATGAGTATCTTTTCGGCGTCGGCGAACCTGCCATCTTGCATTGCTTTGTTGATTGCATTCGTCGTTGGATCAGGGGCTGGTGGGCGAGTCTGAGAATGCGCGGCACAGGGGGAGAGCATTAGCAGGACAAACAGGGGCCATCGGAGGATATTGGAAAGGCTTCGTTGCATGGCTTGAAGACACAATCATAGCACGCAGCCTCGTTCGCCACGACGGTTGATTGGTGTTTCGATTTGGCCGCGGCCAAAAGATTGTGTTAGTATCCGTGGCTTGGTGAACGGTGCCCGCTGAATACATTCCGGTGCTCATCTTTGCGGCGATGGCCGCGTCGTTTCCCATCATTGCCCTTGTCGTCTTCAAATTCATCCGGCCGGACTCGAGCCAAGTGGGCGCAAAACTGAAGCCCTACGAGTGCGGCATTCCGCCGGAGGGCGACACGCACGGGCGCTATTCGGTGCGCTTCTATATCGTCGCGATTCTGTTCGTCATCTTCGACGTGGAGACAGTGTTTCTCTTTCCCTGGGCGGTGCAGTACGGGCTGCTGGGCCTGTATGGCCTGGTGACCATGATGGTGTTTCTGGGCATCCTGTTGGTGGGCTACGTGTGGCTATACAAGAAAGGCGCGCTGGAGTGGGTCTAGCCGCAACAGCCAGCGGAGTTTGCTGAGACGTCCCGGCCCATTTCGCGGCCGGGATTTTTTATTTTGATGGGCCGCGAAAGTTGACGGGATTTCGCGGGCTGTGTTAGAAAATACGGTTTACTATTCTCGGCTGCTGTGCTCTGGCAGCCGGCTTCACCGACAAGCGAATGGCCAACGACCCCTCGGAAAAACAGCCACCCTCTCCGCCGAGCACGCCTTCGGAGAAGCCTGCGGCGCCCGCCGCTGCGCCTGCCAAACCTGCGGCGCCCGCTGCGCCGAAGCCGCCGGCTGCGCCTCCTCCGCCCAAAGAAGGGCCGGTGGCACTCGACAACGAACTGGTCAAGCGTTTCAAGGCGCGCTTCGGGGACAAAATCCGTGAAGCCTGGACGGACCGCAAGCAAGCCATCCTGGTGGTGGATCGCGCATCGCTCTTGGAAATCGGGATGTATTGCCGCGATGACGAGAGCTTCGATTACCTGGTGGACCTGACCGCCGTGGACTGGCCCAAGCGCGAGCAGCGCTTCGACGTGGTGCTGAACCTTTATTCCTTCAAGAAAAACGAGCGCCTGCGCCTGAAGGCTTTCCTCGGAGAAGGGGAGAGCTGTCTCAGCGTCACCGGCGTGTGGGGCACTGCCAACTGGCTCGAGCGCGAGGCCTTCGACATGTTCGGCATCGTCTTCGAGGGCCACCCGAACCTGAAGCGCATCCTGATGCCGGACGAATGGCAGGGGCATCCATTGCGCAAAGACTACGACATCCTGACGCAGGACACCGCATGGGTCCGCGAAAATCTCGGCATTGAGAGCGGGCAGTAGCGATGGCCGACACGCGCATCTCCGGCTTCCCGGGCGTCGAGCAGACCGTGCTCGGCGCGGACGAAATCATCCTCAACATGGGCCCGCAGCATCCTTCCACGCACGGCGTGTTGCGCGTGAAGCTGCGCCTGGACGGCGAGCGCATCGTGGACTCCGAGTGCATCATCGGCTACCTGCACCGCGGCGTGGAGAAAATCGCCGAGCACCGCAGCTACACGCAGTTCGCGCCGTACGTGGACCGCATGGACTACGTCGCCGCGGTCTCCAACGGCCTGGGCTACTGCGAAGCGGTGGAAAAGCTGCTCGGCGCGGAAGCTCCCATGCGCGCGAAGGTGGTGCGCACAATCCTCACCGAGCTGCAGCGGATTTCCAGCCATCTGCTGTGGCTGGGCACGCACGCCATCGACATCGGCGCGCTAACGCCGCTCTTCTACTGTCTCCGCGAACGCGAAGAAATTCTGAAGATTTTCGAAAAGTACTGCGGCGCGCGGCTCACCACGCATGCGTTTCGCATCGGCGGCCTGCAATACGACACTTACGACGGGTTTGAAGCGGAAACCAAGCGCTTCTGCCTCGACTTCGTCCACCGCGTGGACGAGTACGAGCAGCTCCTCACCGAAAACCGCATCTGGATCGCGCGCACGAAAGGCGTCGGCGTGCTTTCCGCGGCGGATGCGATCGACATGGGCGCCACGGGCCCGGTGCTGCGCGGGAGCGGGGTGAAGTGGGACATCCGCAAGGCCATGCCCTACGCCGCGTACGACAAGTACGACTTCGAGATTCCCATCGGCAAAAACGGCGACACGTATGACCGGTACGTGGTGCGTATGCAGGAGATGCGCCAGTCCAACCGCATTTGCCTGCAAGCCATCGAGGATATTCCCGCGGGGCCGATCATGGGCAAGGTGGGCAAGGTGCTTAAGCCGCCGGTGGGCGAGGTGTATCACTCCATCGAAGCACCCAAGGGCGAGTTGGGCTATTACATTGTCAGCGACGGCACCACGCAGCCTTATCGCGTGCGTATCCGCCCGCCGTCGTTCATCAACCTGGAAGCGCTGGACAAGATGATCAAGGGCCACCTGGTGGCCGACGTGGTGGCGATCATCGGCACGCTGGACATTGTGCTTGGCGAGGTGGACCGCTAGTGAGCGCGCTGCTCGAATTCCTGAAGACGTACATGTGGCCGCTGATTTTCGCGCTGGTGATCGTCGGCGTGCTGCCGCTGCTGGCCGGCTACGTGGTGCTGATGGAACGCAAGGTGATGGCGGACATGCAGGCGCGGCTGGGACCAATGCGCGTGGGGCCGCACGGATTGCTCCAGCCCATCGCCGACGCGCTGAAGCTGCTGATCAAGGAAGACATCATCCCGGAGAACGCGGATAAACTGGTTTTCTGGTTCGCGCCGGTGATTTCGGTGACCGCGGCGATGCTGGCGTATTCCGCGCTGGCCATTGGACCGTTTTTTCAGATTGCCGAGCTGAACATCGGCCTGCTCTTCATCGTGGCAGTCAGCTCGATGGGAATTTTCGGAATTATCCTGGGCGGCTGGGCCTCCAACAGCCACTACTCACTGCTCGGCGCGCTGCGCAGCACCGCGCAGATGATCAGCTACGAGACGGCTGCGGGGCTGGCACTGGTCGGCGGCGTGCTGCTGGCCGGCACGCTCTCCACGCAGAAGATTGTGCTGGCGCAGCACGGAGGCACGTGGTTCGTGTTCGTCGCGCCGATCGGATTCTTCCTTTATCTCGTCGCCTCCATCGCCGAAACCAACCGCGCGCCCTTCGATCTGCCGGAGGCTGAATCCGAACTGGTTGCCGGATACATGACGGAATACAGCGGCTTTCGCTGGGCGGTTTATTTTCTCGCCGAGTACGCCAACATGATTGTGGTGGCCAGCATCGCGACGACGTTGTTTCTCGGCGGGTGGCTGCGACCGTTCGGGAGCATCGCGGCGCTGGACTTCCTCGATTTCTTCCCGCCTCTCAGCTTCCTCGGCGTGGCCGGCTACTGCCTCTACCGCACGCCGAAACAGCCGGAGCCGATTCAGAGCATGGTGATGGCACTGTTTGGCGGCCTGTGTTTCTTGCTGGCGGCGGCGATGGCGCTGCCGTTCGTGCCGGCCTT
>CAZIWR010000198.1:0-5143 GCA_964542805.1 uncultured Acidobacteriaceae bacterium
ACGGCCGAAACTTTCCGCCGACTATTCGGCGCCGGAAAAGCTGCCGGCCGGCGTCAAGCCGATTGCGCGGCGTCCTTCCGTTCTGCAGGAGCCGGTGCTCGTTCTGAACGCGACCTTCGAGCCGATCAACGTCACCGCGGTGAGGCGCGCCCTAGTCCTGATGCTCAAGGGCGTGGCCCAGGCCGAAGAGCACAACCACGCCGAAGTGCACTCCGCCGCAGCCTCCATGAAGGTTCCGTCGGTGATTCGCCTGCTGGCCTACCGGCACATCCCGCAGCAGACGCGTGCGCTGTCCCGGAAAAATATTTTGCTGCGTGACCGCAACACGTGCCAGTTCTGCGGACACGTGTTTCCCGCCGGCGATCTCACACTGGACCACGTAATGCCGCGTTCTCGCGGCGGGCATTCCACCTGGGAAAACCTGGTGGCGTGCTGCTACACCTGCAACAACAGGAAGGGCGACCGCACTCCCGAAGAGGCCGGCCTGCGCCTGCAGCGACGTCCGCGGCCGTTCACTCTGCACACTTCGCGACAACTGATGCGGCTCATCGGCCGCCAGGACGAGAAGTGGCGGAAGTACCTGTTCTATTGATTTCCTGCATTGCCCGATCCTAGGCGGGCATCTTCACACTCCGACAAAATCTCCACTGTGCAATTTCCACTTGACCTGTGTCCTTCGTGCTGGCACCGTGCACGGTCATGAGCGCCAAGGAACACGATCGCCGCCGCTTTCTGAAATTTCTGCTTGCCAGCCCGTTTCTCGCGCAATTTGCCGAAGTCGCGGAAGGGTGGCAATTGTCCCAGGACGAAATTCCGTCGCCGGAGCGCGCCCTGAATGTTTTCGAATTCGAGACGGCGGCACGTCGCAAGTTGCCTCCGGCGCATTTCGGCTACATCGCCACCGGCGTGGACGACGATGCCACGCTGCGCGCCAACCGCGAAGCCTTCGCGCGCTTTCCGATCCGGCCGCGCCGCCTGGTAGACGTCAGCAGAGTGGACATGTCCGTGAGACTCTTCGGCGTCACTTGGGATTCGCCGATTGTCCTCGCTCCAGCCGGCAGCCAGAAGGTGTTCCATCCGGAAGGTGAGCTGGCCGTGGCCCGCGCTGCGTATGCCAAGAAGCATTTACAAATTCTCTCCACGGTAAGTTCGACGGCGGTGGAGGAAGTGATCCGCGCGCGCCAGTCGCCTGTTTGGTACCAACTCTATCCCACTAACCAGTGGGCTGTGGCGCGGGCGCTGGTGAAACGCGCCGAAGCGGCGGGCTGCCCGGTGCTGGTCCTGACGGTGGACCTGCAGGGCGGCACGAATCGCGAAACCCTGGCGCTGGCAGCGCGCCGCGACACCAGAAAATGCGAAGTGTGTCATCAGGGAGATGTGTTCACCAATGTGAAAACCTACGTCGAGCGCAAACCGATGTTTCGCGGGCTCGACGTTTCCGGAGTGACCACGATTGATCCCCTGGACATGACCTGGGATTACGTCAAGCGCCTTCGCGATGCAACGCCGCTGCCGCTGGTGGTCAAAGGCATCGTGACCCGCGAGGACGCGCAACTCGCCGTGGAGCACGGCGTGAACGGAATCATCATCTCGAACCACGGCGGACGCGCCGAAGAGAGCGGGCGTGGAACGATAGAAAGCCTGCCGGAAGTTGTCGAGGGCGTGCAGGGGCGCATTCCGGTGCTGGTGGACGGCGGCTTCCGCAGGGGCACGGACATCTTCAAGGCGATGGCGCTGGGCGCTTCGGCCATCGCCATCGGGCGCCCCTATCTGTGGGGGCTCGGCGCGTTTGGCCAGCCAGGCGTCGAAGCGGTGCTCGAAATTCTGCGCCAGGAATTGCAGACCATCATGCGCCAAGCTGGCACGCTGACGATCGGCGAAATCAACCGGTCGTTCATCGCCGACCGCGGACATTCCTAGCACCACATTCACAATTCATATCAAGGAAGAGCGGAGAGGAGCGCGGCGACCGTGGCGTTGTCGCCAAAGGTTTCGCTAAGGTGGGCGAAGCGATCCACGTTGCCGGGACCGAAAACGAAGCTCCCGCCGAGCTGGAAGGGATCCTTGCCGAGGCGAGCCTGCTGGTGACCGGCGGCATTGGCACGTTTGCGAGCTGCCTTGTTGTCGCTTCGGAGGATGTGCAGCAGAGTTCCGGAGCCAAGCCCCGCAACGCGATAGGCCGCGCGCTGCGCGTCCACCAGGAGCGGGAAGGTGATGCCGGTGTCCTCGCGGAAAAGGCGGGCGTAGTGCTGGTCGCCGAGCCCGATGGCGGCAAGGTGTGCGCCCTTTTCGCGAAAAGACTGTTCGTGTTCGCGCAACTGCGCGACGTGCTCGCGGCAGAACACTCAACCATAGTGTCGCAGAAACACGACCACTGCCGGACCATCCGCCCACAACGCGCCGAGTTGAATCGGATGGTCGTCTGTGTCGGGCAGGACGATCCCCGCAAGCTTCGCGCTGAGCGATGAATTCATGCAGGCCCATTCTCGGCTGCGCGTGGACGGCCGTCAAGTTAGCTTTGCGAAGTGGAAATTCAAAACTGGTGAGGCTACTTCAGCTTCAGGGTGAGGCCTTCTTTGGCGGCGACGGTGGCGCGGAAGCGGCGGCGGGATGCGCGAAGGATAGCGTCCACAGCGGTGTCGTCGTGGTCGGGGTCGTGGTGGAAAAGCACGAGTTTTTTCACCTCGGCTTCGCGGGCAATGCTAACAGCTTCCTCCCACGTGGAATGGCCCCAATTTTTCTTAACGGTCTTGTACTCGTGCGGAGTGTACTGCGAATCGTAGATGAAGACGTCGGCACCCTGTGCCAGCGCGCGGACGTTCTGGTCGCCCTCGGGATTGCCCGGTTCGTTGTCTGTGGCGTAGACGATTACTTTTCCGTTGTGCTCGATTCGAAAGCCCATGCAGCCCTGTGGGTGGTTCAGCCGTTTGCTGGTGATGGAAATTCCATTGTAGTTGCGCTTCTCCTCGCCGATCTCATGGAAATCCCGCCGCGCCAGCATGGCGCGCATGTCCACCGGAAAATAAGGGTTGATCATCTGATCTTCGAGCGCCTGCCTCACGTTGGTCTCGGTGGACTTGAAGGAATAAAAATCGAAATGGTTTTGATGGCCGTAGAGGGGAGTGAAAAAGGGGATGCCCTGGATGTGATCCCAGTGATAGTGGCTGACGAACACGCGCGCCTTGATTGGGCGCTTGCCGAATTCCTTGCGCAGGCTGTGGCCGAGCAGGCGCAGGCCCGTGCCGCAGTCGAACACGAAGATGCCGTCACGTGTGCGCAATTCCACGCACGACGTGTTTCCGCCGTAGCGCAGGTTACTTCGCTGCGGAGTCGGCGTGGATCCTCTTACACCCCAGAAGCGCAAGTACATAGTAGGCATGCCCTCGGAAGGCGCCCCCGGCACCCATGTGCCCGTGCTCAAAATCATGACACAAAACTCAGGCCCTTGCCAGAGCTTGGCTTCTACTTCGTGCAACCATTTCCATGCTGAGGCATCTATTCTGGTAAGACCACTTCAAGGACACACCCCGGGAAGCAGCCGAGGCTCTGCCGAAGCTGCTTCTTTTCTTTTTGCAACCTGTTGAAAATCAAAGACCTGCCGCTACGACGGCCAACGGACAACTGATTTCATTTGGGAGCATCGAAATCACTAACACCACTTAGAAACACCCCGGGAAGCAGCGGAGGCTACGCCGAGGCTGCTTCCTTTCTATTTTGGGAATTCCTGAGTTTCGCTACTGTCGAAAAACGACCTTCAGTCCCCGCCTCCAGTCTTCATTCAGCCCCACGCGCACACACTCCACTTCCGGCAAGATGTAACGCAATAGCGTGTCTGTGGCTGGATGAAACCGGAAACCCGGCGCTACGAGATACAACAACGGAGGCCTCGGTTGCAGTTCGACGCCGCTGAAGTAGCCGTAGCGCGAAAAGTCGCCCTGCTGCATGTGCCACCGCACGCGCAGCCAGTAGTCCATGCCTTGCATGGCCAAATGAATGTCTTCCGACGCTTTGAGTTCGATCACCGCCAGCCGGCCCTCGCGCGTCACCCCGAGCAGATCCATCACGCCGCGCCCGGCGCCGGCCGAATCCGGTCCTGAGCCGGAAAGTGCCGGCACTTGTGGATAGACATGCTCTGGATCAAGCCGTGCGTCTATCGTCGTGATGTCCTCCATCGCCAGTGATTCGAGCCAGCGCTCCGCCGCCGCGCGATACAGCGGGTGGTTCTTGTCGGCTGCGTGCGGATGGCGAACAGTGTTCAGCTTCCTGATCAGCGACTCCAATGTCGCGCGCTGTTTTGTTTGCGCGGCACGCCGGTCATCACTGAGCCCAAGGTGCAGCTGCCCGCCGTGCCAGCGCGCGAACTCCAGACCGCGAAAGCGCAGCGCTATCTCGCGCGTTCCGGGCGGCACAATCGCGTCTATCGCACCTGGCGCGAGGGCCTGCGCGCGCTCCACCACATCACGAGCGGCCGCTTGCGTTTCTTCTGTCTCGCGCCGCGGCGTCAGCCACGTCAGCAGGTTTCCTGTATCGCGCGGGTCCACGCGCTGTAGCCGCCATGTTGTTTCGTGCAGTTCGTACAACTCGACATTGGCTGCCGCAACGATAGCCTGCAGCCGATGTGCCGCGACTCGCGCGCTCCCTTCTGGCAGGATCAGCCGCAGCCCTTCCACCACGCGCCGCCCCGCGTGGCCTCGCGTCCAATCCAGCCACAACAACCCGAACGTGAGCGCGGCATCGATGGTGGAGGCGTCTTCCGCGCTCGACACGCCCAGCACCGCCCACGCGCGCTGTCCGCGCTGGGTGACCCCGCGCGTATACGACCCGGAAAACGAATGCTCCAAGTCCGGCGCAGACGTCATGGACTCGACGCGCTCATCCGGAAACTGCGTAAGGAGTAGCCGACGGAAGCGGGCACGGAACTTTTCCCGCGACGCACGCCCGGCGGGCCGCCCTGCGCCACTTGTGAATTCCAGCCGCCCCGGTTTTGACTTTCCAAATCTCTGCACTTCCAGCACAAGCCTGCCGGCCGCTTCCTCTGCAACACGCAGCACGCGCCGCACCAAGTTGCGCTCGTCAGACCACAGGTGTACAAACGTCGCGTTGCCCTGCTGGCGTACCTCGAACTGAAACTGAGCCAGTTCCG
>CAZIWR010000199.1:0-5121 GCA_964542805.1 uncultured Acidobacteriaceae bacterium
TCGCTGATGATGGCGGTGACGCCGGCGAGCAGGCCGGGGCGGTCCTCGGCGCGGATGACCAGGCGCACGGGGAATTTGGCTTCGGTGGCGCCGGTCCATTCGACGGAGATGCGGCGCTCGGCTTCGTAGAGCAGCGACTGGACGTTGGGGCAGGCGGCGTTGTGGATGGCCACGCCGCGGCCGCGCGTGACGTAGCCGATAATTTCGTCGCCGGGAATCGGATTGCAGCACTTGGCGCGGTACACCATCAGGTCGCCGTGGCCCTTGACGAGAATGGCGGCGTCGCCGAAGCCCAGCACGCGCTTGACGGTGCTGACCAGCGTGGGCGCTTTTTCCGGCGGCGTTTCGCCGAGCTCCACGCCGGTGGCTTTCTGCAAAATCTGGCGCACAGAATATTTGCCGTAGCCGAGGTCGGCGTAGAGGTCTTCGATGCGTCCGCAGCCGTACTCGGAGGCGACGCGCTGCCAGTCTTCGTCCTTCACTTTTTTGAGGCTGACGCCGAATTGCCGCGCTTCCTTCTCCACCAGGCGGCGGCCGACTTCGGTGGCTTGCTGGCGCTCGTGGAGATTGAGCCAGTGGCGAATCTTGCTGCGGGCGCGCGAGGTGCACACAAAGGTGAGCCAGTCGCGGTTGGGCACGTGGCCCTTCTGGGTGAGGATCTCGACGACGTCGCCATTGGAGATTTGGTGGCGCAGCGGCACCATCTGGCCGTTGACCTTGGCGCCGGTGCAGGCGTGGCCGACTTCGGTGTGCACGGCGTAGGCGAAGTCCACGGGCGTAGCGCCGCGCGGCAGCACAATCACTTTGCCCTTGGGCGTGAAGGTGTACACCTCTTCGGGATAGAGATCGATCTTGAGAGTGGAGAGGAACTCGCTGGGCTCCTGCATCTCCTTGACCCACTCGATGAGCTGGCGCATCCAGAGAATGCGCTGGTCATCGGCCTCGGCGACTTCTTTGCCGTCTTTGTACTTCCAGTGAGCGGCGACGCCCTGCTCGGCAATGATGTGCATGTCCTGCGTGCGAATCTGCACTTCGAAGGGCTGGCCCTGATGCAGCACGGTGGTGTGCAGCGACTGGTAGAGGTTGGGCCGGGGCATGGCGATGTAGTCCTTGAAACGGCCGGGGACGGGACGCCAGACCTGATGAATCACGCCGAGTGCGGCGTAGCAATTGCGCACCGTGTCGGTGATGACGCGGATGGCGAGGAGATCGTAAATCTGGTCGAGCGAGCGCTGCGCGCGCGCGAGTTTCTGGTGAATGGAATAGAGGCGCTTGATGCGGCCTTCGACTTCCGCGGGCACGCCGGCTTCCACAAGTTTCTTGCGGATGATTTCCTGGACGCCGTGGAGGAATTTGTCGTGGGCCTTGGATTTCGAGGCGACGCGCTTCTGGAGCTCGAGGCAGGAGGCCGATTCGAGATAGCTGAAGGCGGAGTCCTCCAGCTCGCCGCGGATGCGGCCCATGCCGAGACGATGAGCGATGGGCGCGTAAATGTCGAGCGTCTCGCGGGCGATGCGCTGCTGGCTCTCGGATTCCAGGAAATGGAGCGTGCGCATGTTGTGCAGACGGTCGGCGAGCTTGACGACGACCACGCGGACGTCGTCCACCATGGCGAGCAACATTTTGCGGACGTTCTCCGCCTGGCGCGTTTCCGGGGTGAGGAACTCGAGGCGGCTGATTTTGGTGGTGCCGCCGACGAGGCGAGCTACATCGGGGCCAAAGGACTCGGAAATTTTCTCGATGGGGATCCGGGTGTCTTCGACCACGTCGTGGAGCAGCGCGGCGCAGATGGTGGTGGAGTCGAGCTTCATGTCCGCGAGGATGTGGGCGACCTCGACGGGATGGGACATGAACGGCTCGCCGGACTCGCGCACCTGCGACTCATGCTGCTCGGCGGCGAAATCGTAGGCGCGGCGAACGAGGTCGAGCGACTCGGGCGTGCGGCCGTGACTGAGCTTTTCGAGAAGCTCGGTGAAACGCGAGTCCAGAGCGCGGCGGGCGGAACGCGAGGGAACGGGATGGCGCTGCGGGGCCATGGCTTAGTTTATAGGGGCGAGTGGCTGTTAGGGAAGGGTATAGGGTGTGGGGTGTAGAGAAAAAGAAATGAGGAAAGAGGAAAGAGGAAGGAGGAAGAGAGGAAGGAAAAACGGGCAGGAAGCAGGAAGGAAGGAAGGAAGGAAGGAAGAAAGAAAGAAAGAAAGAAAGAAAGAAAGAAAGAAAGAAAGAAAGAGAGATCCTTCACTGCGTCCCGACCGGGTCGGGACTTCGTTCAGGATGACAGGAGTGCGGTGCGCGAGGGAGAAAAAAAACGGCCCCGATCGAAACGGTCGGGGCCCTTCGGCTTCGCTCCCTTCTCCCGCAGAGCGGGATCAGGGCAAGCAGGGCAAGCCGCATGCGGAGGTGGAAGAATGATTACGGCGCAGTGGGAACGGCCTCGGACTTTTTCTGTTTGATTTCCTTGACCTTGTCCACGAGGGCGTCGGCCTGCGTGAGGTATTCCTCGCGCTCCTGCGGAGAGGCGGACATATCGGCGCGCTGGCGGTAGAGAAGGTTGAGGTAGGCCATGGCGTCTTCGTAATCGGGGGCGACCACAATGGCTTGCTTGAGCTGCTTGATGCCGTCCTCGACGATGGCGCCGTATTTTTCCTGGAACTCGGCGCGGGCCTTTTCGGGCATAGGCTGCTCGTCCTTGACCGTCTTCTTGGGGTTGGCATCGTTCCAGGCCTTGCGGACGCCGGCATTGGCGCGATAGGAGAGGGTCCAGTTAATCACGCCGACCCAGTAGTAGGGTTCCTTGGCCGAAGGATCGAGCTTGATGTGCATCTCGTGATAGGAGCGGGACTCCGCCATTTTCTTTTCGTCGAAAGGCTGGCCGGCCATCTGGAAGAGGATGGAGCCAATGCCGTCGATGGCCGAGAGATTATTGGGCTCGGCTTGCAGAACACCCTGGAATTCGGCGACGGCCTGCTTGCCCTTGTTGATGTTGTCTTCCGACGGTGCGCCGGGAATGTACTGGCTGGCATAGGCCGTAGCGAGATACAGCTGGGCGTTGAGAAGCGTGGGGTCGGCATCCTTGGCCTGCTTGAACATCTCGATGGCCCGGTCGAAGTTACCGGCCTTGTAGGCGGCAACGCCTTTGTTGAGGAAGTCGCGGGCCTTGAGCTTGGCGCAACTCGCCGAAGCGAAGGCCAGCAAAACAATCAGGATGAAGGCGAAATGGCTGCGCGAAATCCGCTGCATACCTGCTCTCCTTGGTGGTGGGGCGGGTCCCGCCGAGCGGGTCCCGCCGAAGACCGCTGGTGCTAAGAATGGCAACCGGTAGAAGATAAACCCGAAAATCGAAAAGCGAAAACCGAAAATCGGGCAAGAACCAAGCCGGCGTTAGAAATCCAGAGCCGGCAAGAAAGCTGGTCCAACTCAACGGCATTGCCCGGGACAGGCTGGAAAGCCTGTCCTACGGTTACTCCCCCGCCTCGATCTTGGCGGTGATCAGGCCGACTTTGGACACGCCGGAACTGCGCATGATGTCGATGGCGCGAGCCACCTCGCCGAACATTATGCCCTGGTCTCCCTTGACGAAAGCGATCTTCTCGGCGCGCTGCTTGAAAATTTCTTCAATGCGCGGGCCGAGGGTCAGCCAGGTGTGCATCTCTTCGTTGATCTTGAGCGAGGTGAGCCTGCAATTCGGGTCACTCGGATTCGCGCACAGCACCTGGACAACAACCGTTTTCTGCAGGATGTCTGGGTTCTGCTGTTCCTTGTTGGGATTGGGCTGAGGCACGAGGGCTTCCAGGCCCTTGGGCACGGTCGGATTGATGACCATGAAAATAATGATGAGCACGAGCAAGATGTCAATCAGCGGGATGACGTTGGGTTCCGCGATCGTCTTACCGCCACCACCAAGTGAGATTCCCATGCGAGTACTCCGTCCATCGAATCGAGATGTATAACGGGCGCTCTTCCCGACGCAAGACGCCGGGACCCGCCTGCGGCGGGCGAAAGCCCGCCCCTACAAAAGCGGACAGGCTGGAAAGCCTATCCTACGAGCGCCGGCAATCCCGAAGCTTCGGGAGCCGGCGGTACAAACTAATTGCCGCCGCCGGTCGGAGGCGGAGGCGCGCCGCCCTTGTCCTTGACCTTCTCGGTGAGCAGGCCAAGCTGATCGACGCCGGCGGCACGGACTTCGTCCACCACGCCGACGACATCGCCGTACTTGGCGCGGCCGTCGGACTTGACGAAGACCGTCTTGTCGAGGCGGCCGGAGATCTGATCGCGGACCTGCTGAGTGATCTGGTTCCTCTCGACCTGGGTCTTGCCGATATAGATCCTGCCGTCGCGCATAACGGCCACGACGATGGCGTCTTCCTTATCGGCATCCTTCATGTCGCTGGGGTTGTCCACCGCGGCGAGGTCCACAGAGACGCCCTTCTGCAACATGGGGGTGACCACCATGAAGATGATCAGCAGCACGAGCATGACGTCGGCCATGGGGATGACGTTGGGCGTGGCCATCACCGGCGGGGCTTTGGGCTTGTAGGCCATGGCTTACTTCCTTGCGGCACGCCGCGTGATGAAATAGTTGATGAGCTCCATGGAGGAGTTGTCCATCTCCACGTCGAAGGCTTCCACTTTGTTGGTGAAGTAGTTGAAGGCCCAGACGGCGGGGACGGCGACGAACAGACCGATGGCGGTGGTGACCAGAGCTTCGGCGATACCGCCGGCGACCGCGGCAAGACCCGTCGCCTTCTCCTGGGAAATGCCCTTGAAGGCGTTGATGATGCCGATGACGGTGCCGAAGAGGCCGACGAACGGCGCCGTAGAGCCGATGGTGGCGAGGCCGGAGAGGCCGCGCTTGAGCTCGGCGTGGACAATGGCCACGGAGCGCTCCAGGCCGCGTTTGGCGGCGTCCACCACTTCCTGTTCCGCGACCTGCGAGGAGGCGGACTGGAATTCGGAGAGGCCGGTGGCAACCACCTTGGCGATATGCGACTTTTTGTTGCGCTCGGCGATGGAAATGGCTTCATCGAGCTTGCCTTCGCGCAAGGCGCCCGCCACCTGCTGGACGAAAATGCGGGACTGCTTGCGGGCAGCGCCAAACATGAGCGCGCGGTCAATCATGAT
>CAZIWR010000200.1:0-5106 GCA_964542805.1 uncultured Acidobacteriaceae bacterium
TATCGAAGTCCGTGCGCGTGCCCATCGTCTCCATGGCTTTGCGCAACAACTGCACCTCGCCGGCGGTGTTGGTGACCGTGCCGTTTTTTTCATAGGCGGATGCCGCGGGCAGGACGATGTTGGCGTGCTGCGCCGTCTCCGTCAAAAACAATTCCTGCACGATGAGCAGGTCGAGCCCAGCGGGACGCCCGCCCGTGTCAAATGTTTTCAACGGATTCGCGCCCACAACGTACAGCGCCTTCAGCGTGCCCTCGGCCGCATCGGCCAGCATGCGTCTCGCGTCGATCCCGGGAGTTTCGGGAAGCACTGCTCCCCAAAGCTTTCCGAATGCGTCACGCGCGGCAGCATCACTCAACCACGCGTAGCCCGGCAAGCGGTCGGGCAGCAAGCCCATGTCGGCGGCGCCGCGCGAGTTGGCATAGTCGCCCAGCGCCATGAAGCGCGTCTGTCCTGGCAGGGAAACGCCGAATTTCACGAGATGGCCGATGGCCGCGCCGCGCAGCTCCGCGCCGAAAACGATGACCACATCGTGTTCCTTTTCGAGCGCGCCGCGCAGTTTCATCATTTCGAGGCTGGTGTCCAATTCAAGGTCGCCCTCGCGAGTGGCCAGCCATTGCGCGATCAATGCCTCCGCGCCCGGCGCGATGTGCACGAACTGTGTTGCCTGGCGCCGCAGCTTGATTTCTTGCGCGTTGATGGCGTACAGCCGCGCGCCGTTGAGGCGAATGGCCGAGCGGATTTGCCAGGCGGCCAACGGGTTCTGGTCCGTGGGGTCGTTGCCGATCAGCAGGATGGCTTTTGCCGCGCCCAACTGCTCCATGCCGGCCTGCGCAGTGGACGCGGTTTCGCCGAGCGCCTGCAAAAGCGCGCCGTAGTCCGCGGTGCGGTGATGATCCAGGTTGTTGGTGCCGACCGTAGCGCGTGCGAGGCGGCCGAGCAAATAATTTTCTTCGTTCGTCGTGCGGTTCGAGCCGATGAATCCGATGGCGTCCGGCCCGTGCGCGTCGCGCACCGCTTTGAGCCGCGCCGCAACCTCCGCCAGCGCGTCTTCCCAGCTGGAAGGAGCGAGCGCGCCACTCCGCCGCACCAGCGGCAACCTGAGCCGTTCTTTGTGGTGTACGAAATCAAAACCAAAACGCCCCTTGATGCACAGGAAATCTTTATTGATGCCGGAAAGATCGCGGTTGTTGGCGCGCAGGATTTCGTTGTTGCGGACGCTCAGCGTGGTCTTGCAGCCGTTGGAGCAGTGCGCGCAGACCGTGGGCACGTAGGTCAATTCCCACGGCCGCGTTTTGTAGCGGTAGGTGCCGCTGGTGAGCGCGCCCACCGGACAGATGTCGATGCACATGCCGCACTCTTCGCATTCCAGATGGTCTTCGCGGTTGGGGATGATGACGGAATTCACGCCGCGCTGGCCTACGCCGAGCGCCTTTACGCCCATGCCTTCGTCGCACACGCGCACGCAGCGAAAGCACAAGATGCAGCGCGGCGCGTCGTAGTACACCACCGGCGACCATTCCTGCTCCGGCGAATGCAGCTTCTCCTCGACGAAGCGGCTCTTGTCCAGGCCGTAGCGGAAGGTCATGTCCTGCAGCTCGCACTCGCCGCCCTTGTCGCACACCGGGCAATCCAGCGGGTGGTTGGTGAGCAGGAACTCCAGCATGTCCTTGCGCGCCTTGTGCACCTGCGGCGTGTCCGTGCGCACCACCATGCCTTCGGTCGCCACCAGCGTGCACGCCGTCTGCATCTTCGGCGCCTTTTCCACTTCCACCAGACACATGCGGCAGGCGGCTTGCAGCGACAGGCCGGGGTAATAGCAGAACGAGGGCACTTCGATGCCTACGCGCCGCGCGGCTTCAATCACCACGGTTCCCGCGGGCACGGTGACCTTGTGCTCGTTCAGTGTGAACGTGACTGATTTCTGTTCGGCCATGTATGTTAAAGGGCGGTCTAAAGACACGCCCCCACATCGCGTCTCTACACTTCCACTGCCACTTCCGCGTGCTTGAACGGGCAGCGCCCGCTCAGGTGCGCCTCAAATTCGCTCTGCCACTTTTTGACAATTGCCATGATGGGCATCGCGGCGGCGTCGCCCAGCGGACAGAACGTCCGCCCGAACATATTTTTCGCAGCCTCATCGATCAACGGAATGTCTTCCGCGCGGCCGCCGCCGGCGTGGAAGCGGTCAAGGATGAGCTTGATCCACGACGTACCCTCGCGGCACGGAATGCACCAGCCGCAGGATTCGTGCGCGTAGAACTTCATGATGCGGCGCGCGAAGTCCACCATGCAGGTGTCTTCGTCGAGCACCACCACGCCGCCGGAGCCCAGCATCGAGCCGGCCTTGGCCACGGAATCGAAATCCATGGCGATGTCGCATTCCTCGGCTTTCAACGGCGGCGTCGAGCTTCCGCCCGGCACCACTGCTTTTAGTTTTTTCCCGCCGCGCATGCCGCCGGCGACTTCGATCATTTTCAAAAGATTGAATCCCATGGGCAGCTCGTAAATTCCGGGCTTGTTGACGTGTCCGGAGACGCAGAAGAGGCGCGTGCCGCCGTTCTTCGCTGGCCCCAGGTTCGCATACCATTCCCCGCCCTTCAGGATCACCGACGGCACTGCGCTGAGCGTCTCCACATTGTTGATGATTGTCGGGCAGCCGTAGAGCCCGACCACGGCGGGGAAGGGAGGCCGGATGCGCGGGTAGCCGCGCTTGCCCTCGAGCGATTCCATCAGCGCGGATTCCTCGCCGCATTCGTACGCGCCCGCGCCGGTGTGCGTGCACAGATCAAAATTAAAGCCGCTGCCGAGAATATTTTTTCCGAGGAAGCCCTTTTCGTAGGCCTCGCGGATGGCTTCGTCTACGATGTCCAGCACGTAGCGATATTCGCCGCGCACGTAGATGTAGCCCTGGTGCGAGTTCACTGAGCGCCCGGCGATAATCATGCCTTCGATCAATTGATGCGGATCGAATTCCATCAGCGGGCGATCCTTGCAGGTGCCCGGTTCGCTCTCGTCGGCGTTGGCGATAATGTACTTCGCCTTGGGCGAATCCTTGGGCACAAAGCTCCACTTCATGCCCGCCGGAAAGCCCGCGCCACCGCGCCCGCGCAAATTCGATTTTTTCACTTCCTCGATGATGCTTTCCGGGGTCATCTCCTTCAGCGCTTTTTCGAGCGCCCGGTAGCCCTCGTGCTTCCGATAGACCTCAATCTTGCGCGAATCCTTGATGCCAAAGCGGCGGCTGATCACCGGCACTTCGTCCGGATGCCGCTCATGGATTGAGCCGGAAATGTACGGCACCGGCGTGGGTTTTCGGCCGGCTTGGAACTGGTCGAGGATGGTGTCCAGTTTTTCCGGCGTCAGGTTTTCGTAGAAGTCGTAGTTCACCTGCACGGCCGGTGCACCGGTACACGCCCCGATGCACTCGACTTCCTCGAGCGAAAAAACGCCGTCGGGCGTGGCCTGCTTGTGGCCGATGCCCAGCCGCTTTTGCGCGTGATGCCACAGTTGCTCGCCGCCGCGCACTTTGCAGGAGATGTTGGTGCACACCTGTACGTGGCACTTGCCGGCAGGCACGCGCCGCAGCATCGAGTAGTACACCAGCGTTTCGGTGACTTGCAGAGTGTTCAGGTCGAGGCGGCGCGCGATCTCCGCAATCATGTCGTTGCTGATGTGGCCGAATGCGTCCTGCGCGTAGAGCAGCATGGGCACCAGCGCGGAGCGCTTGACCGGGTATCGTTTCAGCAGTTCGGAAAACTTGTTTTCCAGATGCGGAGGCAGAGTCATGTTTCGGTTTGGCTCACCACAAATTACCGGTCGATTTCCCCCAATACGATGTCGATGGTGCCGATGCAGGCCACCACGTCGGCGATCAGCCGCCCTTCGCACAATTTCGGCAGGGCCTGCAAATTGACGAACGAGGGAGCGCGGAACTTCACCCGCCACGGCTTGGCCGTGCCGTCACTGGCCACGTACACAGCCAGCTCGCCGCGGGGCGATTCGATGGCCACTTGCACTTCCCCCGGCGGCGGCGCAAATCCCTCAGTGAAAAGTTTGAAGTGGTAGATGAGACCTTCGATCGAAGTCTTCATCTCCTCGCGCGAAGGCGGCACGATGCCCGGCGCTTCACTGCGGATGGGGCCCTCCGGCGGAATTTTCGCCATGGCCTGCCGGACGATTTTCAGGCTTTCGCGCATCTCTGCCACGCGCACGAGATATCGCGCGTAGCAGTCGCCGGCCGTTTGCGTGCAAATGTCGAACTCGAATTCGTCATAACTCGAATAGGGAAACATCTTGCGGATGTCGTAGGCCACGCCGCTGCCGCGCAGCGACGGCCCGGAAACGCCCCAGGCGACCGCGTCCTCCGCGGAGATTACGCCGACGCCCTGCGTCCGGCCCAGCCAGATGCGGTTCTGGGTAAGCAGGTCTTCATACTCCTGGATGCGCGCGGGAAACATCTCCACAAAGCGCGCCACGCGCTCGAGCCAGCCGGGCGGCGGCTCCAGCGCCAGCCCGCCGATGCGGAAGTAGCTGGTCATCATGCGCTGCCCGGAGACGAACTCGAAAATTTTCAGGACTTCTTCGCGCTCGCGGAAGCAGTAGAGGAACATGCTCATCGCGCCGAGGTCGATGGCGTGCGTGCCCAGCCACACCAGATGCGAGCCGATGCGCGTCAGCTCCGTCAGCAGCACGCGGATGTACTGCGCGCGCTTAGGCACTTCGAGGCCCAGCAATTTTTCCACCGCGAGGCAGTAGGCCAGATTGTTGGAAAGCGGGGCGAGGTAGTCAATGCGGTCGGTAAGCGTGATGGCCTGCGAGTATGTTTTTGCTTCGCAGGTTTTCTCGATGCCGGTGTGCAGGTAGCCGATGTCGGGCCGCGCGGTCACCACCGTTTCGCCGTCGAGTTCCAACAGCACGCGCAGCACGCCGTGCGTGGAGGGGTGTTGCGGCCCCATGTTCAGGACCATCGTTTCTGCGGAGCCTGTGGCCGTTTGCACGGTCGTCATCGGAAACCCTCGACAGGGTAGTCCTTGCGCAGCGGGTAGCCTTCCCAGTCTTCCGGCAGCAAAATGCGCCGCAGGTCGGGGTGGCCCTCGAAGCGCACGC
>CAZIWR010000201.1:0-5080 GCA_964542805.1 uncultured Acidobacteriaceae bacterium
GATGCCACCATCGCCACCAGCAGCACCACGCCGACGATCCCCAGCGACCAGGCCGTGGAGATGTGCAGCCACCTCTCCACCAGCATTTTCACGCCGATGAACATCAGCACGATGGAGAGTCCCGCACTCAGATAGCGGAAGTAGGAGATGATCGCCGCCAGCAGGAAATAGAGCGCGCGCAAACCGAGAATCGCGAACACGTTGGAGGAATAAATGATGAAGGGGTCTTTGGTGATGGCGAAGATGGCGGGGATGGAATCGAGCGCGAAGGCCACGTCGGTGGTTTCCACCACCAGCAGGACGAGGAACATGGGCGTGGCTTTCCAGATGCCTTCGTGGCGGATGAAGAACTTCTGTCCTTCATAGGCGGGCGTGATGGGCAGGAATTTCCGCGCCAACTTCAAGACGGGATTTTTCTCCGGCTCGATTTCTTCCGGCTTGTGGAAGAGCATCTTCGCGCCTGTCCAGACCAGGAATACGCCGAAGACGTAGAGAATCCATGCGAAGCGCGAAATCAGCGCGACGCCCAGCCAGATCATCAGCCCGCGCATAATCAGCGCACCGAGGATGCCCCAGAAGAGCAGGCGGTGCTGGTAGCGCGCCTCCACGCCGAAATAACTGAAGAGCACGGCAAAGACAAAAATATTGTCGAAGCTGAGCATGCGCTCGATGAGGTAGCCGGTGAAGAACTCCAGCGCGAGCGTCTTGCGCACGGCCAAGGACGCGTCCTGCAGGTGCGCCGGGTTGTACCACCACAGCATGCTGATGTTGAACGCCAGCGCCAGCACGGTCCACAGCACGCTCCAGAAGATAGCTTCGCGCAGCGAGACCGCGTGCAGCTTGCGGTGAAAGACGCCGAGGTCCAGCGCCAGCAGCAACAGGATGCCCAGGTTGAAGGCGACCCACAGCGCCCAGTTGTCCATTTACGCCGCGCCTTGGCGCGCAGCGGTGTGCATTACCGCTTGCCCGCGCCGGGGTCTTTGCAAGGAGGCCACGGAGACAGTCTATTCACGGGCGCAAATAAGTCAAAGCTCGCTTTTTTCAGGTTTCGATTTCGGTCCGGCGCACTTCGCTGCTAAATGGAAGGAGTTTTCAAGGTCCGGCTTCTACTGCAATGCCTAGTCCCTGGATTTGCGCACGGCATTTACGTTGGTGAGCGTGACGTGGGTCACGCGGCCGGCGCGCACCGGCACGGCCACGTCCCAGCGCAGACGCGCGTCGCCCACGGTGGCCTCGCCTTCGATGGTGCTCAACCAGTAGTCGCCCGGGGCCACATTGGCGAAGGCGCCGCGGCCGTCGAGGTTGGTTTCGGTTTTGGCCAGCAGGTAGGCGGACTCGGCGAGTTCCAGGGCGCGGTCGCGGATGCGGCTCTTGCGCTCGCTTTCCTGGGCGGCCCAGCGCGGCCCGGGGTTGATCGAATCCAGCTCGACTTCCATGCCGTCGCGCGATTGGGGGTTGTTCTCGATGAATTTCCGAAGGTTCTCGTGGTACTCCTTCTTGGCCTTTTCGTAGCGCGCGGGATTTTCGGTGCGGTCTTTTTCCTTCGCCTTGAGGACCGGGAAGCCCACAGTCGCATCGCCGGCATTGCGCGCCAAATACGCGTCGGAGAACTCCGGCACGTCGAAAATGTCTTTGGTGATCACGCGCTTGGCGAACTCACTGCCGCTCAGCTCCACGCTGCGTGTGCGCTTCATCCACGCCTTCAGCTCCTTGGACACTTTCAGCGCGTCAATGAACTTGTCCAGATCCGGCTTGGCCTCCGACTGCTCGGCTTCCTTGTGGATATCCGCAAAACTCTTGCGCAGCAGCGAGACGCTCAGGCGCATCACCGGCTCCGCGCGTCCGCCGCTGGGCGTGGCCGTGGCCGCGAATTCCACGGTGCCCGCCGCCGTAGCCTGCGGCGCCGCCGCACGAAGCGCGGGAAGCACCAGCGCCAGCAACGTGAAAACGAGGGCCACGATGAAGAAGCGGACGGCGATCCGCTTTTCCCGGGATCGCATCTCCGCCTCGACGTTGTCAAATCTTCTCATGCGCTCATCCTAGCAGATTCACGAGCTCGCCCTGTTCACAACAATCGGAAGGTGACCTCAATCAGCACCTCCGTCGGCACGGGCTTTCTGTCCGGTCCCAGCGCGGGTTTGAACCGCCAGCCACGCACGGCTTCGATGGCGCGTTCGTCGAGTCCCATGCCCACCCCCCGCGCCACGCGAATGTTCGAGACGCGGCCGTCCGTGCCCACGACGATGCGCAGCGTTACCGAACCCTGCATTTTCGACTTGCGCGCCTCTTCGGAAAAACTCGGCGTCGGGCAAAACACGCACTCGGGATAGCCCACGCCATTCCGCCCGGGAGGAAGCGGTTCACCGCCGCCGATGCCCCATTTCTTCCCCTCACCCCCGCCACCGCCGTCTCCGTCGCCGATGCCGCCGCGCTTGCCTTTGCCGAACCCGCCATCCGAGCCCGGTCCCTGCGAATCGGTGGCCTCACGCGAAAGCGGATCGCCAATCACGCTCACCAGCGGAACGGAGATCTCCGGCGGCCCGAGCAGTGTTTGATTCACCATCAATTTTGCTCGCGGATTGCGCGGAATCCCGAGTTGCGTAAGTTGCGACCAATCGAATTGCGGGAGGCCTCCATGCCGCGCCGGGAGGGGATTGTGCTCGCCGCCACCGCCACCACCTTTCGATTTCGCCAGAGTCCCCGCCATTTTTTCCGTCGGCATTCCTGGAAAGATAATTCCGCCGACGAACTTTTCTTTCGCCCCATTTGCCGACTTATTCACCATGCTGTTGAACAGTGGAAACAGCAGCAGCACGGCCGCGAGCAAATGCACCACCAGCGAAAGCTCTTTTGCGCGCAGGCTATCGACGCCGCGCGCCCAACTGGTTTCCGTGCTCGCGCCGGCGCCCGCCAAAATATTCGGCCAGGCGGGCAGGGTCTCTATGATCTGTGAATGCGGGGAACTGCTGGCTTGCCGCTGCATCGAATTCGCCTCCAAGCAAATGGCGTTCCGGGTTGGTCTCTGCACTCAGAGGTGAAGATGCGGCTGCAGGTTGCTTGGGAGTTCCAGCGGGAGTGAACAAAAAACAAAAACCGCAGAAGCGTTGCTCCTGCGGTTTCAGAAAACTGCGCACAGAAAACTACTCACGGTTTCACAGCAGCCGGAAGGTGACCTCGATATCCACTTGCACGGCCACCGGCTTGCCGCCGGGACCCATGGCGGGTTTGAAACGCCAGCCCTTCACGGCTTCCATGGCGTTTTCATCGAGTCCCATACCCGCGCCCTTCACGATGAAGATGTTCATGGGGCGGCCGTCCGCGGTCACGACCAGGCGCAACATCACCGTGCCCATGAACTTCGCTTTTCGCGCTTCGTCGGAGAATTTCGGGTCCGGGCAGTACGCGCATTCGGGGTAGCCCACGCCGCCGCGTCCGGGACGGAACACGCCGCCGCCGATTCCGCCGCCTTCGCCGGGGCCGACGCCGGGGCCGCTGCCGCTGCCCACGCCGCCGCAACAACCGGTGCCGATGCCAGCGCCTCCGCCCGGACCGCCCGAGCCGGTGATCATCGCGGCCAGCGGATCGCCGTAGGCATTAATGTTGGGCTGCGGCACGCGGATATCCGGCGGCACGACCACGGTGGGTTCAGCGGGAAGCTTGGGATTCGGATTGCGAATGGTCGCCATGGGTGGCGTCAACTGCGTCATGGAAAACTTCGGCAGACGGCCTTTGCTGGGCGGCGTATTCATGCGCTCGCCGCCGCCACCGCCGCCGCCCGCTTTTTCGCCGCCCGGAGGCAGCTTGGGCAGATAAGGCGAAATATCAATGATGCGCACGTCCGCCTTGACCACCGGCGGTGCCGTGGTGTTCTGGATAAACTGGTACAGCAGCGGCATGGTCAGAAGCACAACACCCAATCCATGCGCGGCCAGCGAAAGCACCTGCGCCTTGGAGTAGTTTTCGTCCTTGCTCCAAATGGGCTTGACCGGAATCGGCTTGCTGGTCACTTTCAGCGGGGGCAGCTTGGGAGGAGCGATGGCGAAACGAATGTCTTCCCACAGCACGCGCAAGAATGGCTTGTCTTCCACCAGCATGCGCTGGCCCTTGGGCAGAGGTACCTTGCTCCCGCCCTTCATCCATTCTTTGAAGTTTTCGCCAAAGCCCGCGCCGAATTTCGACGGCGTGAACGGAGCGCCTGCGCGGAGGTCGCGGATCTTGACCGGCTTTTCGGTGAGGAATTCGACCAGGCTGGAGAAGAAGGATTGCGCCCAGGGACGCCGTTCAACGAGGAAGCTGGGCGTTTTGGGCGCGGAAGCGCCTGTATTTTGCGGGTTACGATTCGGTGCTGTCTCTGCCATGGATACCCGTTACGCCCGAGCAAAAAGACCCGGCCCGGGCCTCAATCTACTTAGATACGGCCCACGCCAAAAAGTTGCTTGGCACCCCAAGCTGACTTGTGTGCCAAATCATTGTAACATACGACGTTTCGCCGGGAGCAAAAGTTTCCCGCTGGTAACACGCGCCATAAGTCCTTTGGGGCACAGGGAATGACAAAACCGCTCGACCTGAAAAGCACGCTCAATTTGCCGAAGACGGCCTTCCCCATGAAGGCCAACCTTCCACAGGCCGAGCCGAAAATGCTGGCCGATTGGGAAGAGCAGCGCATCTATCACCGCATCCAGGAAGCCCGCAAGCACGCGCCACCCTACGTTTTTCATGACGGCCCGCCATACCCCACTGGAGAAATTACCCTGGGCACCGGGCTGAACAAAGTTCTGAAGGACCTGGTGGTCAAGTCCCGGACCATGGCGGGATTTCGTGCGCCCTACGTCCCCGGCTGGGACTGCCACGGCCTGCCCATCGAAACCAAAGTCGAAAAAGAGCTGGGCGGCAAAGGCAAAGTGTCCCCGGCGGAGTTCCGCCGCATGTGCCGCGACTTCGCCGGACGCTACATCGATAACCACCGCCGCGAATTCAAGCGCCTGGGCATCTTCGGCCTCTGGGAAAAGCCCTACCTCACGATGAACTACGACTACGAGGCGCGCATCGCCGAGGCTTTTCTCATCTTCCTCGAAAAGGG
>CAZIWR010000202.1:0-5068 GCA_964542805.1 uncultured Acidobacteriaceae bacterium
TTCAGCACCGTCTGCGCCATCATCAGCAATCCGTAGATCACCACGAATGCCACCACCCACACGCCGAACCACATGCCCATCCATTTTCCAAACAGCGCCGGCTCGCCCGCATTGGTCGCGTCGGTTTTCAGATAGATCATGAAGTAGCGGAAGCCCGCCAGCCACGTCACCACCGCCGACCAGCGGAACCACCACAGTGCCTTGGGCATCAGGTTGGGAATCACTTTGCCTTTTGCCGTCGCGTCGAGTTCCTTCATGAACGGCACGTTCACCAGGTTGAAGAAGTAGAGCAGCCCAATCCACGTAATCCCCGCGACGAAGTGCACCCAGCGCAAGATGATTTGCTCGATAGATGCGGCGTCGGTGGGAAAACTGAAGTTCGGTTGCAGTAGCGCTAGTTCGTGAAGAAGTTGGATGTGCATTGTCAGCCTTTCAGTGTTCGGTGATCAGTGGTCAGTGTACAGTGCTCGGTGGTCAGTAGTCAGTATTCAGTATTCAGGAGTCAGCGACCTGAACCCTAACCTCAAACCCTCCGGTATCAGGCCCCGAATGGTCGGGGCCACCGGAGTCCAGAAATCGGACCTGCCCCCTGATTCATACCCCCCCCCACTTTTGAGAGATGATGTCCAAAAGCTTGAAAACGAAAGGGTTGTGGATTTGATACATTCTGTTACACAAGGAAGCACTGTGTTTCCAATAGGTTGTGCGGGTGATCATCTCTCGACATCCAATGGCTGAGAGAATGCAATTCGCGGTGCGCTTGCCGTACGCAGGTCACGTATTGGCAAGGAGTTGCGCCTTTCCCCCGGCACCTGTTCCCTGTCGCCTGGCCCTTGCTTTCATATATAGCCCATCGTGTGTACATCGAAACATATATTAGCTTTTAGAAATTATCCTGTCAAGAGCAAATTTCGGCTGGCAGCGAAAAAGGCGAAGCGGCGTCCCTTCGACTTGGCTCAGGGCGGGCAAGCCGCCGCACCCCGAAAGGGGCGCAGCCCCTTCACTTCGTTCAGGGCAAGCAAGAGTGGCTGCGCTACGCAAAGTCCTCAACCGCCGGCGATGGCGCCGATGATGTAAAACGGCTCTGCGCCGGAGGCGACGGCATCGGGCAAGGCGGCGTCCGGCGAATCGAGAGACAAGTCCTGCTCGCAGGCAAAGAAGCGCAGGAACGGCCGGCGCTCGAGCGTGACGTGGTCGCGGATCGTGCCGCGCAGCATGGGAAAGCGGGCTTCGAGCGCGTCGAGCACGGAGCGCACCGTGACCGCGCCCGCGACTTCGAGCTCAACGTCGCCTTGAACTTGAGCCAGTGTGCGCAAGTGTTGCGGAATCACGACGCGGATCATAGCGTGGCTCGTTCAGGCATCGACGAGGACTTTGAACCCGCCGTAGACGATGCGCTTCATGTCGAAAGGCATGGACTTCGGATCCATCATCTTGGCCAAGCGCGGATCCTTCATCACCTTGGCGTTGATGCGGTCGCGGTCCGCGCGCGATTTGTACACGATCCAGGAGAAAATCACCGTCTCTCCGGGCTTGACCTTCGCCGCGCGCGGGAATCCGACGCCCCATTTCGTTTTGAGGTCGTCACCCACGCATTCCTTGTAGTCGATGGCGCCATGTTGCCGCCAGATTTTGCCCGCCTTCTGCGCCATGCGGCGATATGCTGCCAGTTTTTTCTTGGGAACGGGAATGACAAATCCATCTGCATATTTCATTGGGAGCTCCTTGCGGCCTGTTGCAAACCTTTGATGTCGAGTTTCTTCATTTGCAGCAAAGTTTTCATGACTCGTTCCGATTTCTTGGCGTCTTTGCTACTCATCAACCTGCCCAACACCCTAGGAACAATCTGCCAGGACACGCCAAACTTATCCGTCAGCCAGCCGCACTGTCCTTCTTGTCCGCCTTCGGAGAGCTTCGCCCAGTAGCGATCTACTTCCCGCTGCGTCGCGCAGTTCACCATAAACGAGATGGCCGGTGAGAATTTGAACATCGGACCGCCGTTTAGCCCCATGAATTCCTGTCCGTTGAGAGTAAAGGTGACGACCATGGCCGATCCTTTTGGCCTTCCGGCAGCCTTGGCGCCCTCTTCGCCATAGCGGGAGACGGTCCCGATCTTGGAGTTCTTAAAAATCGACACATAAAAATTCGCTGCCTCTTCGGCTTGATGATCGAACCACAAGCATGCGCTCAACTTTTGCATATGCTTTTTCTCCTGCATCCAAAACTCTGTGTAATCTGCGCAATCTGCTGAAAAGACTTTGCTGTTACTCGCCTCGAACTACGGCAGCGTTTGAACCTCGACCGAATGGACGACGGCTGCTTAGTCCTCCAGATGCGCGAGTCGTGCGGTTTCTTCCCAAAGACGTTGAGCCATCGCGTCGTCTTGCGCTTCCCGGCTGGGTGTTGCAGGACGGCATTTGTGAAAGTATTTGCCGGTTACACCGGCCACCTCGGGTGAGGATGCCAGGTAAACCAATGTTTCAGCGCCCTGTTGCGGAGAAAGCGCGAAGCGCTTGCCAATGCGAATGCCAAATGAAATCAGTCCGCCCGTCTGATCGCCGAAACGAGTCGCGACAAAACCCGGATGCAGGCTGTTGGCGGTCACCCCCGTACCCGCAAGCCGTCGGGCGAGTTCGCGCGTGAAAAGAATGTTGCACAGCTTCGAGCGGCCATAAACCTTGAAAGCAGGACCTCCGTAGCGCATCCATTCCAAAATATTTGGGCGATATGCCTCGGCGGACTGCAAGTCGTTGAAGTCGAGCGTGCCAGCCTCGTGCGCGTCCGAAGATGTATTCACCACCCGGGCCGGGGCCGAGCCGACCAGCCGCTCCCGCAGGCCGTGCGCCAGGACGAAGTAGGCCATGTGATTCAAAGCGAATGTGAGCTCCAAACCGTCTTCGGTGAGTTGACGAGAACCGAACATGGCGCCGGCGTTGTTGAGAAGCACGTCGATGCGCGGTTCGGCCCTGGCGATTTCCGATGCAACCCGTTTCATCTCGCTGAGCCGCGAGAGATCCGCGTAGTAGATGCTGTGAGCGACATCAGGAGCGCGTTCGCGCAGTCGCTTCAGAGCGTCCTGGCCGCGCTCACGATCGCGCGCTACTTGCACGATGCGCGCGCCCATGCTGGCGAGGTTCTCGGCCGCCACTTGGCCGATGCCGGATGTCGCGCCCGTGATAACGACGATTTTGCCCTTCATGTCTTCGTTCATGATGCCAGGAACAGCTACGCTCATCACGGAATCGGTATGGCGAACTCCGACAGCAAAGCGTGCGGCGTCAAGTCTGGCCTATTACAGATCGTGTCAGTGAGAATCATGGCAGCGACTGAACCTCGACGGAAAGCACGGCCGGGAGATCCCGGACGATGGGCGCCCAGTTGTCGCCAGCATCGGGTGAGCAGTACACCTGGCCGCCGGTGGTGCCGAAATAGACGCCGCATTTGTCGAGCGAGTCCACAGCCATGGCGTCGCGCAGCACGTTGACGTAGCAATCGCGTTGTGGAAGGCCTTTGGTGAGCGCCTCCCACTCGTTGCCGCCGGTGCGGCTGCGGTACACGCGGAGCTTTCCCTCGGGCACGAAATGCTCCCCATCGCTCTTGATGGGAATTACGTAGATGGTTTCCGGCTCGTGCGCGTGCACGTCAACCACGAAGCCGAAGTCAGTAGGCAAGTTCCCGCTGATCTCATGCCAGTTGTCGCCCGCGTCGTCGCTGCGCATGACGTCCCAGTGCTTCTGCATGAACAGCACGTTGGGGCGCGACGGATGCAACGCGATGCGGTGGACGCAGTGGCCGACCTCAGCATTTGGATCGGGGATGTATTCGGAGCGCAGGCCGCGGTTGATGGGTTTCCAAGTTTTGCCGGCGTCGTCGGTGCGGAAGCAGCCCGCGGCGGAGATGGCAATGTAGATCCGCTTGGGATTGCTGGGATCCAAAAGAATCGTGTGCAGGCCCAAACCGCCGGCGCCGGGCGACCAGTTTGGTCCGGTGCCGTGGCCGCGCAAACCGGCCAGTTCCTGCCAGGACTTTCCGCCGTCGGTGGTGCGGAAGATCGCGGCGTCTTCCACGCCGGCGTAAACGAGGTTCGGATCGGACAGCGAAGGTTCGAGATGCCACACGCGCTTGAACTCCCAGGGGTGTTGCGTGCCGTCATAAAACTGGTGGGTGGTGAGCGGCTTGCCGGTTTCCGGAGAAGTGTCGTAGACAAACTTGTTGCTCTCGCCCTTGGGCGCGCCCTCGGGAGTGGTCTCCTCGCCGGGCGGGGTTCCCGGTTGGTGCCAGGTTTTGCCGCCGTCATCGGAGCGCTGAATGACTTGTCCAAACCAGCCGCTGGTCTGCGATGCATACAGGCGATTCGGATCAGCGGGCGAGCCTTTCATGTGGTAGATCTCCCATCCGGCAAAATGAGGTCCACTAACTTCCCACTTTTCGCGCTTGCCGTCCGACGACAGAATAAACGCGCCTTTCTTCGTGCCCACCAGCACCCGTACCTTGCTCATCGCTTTCTCCTTCCAGAATTGTGATTCACCGCCGCGAAGGATCGAGGCGGACTCAAAATGACAATCCAAGCGGAAATGCCGGGCTTAAGCCCGGCGCTTCCCAGGGGGCGCAGCTAGCGGCGCCCCTACTTTTTAGCGGCTGAGTAAAGATCGTTGACGGCGTCCCAGTTGACCACGTTCCACCATGCGCCGAGATAATCCGCGCGGCGGTTCTGGTATTTCAGGTAGTAGGCGTGCTCCCAGACGTCCACGCCCATCACCACTTTGCCGCCGGAGATCAGCGGGTTGTCCTGGTTCGGCGTGGACTCAATGGCCAGCTTGCCGTCCTTCATCACCAGCCATGCCCAGCCGGAGCCGAAGCGACCCATGCCCGCGGCGTTGAATTTTTCCTTGAACGCGGCGAAAGATTCGAAGCTGGACTTGATGGCGTCGCCCGCCGGTCCCACCGGGTCGCCGCCGCCGCCCTTCTTCATGATTTTCCAAAACATGGAATGATTCCAGTGACCGCCGCCGTTGTTGCGCACCGCCGTGCGGATGGTTTCCGGCACGTCGTTGATCTTGCGGCAGAG
>CAZIWR010000203.1:0-1390 GCA_964542805.1 uncultured Acidobacteriaceae bacterium
CCGCTCAAGAGCCGCGATGCAGCGCGGACTTGCCGTCTGCCGTATCGCAGATTCTTAAGCTGCCGAACGGGCGACTGAGCGAGGCCACGGGATTTCACCAGGCAGGACGCCGACGGACGGCGGGTGCGGACATGCCATATCAGTTGATTGCGGCTCAGCTTACGGTTCCTTTGCGGCTCACCTTCTTCTCATGTTTGGGCTCAACCGGCGGCTTTTGGGGCTGTTTCGCAGGAAATATCTTCTCACGAATCTTCTCATTCCCTGAGAAGATAAACTCGTACCATGTTCGACGTGCCGCCCCACCCTGACTCAGAACGCCTCTCTGAGTCAGGGCGATTAGGTCGCGATTGGCCGTTGCACGCGCCACCCCGGCGATTCGCTCATAGTCGGGTCGCGTCAGCCTCCCGTGTCTTAGGTTGCATAGCGAACCGCAGCCAGACTAAACTTGATCCCTAAGCTTGGTCTGAACAATTGACCGGCCCTTGCATGAAACTCCAGGACACAACGGATCCGAGCACGGAACGCGGCAGCGTGACACTGTTCAGCGAGTTGCACGCGCACCAGAAACTCGAACTGGTGACGCGTTTCCGGATTCATCTGATTGGGTTGTATTACACCGAAGTCGGGCCCGAGTGGAGTTCGGGCGGGCGGGAGCAGAGCGATTTTCTGCATCATATTGACTTGGTGTGTTCCGGGCGCCGGCGGGTGGTGCATGCCGGCAACGTAATCGAGTTGACTCCTGGCTGGGCGTGGTTCTTGCCGGGATGCACGCCCGTGGCGCGGCGGTGCGAAGAAGATTGCCGGGTTTACTTTCTCAAGTTCCGTTGCGAGTGGCTTCCTGGCGTGGACCCGCTCTTGGACTGGCCGGAACGCCGGCCGCTCCGGCTGGGACGCTGGAAAGAAGCGGAATTTCGCAAGCTTTGGAAAAAGGGGAGCGCCCCGGATACCCAAAGCCTTTTCAGGCTGCAGGCTCAGATTTACCTCTGGCTCGCCGAATCGCTACCGAGCCTGGACCAAATCATATTCCAGCATACTACGACGCATGGCCGCTTTGAACGGGTGTTCGACTTGATCGAGAGCCGGCTGGGAGCGGATTTGCTCGTGGAGGACCTGGCCGCGGCCGTGAAGCTTCCCGTCCACGCGTTCTCGATGGCCTTCAGCCGGAGCGTGGGAATCAGCCCCAAGATGCACCTCACCCGTCGCTTGAACCAGGAAGCCATCAAGCTGCTGATACAATCCGATGCGCCCGTCAAGGAGGTCGCCTTCAAACTCAAGTTTGCGGACGAGTATTACTTCAGCCGGTTTTTCAAAAAGATGAACGGCGTGCCGCCCGCGACTTACCGTCAGCAGTTCTTTGAATCGAGTCGCCGGTGAGATTTCGGTTCGTCGG
>CAZIWR010000203.1:1490-5033 GCA_964542805.1 uncultured Acidobacteriaceae bacterium
AACCAGCGGTCAGCTAGCTGGCTGGTGATTTCGCGATGAGCGAGGCCAACCGTTGACGAGTGATGGGGTAGCGCCCGATGGCCAGCAGGGAGGCCACGCAAACCAGCGGACCGGCCAGGAGCGTGGCCAGGCCGAGCCGCCAGATCGCCTCGGGCGTCTGCGTTGTCTGCGCGGTGTCGGTAACGAAACCGATGCCGCTCAATGTCCAGCCGGAGGCCATCAGGCTGAAAGAAATCGCCAGCCGCATTGACAGGCTGAACACCGCCGAGTACGCACCGTCCTTGTTGATGCCGGTGCGGGCGCGGTGCAGTTCGGCCACGTCGGCCATCATGGCGGTGGCGACGGGCAGCATGATGCCGTTGCCCAGCCAGTAGCTGGCGTGGAAGGCGACAAACAACGCCAGCGCCAGCTTCGTGCCCACCGGCACCAAGCCCGTCAGGAATAGCGCGGCAAGCGCGCCATTACAGCCGATGGTAACGAGCCCACCCAGCAGGACTGCGCCGCGCTTGTCGAGCCGCTTGGCCAGCCAGGGGGAAATCGCGGCACCAATCGCCATGCCGATCATCGTCGAACCGTGGGCGATGGATTTTTCGTACGGCTCGAACTTCATGAAATAGACGTACAAATACATCTGCAACGAACTGACCAGCACCATGCCGACACACACGAGGAAGATGAAGACGAACACCCAGCGCGGGTTCGGGTCGAGGATGGTGTGCTTCATGTCCACCCAGAACTTTTCGTGCTGGGCTGGGGCTGGCTGCCCCGGAATCGCGCGCGTGTCTTCAATCCATTGCCGGGTGAACCACAACACGAGCAACACGAACGCGACCGTCGCCAGTGAAAACGCCGCGCCCATGTGGATGAAATTCTGCGGCACCGTGGTGCCGATGATTTTTGCGCCATCCGCGCCGACACTGTCGCGGTAAAAAATGCTCCACGCCAGCGCGGGACCGGCGAAGTTGGCGGCCATGTTCAGCACCTGCCGGATGCCCTGCAATTTCGAGCGACCATCGGTATCGCCGCACATTTCGAAGCCAAGCGCCATATAAGGAATGAAGAACATGGTCAGGCCGGTGCGCAGCACAAGATTTACGACCACCAAATACCAGAACAACGGCAATGCGTGTCCCCGCAAACCCTCCGGCACGGCCCAGACGAAATAAAAGCTGACGGCCATCAACAGCCCGCCCAGCAACATCCACGGATGCCGGCGACCATACCGATGGCGTGTGCGATCACTGTAATGGCCCATGATTGGATCGGTGACGGCCTCCCAGAAAACCGACACCGACATGGCGATGCCGGCCAGCGACGGGCTGAGCTTGAGCGCTTCGGTGTAATAAAGCATCGCGAAGCCAAAAAGCCCGTTCATGATGAGCGAATTGGCGCAGTCACCGAGACCATAACCAATCATCCTTGGCAGCGACGCGGTGCGGGGAGGCGTATGATCCATGAGAGCTATCGTATCGGCCGTCGGTTCATCCGGCTTCCGCTTGCATCAACCGCACTGGCCCAAACAGGCCAGAGCGGGTTTGATGCGGGAAGGCGTATGGCGTTGGAATGCCGACGCTGTAATGGTTGGCGAGGGTATTGGCGACTTGAATTTCAACGGTGTTCGGGCCGGCCTGAACCAGTTCCGTCACGTCCACCCGCCAAGGCGGCGCGCTCAAGACCTCCGCCCGGATACCGTTCACACGCACCTCCGCTGTGGCGGACACGTCACCGAGATCAAGCAACAACCGTCCTTCACGCTCCCCCGCGCCGAACTCGAAGCTCTTTTGGTAGGTTCCGATGCCGGAATAGACTGCCAACCCGTGTATGCACCAATCACCCACCGGCAATAAACCCTCACCACACTCAAACCGGACGGGTTCAGGCAGGACGTCACCCGCCCGGTATTCCGGCGCGGATTCGATTCGGAAAGCCACCGATACCGGAGACGGAAACGTTCTCCCCGCCGAGGCACGATAGCGCACGCTGCCATCCCGGCGGCTTTCCATTTTCTGGAGCGCCAGTTCCTGGCCGTCGGCCCAGACGCGCGCCGCGCCGCGCGCCATGAATTGCAACCCGCGCAGTCCCGGCGGAGCGAGGCAACGCAGCCACACCGCGCGGCGCTCCTGAGGCGCAAGCAAACCGGGTCGCGGCGCAGCCGGGTCAGTGAACCAACGCAAACCCAGATGAGTCGTGTCCCGCGGCGGCGGAGCAAATGCTACAAAGGCGCGCGTACGTTGACCTTCCGGTTGCACGAGTTTCAACCGCAAGTGATTGATGCCCGCGCGCAACTGCACGCGCGTTTCGCGCGGCGTGCAGTCGTAGTGTGGAATGTTCCACGGCGCATGGCGACCGGGCGGCAGCGCGGCAGCTTGCTCCAAAACCAATTGCTCATTCACCCAAGCCTGATAGGCGCACCGGCCGCCCATCAGCATCGTTATTTCACGATCCGCTGCGACCGTGACCTGCGTGCGCAAATGCCACACGCTGCCTGGTGTGTCGCAATGGAAATCCAGAAATTCATCCGGCACCTGGTTTTTCAAGCCGTGCGGGCCGCTGAGCCAGTCCGTGAGAAACGGGTCGCGCTCAATCCCCCAGCGCAAGGAGAAGTCATACGGGCGCCATTGGCCAACGCACGCCGCGTCGGCCGCGAGCGGGCCGAGCACTTCGAACCGCGGGCCAAATGAATAGGTTGTCTCCGGCCAGGCCGAATCATCAAACTGCGCCTCATGCCAGTCCACTTCTGCGGCAAGTTCCTCCGCCCAGCGGAAACGCCGCGCCTCCGGCCCGAGCCTCTCAGCCGTTGGTGGCAGTCGGAAATCACCAAATCGGTTATCGAGTGTCGGCTGCACCGTGAATCTCCACGGGCCAACAAACCGCATCAACTCCTTCGGCTCGGCGCAGGGTTGTTTGTCTTTCGATTGCGGTGGGACATCGCGGTGAAACAAGATCATCCTGGCTTCGCGGGCGGCGAGAGCCAGACGCAGCGTGCTAACACCGCTGGCGACTTCTTCCACGCGGAGCGGGGTAACCGCCGCCGTCCAAGCGTGCCATTGCTCCGCTGCACCGGTTGCTCGAAAACGCACGTCGGTGTTCACGGGGGAGTCACCCGGATTGAAAACGTAGAACACCTCCTGCGCCTCAAGATGCCGATGCAGCACTTGCAACGGCTCGCCCGAGGTGGTGACATCGCGGGGGATAGACTCATTGATTATGCGCAACACTTCATCGTAGCCCTGCTGAATAAAGATGCCGCGGCCACCCGAAGGTCGCGGTGCAGAGTCGAAAATCTCCCGTAGCAGGCTCTCCAGTTGTGTGTCGCCAGCACCGGCGCGTTCGCTGGCGATCGGTAAACACCCAAGAGCAATCACCAAACCCCCGGCGCGTACGAAATCGCGGGCCGCTGTCAGGGTCGAAAGCCGGACCGCCGAGATGGCCGGAAGAATGAGCACCCGGTAAGCTTCGCCGCTGACCCGCAGTTCGGAATCCATCGCGGTGGCGCGGTTTAGAGACTCGAAATCAACGAAATCAAAATCGCAGGCGCGGTCG
>CAZIWR010000204.1:0-4998 GCA_964542805.1 uncultured Acidobacteriaceae bacterium
CGGCGTGCGGTTGAACGCGGGCCGCTTTTCGGGGAGCTTCAATCTGTTTCAGTACGACCTGAAAGACTTCATCACCAAACGGACGCTGATTCTCGCGGCGGGCGCGGTGGGGCAGAGCATCGGCGGCGCGGCGATTGTGACGCAACTGGCGTCGGGCGCAGTGATTACGGCGCAGGACTCGCGGCCGGTGCTGACGCGCGCCAACACGGGCCGGGTGCGCATCCGCGGGTTTGAAGGCGAGACGCGCGTGAAGATGACGGCGTCGCTGTTGTTCAGCACGAATGTTTCGTATTTGCGCGGCGTGGACCGGGAAGCGGGCGGCCCGCCGGACATCGAAGGCGGCTTGCCGCCACTCGAGGGCTTTGCGGGGCTGCGCTGGCAGCCGTCCGGGCGCGCCTACTGGGTGGAGACCTACAGCCTGTGGTCCGACCGGCAAGCGCGGCTCTCGTCGATTGAGCTGGCGGACCAGCGCATCGGCGCCGCGCGTACGCGCGCGTCAATCGCGGCGTACTTCAATAATGGCGCGGTGGCGCGCGGGCTGGTACAGGCGGGCGTTCTGCTGCCCACCGGCGAAACGCTGGCGCAGGTGCAGGACCGCGTGCTGGGCGCGGGCGTGACGAGCGCGCCGATGTTCAGGAAGTCGCCGGGATTCGCCACGCTGAACTTTCGCGGAGGATATCGCGCCGGGGAACACTCCGAACTGGTGTGGATGCTCGAAAATGTGCTGGACAAGAATTACCGCACGCATGGGTCGGGAGTGGATGCGGCGGGGCGCAACCTGCAAGTGACGTACGTGTTGCGATTCTAAAATAGTGGCCGAGAAAAAAGATGCAAGGCGAAAAAGGTTAAAGAGTTCGAGAAGCGAAAGACAAAACATTAACGCAGAGAACACAGAGGTTCACAGAGGCCGCAGAGAAGGACACGGCAGGAGCCCTTCGGCGTCGCTCAGGACAAGCTGCGCTCCCGCACTCCATATGAAAACGGCGAGGATTAACAGGTGCCGCGGATGAGTGGATGCAGGACAGGCTAGAAAGCCTGTCCTACGATAGTGCGAGCACCGCCGTTCGAGTTTTCTTGCAAATCTGCGCGGCTCAGCATATATGTAGCGGCCCATGTGGACTGAGATCCGCCGCTATCTCTTCTCCCGCTATCTGAACGTCCTGCTGGTGTTTGTGCCCGGGCTGCTGGTGCTCGAAGCCATGCACGTAGGCGCGGTGTGGCTGTTTGCCGCGTCGGGGCTGGCGATTATTCCGCTGGCAGGCGTGCTTGGCGACGCCACGGAAGAAGTCGCCGCGCGGATGGGTCCCGCGGCGGGCGGCCTGCTGAGCGGCACGCTGGGGAATGCCACGGAGTTGATCATCGCGCTGATGGCCATTCGCGTGGGCGAAATCGAAGTGGTGAAAGCCTCGATCACCGGCAGCATCCTCGGAAATCTGCTGCTTGTGTTTGGATTGAGCGTGTTTGTCGGCGGCTTGGGCCGCGTCAAGCAGACGTTTGAGCGGACGCATGCCGGAGTGAATACGGCGATGCTCATGCTCGCCGTGGTGGGGCTGGTGATGCCCGCGGTATTCGACTTGGTGGTGTACGGCACGCTGGAGCGCGATTCACCGCTGATTCAGAAGCTCAGCCTGGCGACTTCGGCGGTGCTGATCGCGACGTACCTGGCGAGCTTTCTGTTTTCGTTTCGCACGCACAAGCATTTGTTTCAGGCGGAAGAGCATCACGCCACGTCGATGAGCCGGAAGTCGGCGCTCACGCTGCTGATTGGCGCCACGCTGCTGATTGCGTGGTCGAGCGAAGTGCTGGTGAGCCAGATCGAGGCGGCCACCAAGGCGCTGGGCATGACCAAGTTTTTTGTGGGCGTGATTGTGGTGGCGATCGTGGGCAACGCGGCGGAACACTCGGCGGCGGTGGTGGCGGCGCGGAAGAACAAAATGGATTTGTCGCTGACCATCGCGGTGGGGTCCAGCGTGCAGATTGCGCTGCTGGTGGCGCCGCTGCTGGTGTTTGCCAGCCACGCGCTGGGCCATCCGATGTCGCTGGTGTTCAACGGGTTTGAAATTGTGTCGGTGATTTTGTCCGTGCTGATCGTGTCGCTGGTGGCCATGGACGGGGAGACGAATTGGTTCGAAGGCGTGCAACTGCTGGCGGTGTATTTGATTTTGGCGATTGCGTTCTTTTTTGTGCCGGCCTGAATAGCGTTGCGATGGTGCAAGCCGACTTGTTCGATCATTGTGGGTTGGGCAAGCAGGAAAGGAAGCCTCGGTGTGCGTATTTGGATGAATTTGAGTTCTGCTTCAACAACCGTAAAAACGCGTTCCTTTTCCGCGATACCATGCTCAAGCTGATTCATTCTCCGAATCTCGAATCCAAAAATCTCGTTACCGCTTAAGGTCTCCATCGTTCGACATACAAAACGGTTACTGGAGATGCGGCAACAATCTGCACGGACAGTATATTCGCCAATCCTAGAGTTGGTCCGCGGAACCTGATTTCTATTGCTTTGCGCCCATCTACGACATTCCATTTCCCATCAACGACTGTCTGGTTGTCACCTATTGTCATTCTAACGTCTGTTATGTCATCTAGTGTTCTGTGGCAAACAAACTTTAGGCGGACTGGATGTATTTCTTCTTTTAGAGACATTACGCTTCCAGACCACACGGCCGGAGCCGCAGCCCGCAGGCTTTCCAAATGTATTCCTGGGTCATTTACCCAACCATGTTCCTCTTTTGGTTGAACTATTATGGACGGCGCTGGAGGAGCCTTGACCACAACGATGGGCGGGGGCGCAATGGAAATTGCGTCCCTGAAATCTTTGGATAATCCCACCAAGCAAAGAACTAAGAGAATGAGCCTTGCGGGCCGACTATTCATCGCACCCCACAATCTGGGGTGTCTGTCTTTGATGATGTCTAAGCGCCCCTGCCAATCCAGGTATTCGATGATCAGCAGTAAGAGAACTACGATTCCGATTACGAGAAGCTGGAATACTGAATTGACCATTGGCGGGATAATAGCATGTCCCCTGCGTCAAGTGGATAATCTCGCTGGAAAGCCTGTCGTACGACTCCGAGGCGTTTTTCGCCCGAACAAGCTGCGAAAAGTGCGTCGTGGCTATTGCCAGAGCCAAATCCAGAATTTGTAGATCAGACGCAAGGAAATGACGGCGCCAAACCCTAAGAGGGCAACCCAAAACAGAAGGATAAAAACTAGCCTTATTGATTCCCAGCGGGCCTGCCGCCGCTGCAACTCTGAGGCTTCTTCAAGCTCACGCGCATGTTCGGCCTCTGCCTGAGCCAGGCTTTCCTGTCTAGCTAGTGCTTCTCTTTTCCTTTGGTCGAAGTCGTCCAGCAAATCGCGCGTGAGCTTGGGAATTGCTAACCAGTCTCGTTCAAAGACTTCTTCCGTCCAGCCCAGTTCGAGAGCAAGTTGCTGATATCGTTCTTTGGAGTCGTGCGGCATAGCAAGGTGCGGAAAGCAAAGTATCAGAAGCAGACTCTAGCTGTGCCCCATTTTGTGCCCTCTCCCTGGAGAAAACAACAGCAAACGGTGACAGTGGACGCGGGAGCGAAATGGCCGCTACTGGCGCGGAGATTCATCACCAAAGCAAAGCGTAGCACTCCATCGTAGACTTTCTCGCCGCGCTTGAGCTTCAAAAGGGATCGGGGGCGTGGTGGGGGCGGGTGCGCATGACGTTGCGGACGCGGTCGAGGCGGCGGAAAAACTTGCGGGCACTCAAGATGTCGCGATCGATTTGAGCACGCAGCTCGTCGGGGCTGGAAAACTTCATTTCGTCGCGCAGGCGCACCCAGAATTCGATGGCCAGCCAAGCGGTGCGCAATTCCGTAGAAAAATCCAGCAGGTGCGTTTCGATAGAAAGATGCTTGCCGTCAAAAGTAGGGCGGACGCCGATGTTGGTGACGCTGCGATAGACGCGGCTGGGGCGGTCGGCGGGGTGGCGGGGCAGTCCGATGGCGGTGCCTTCGCCGGGACTGAGAGCGATCCAGGTTTCCGTGGCGTAGACGCCCATGCCGGGAAGAAGTTCCTGGTCAGGCGAAAGGTTGAGCGTGGGCACAACTAACTTTTTGCCGGTGCCGGTGCCGGGCTGGACGGAGCCGGTGAGGCAAAAGGGGTGTCCGAGGCGGCGCGCGGCGCGGGTGGTTTCGCCGGCGCTCACGGCATCGCGAATGGCCGTGCTCGAAACGATTTCCCGGCGCATGACCACCGGGGAAATCACGTCCACGTCAAAGCCCAGCTTGGCACCCAGATCGATGAGCAGTTTGACGTTCCCGGCCTGCTTATGGCCGAAGCGGAAATTTCCGCCGACGAGGATGAGGCGCGCGTTCAACTTCTCCACCAGAATTTTGCGCACGAACTCTTCCGCTGAGAGGCGGGAGAGCTCGAGGTCGAAGGTCAGCACAAGGGCGACATCGAGTCCCATCTGCTCCAGGCCAAACAGGCGCTGCTCCATGGGAACGATGAGCTGGGGCGCGGTATCGGGGCGCAACACTTTCATGGGATGCGGGTCAAAGGTGACCACGGTGGCGAGGGCGTTGAGGGCGCGCGCGCGTTCGATGAGGCGATTGATGATTTGCTGATGGCCGAGGTGCAGGCCGTCGAAGTTGCCGATGGTCACCACGGTGGGCTGGCGCAAGGCACCGAACTGCTCGGCCCAGCCCTCCAGCGAGACGAAGAGTTGCATGGGCATCAGCAGGTCACCTCGAAGGAGAGGCCGTCGTGGGCCAGGCGCACGTTGGCGGGAAGCCTGGCGTTGACCTCTGCGTGCGCGAGATCGTGGGCGATGTGCGTGAAGTAGGCGCGGCGGGGCTGGAGGTCGGCGATGAGAGCGAGCGACTGGTCCACGCTGGAGTGCATGGGGTGCGGGTCGAAACGCAGGGCGTCGAGGATGAGGTGGTCGAGATCGCGCAGGAGTGCGCGCGAGGAATCCGGGACGCTGCTGAAGTCGGTGAGATAGGCGGCGCGGCCGAAACGGAA
>CAZIWR010000205.1:0-4993 GCA_964542805.1 uncultured Acidobacteriaceae bacterium
AGCTGGTCCAGTCCATCGTTGAGGCGGAAGGAATCGCTGGAGCGGCGATACGCGTCTACCAGCCATTCGAGCGGCTCCAGGCGGCCGGGGAGGCGCTCGACAAGATTGTTGAGCACCTGCGTGAGGCGGTCATAATCCGCGGCAGCGAGCATGGGCTGGCGGATTTCGTTGAGGAGCTCGAGGGAACGCTCCGCCTCGCCACCGTCCAGGAGATGCACCGCAACGTCGTACACCACCGAGAAACGTTCCGGCGAGACAGCAAAAACCTTGCGCGCCAACTCCACGGCGCGATCGGGCTTTTGCGCCTGGATGTAAAACTCGACGAGTAACTGGGTGGTGTCGGCGCCGGCCGAGGCGTCGGCAGCCTTTTCCAGCAGAGTGATGGCTTCGGGAACGTTGCCGGTGGCGGCCAGCGCGCGGGCTTTCACCGTTCGCGCGCGGGCGTTGGCAGGGTCCGTCTTGATGGCCTGGTCGGCAAACTTAAGGGCCTCGGTAAAATGGCCGTGGTCCAGCATGCGGTGGGCACAGTTGAGGTAAGCCAGCGCCGCTTCGCCGCGCTGTCCAATGCTGATATAGAGCTCCGCGAGGCGCAATTGCACGCGGAGATTGTCCGGTTCGAGGTCCAGCAACTGGCGCAGCACGCCGACAGCAAGCTCGGTACGGTTTGCGCGCAGGTGGGTTTCCGCGAGTTGCAGGTAGAGCGAGCGGGCCTCGCTCATCACGCCTTGGGCGACGTACAGCTCGGCGAGTTTTTCCAGCGGCTTGGTTTCCTCCGGCGCGAGCTTGGCGATTTTCTTGTAGATTGCGATGGCCTTGCTGTTAAAGCCGTCGCTGAGGAAGGCGCGGGCCAGCGCCTCGAAGTGTTCGAGAGCGCTCTTGGTGTCGCCGTCGCGGACATACAGGTCGCCCACGGTCATCAGGGTGACCTGATCCTGCGGTTCCACCTTCAGGATCTGCTTGTATTCGTTGATGGCTTGGGCGAGCTTGCCCTGGCCGAGATACTTCTGCGCCGCTTCCAGATGTTTTGCTTTGTTAAAAGCCATCCGAGACTCTCACCCTGACCGGAACCGGCCACCCCGTCGCGACGCTCCGCGATTCGCATAGACGGAACGAACGGTTCTCGATGCGGCGGACCGTGCGGAAACTTGGCTACGCTAGCACAGGGGGTAGAGGCAGTCAATGAAACCCGTGGGCCGCGTGAACCCACCGGCGATTAAGCAGTGGCATCGAGGGGGAGAGGCGATTGCGTGGCGGAAGCGGCCCAGCAGGAAGACTCGCGCACCGGGGCGAACGAAAATCGGTGCAGTGGCGACGGGCCGTGCAGGCGAAGGGCGGTGAGATGGTGGGGCGTGCCGTAGCCTTTGTTGTGCGCCAGGCCGTATTGCGGGAATTCGCGGTCGAATTCCTTCATCCGCGTGTCGCGGGCAGTTTTGGCGAGGATGGAGGCTGCGGCGATAGAGATGGAGCGCGCGTCGCCGTGGATGAGCGAGCACTGCTCCAGCGGCACGTCCAGCGACATCGCGTCCAGCAGCAGATAATCCGGCGTGATGGAGAGTTTTTCCAGCGCGGCGCGCATGGCTTGGCGGCTGGCCTGGTAGATGTTCCAGGCGTCAATGCGCGCGGCATCGATTTCGGCCACCGCCCAGGCCAGCGCGTGCGCGCGGATGCGTTCCGCGAGTTCCATGCGGCGGGCAGCAGAGAGTTTTTTGGAGTCGTCGAGGCCCACAATGCGGCGGCGGGGATTGAGAATCACCGCGGCGGCAACCACCGGACCGAAGAGCGAGCCGCGTCCGGCTTCGTCGAGGCCGGCGATGCGCAGCCACCCGCGCTGGCGCGCTTGTCGCTCGTAGCGGGCGGAGCAAAGACGTCCCATTGGTGCGAAATCTTAGCATGAGAGTTGCATGAGGAAGCGAGTGCAGTGAGGAAAGTGTTCGGCCTAGGAAACGCGGAAATCGAAATCCGGTCCAAAAAGGATGCGGCCCCGGAGGACCGAGGCCGCAGGAAACCAAAACTCAAAAATTCACTTCGAAAAACTACTCGGCGGTTTCCGCAATCGGCGCGGCGGCTTCCACGCGGTCCATGCGCTTGAGGCGTGCGGACTTGCCCTTGAGTCCGCGCAGGTAGTACAGCTTGGCGCGGCGCACCTTGCCGGAGCGGACCACTTCGATGGACTGGATGGACGGCGAGTTGATGGGGAAAATGCGCTCCACGCCGACGCCGAAGCTGACGCGGCGGATGGTCACGCTGCGCGAAGTCAGTCGGCCGCGCTGTGCGATGACCACGCCTTCGTATGGCTGGATGCGCTCTTTTTCCTTCTCGCCCTCCTTTTCCTTCAGGCGGACGTGCACGCGCACGGTGTCGCCCGGGCGAAGCACCGGGAGGTCCTTGCGCAGTTGCGACTCTTCGAGCTTTTCAATCACGCGGTTCATGACAGTTTTACCTAGGGAGACCCACTCGGGTGGGGCCACCACAATGCAGACAAACACCTATTCTAGCAAAAAGGCAGATTCTCCGCCACACCTGCTTGCTGGAAAGGAGTCCAATGCAGATTGCTGAGGAATTCGGCGGTTTCCTCACTCAGCGGTGCGCTGCCTGTCCTTCCAGCCGCTCGCGCCGCGGAGGAGCAGCAGAACTGCCACGAGGAAGGACGGCGGAGCCATGACGTAATCTCCATGGAATACGTGCAGGACTCCGACGGCGAAGAGCAACAGGCCCACCGCTATGGCGCCGGCGCTCATCCATCGTCGCTGGATATGACCTTTGCGTTCGTTTTCGCTCAAGGTCTTTTCTCTGCTTCGCTACGATGCAAAAGATCGGGCCGATTCCGTCGCGTCTTGGCTAGCGCGGCTTCGCGCCGCCAGGCGCGGATCTCCTCATGGTTGCCGCCGAGGAGAACTTCCGGCACGGGCCACCCGCGGAACTCCGCTGGGCGCGTGTAATGCGGATAATCGAGGAGCCCGCGTGCCGGCGCGCTCGCCATTTCAGCTTGAGGCGAGTCAATTACCACGGATTCTTGGGTTGGCTCCGCGGCGCTGAATGACTCAAAGACAGACGAGTCTTCGTTCCCCAGCGCGCCGGGCAGCAGCCGCGTCACCGCGTCGAGAACCAGGGCGGCGGGGAGCTCGCCGCCGGAAAGGACAAAGTCGCCGATGGAAATTTCGTCGGTGGCCAGATGCTCGGCGACGCGCTCGTCCACGCCTTCGTAGCGCCCGCAGAGGAGCACGATGCGCTCAAGCTGCGCCAAGCACCGCGCTGTCTCCTGCCGAAACAATTTTCCCGACGCCGAAAGTAGAACTATCGCACTCGTAGGGGCGCCGCTTGCTTGCCCTGAGCCTGCCGAACGGGCTGCGCCCGACGAAACTCCGAGAATTTCTTCTACGGCCTCAAACAGTGGCTCGGGCTTGAGCACCATGCCTTCACCGCCGCCAAAGGGACGGTCGTCCACGGTGCGATGGCGGTCATGCGCCCAATTGCGCAAATCGTGGACGTGCGTTTCGATAATCCCCGCCTCGCGCGCGCGGCGGACGATGCCGTGCTCCAGCGGGCCGGTGAAAAACTCCGGGAAAATCGTGATGAGGTCAAAGCGCATAAGTTCAGAAAAGCGAAATTGGAAACTAGAAAATCGAAAAACGGAAATACGCAGCAGGATTGTAGCGCAAATTTACGGCGCGGACGAACGCGGCGGGCGCGGGAGCCAGCGGTTCACGCGTTTGCAGTAGTCCTCGTACGATGCGCCGAATTTATCGCGCAATGCGGGTTCTTCATAAAAAAAGACAAACAGGTGGAATAAGACCCACACGACCAGCGCGTAGCGGCCCAGCGTCCAGGAGCGGAAGCGCGCGCTTTCACCGAATAGCACGAACAAAACGCTGATGTACATCGGGTTGCGCGCGTAGCGGTACAGGCCGCGCACAACGAGCAATTTCGGCGGGTCAATCGGCGCTGGCGTACCGTGTCCGGCAAACGCAAAATCGAGCGCGCACCACAGGTAGCCTGCCACGCCCAGCGAAAGCAGCACCAGCCCGCCGGCGAGAGAGGCCGGATTCTCGAAAACGCCCGCTCCGTAGGCGTTCTGGAAAAAGTAGCGCGGCGCCCACACGGTCACTGTGCCGGGGACAAAAAAAGTGAATAGCGCGAGCTTGATGAGGGCCACGGCGACGTTGGGTTTTTCGGGCAAGGACTGCGGCATAGTTTCTTATGCGTTCAAGTCGCGCAAACCCTCTGGCAGGACGACTTCGATGCGGCGGGCGACGGGGTCAATGCGCGTGCAGATTTCCGCGGCGAAGGGGATGAGCAGCTCGCCGCGCGGCGTGTCCACCACGAGCAACGGCGTGCCCCGGCTGTCTTCTCCGGTGTGCTGCACATCGCGCACGATGCCCAGCGGCGTTGACGCGCCCAGTTCCCACACGGCGCAGCCCATCAAGTCGGAGAAGAAGTATTGCCCGGTGGGGAGCGCCACGCGCTCGGAGAGCGGCACCTGAATTTCGAAGCCTTTGAGAGTTTCCGCGGCGGAGATGGAGTCCACGCCTTCGAAGTGGAAGAGGGCCTGGCCCTTGTGCAGCCGGCAGCGGAGGACGGCGATGCGGCGCGGCGGTTTTTTTCCGTCGAATAAATAGACTTCGCGGAGGCTGGTGAGTCGCTGGGGAAAATCAGTGAGGACTTCCGCGGCGACTTCGCCGATGCGTCCGCGGCTGCGGAGAATCCGCGCGAGCGTGACGCCCTGCCACTCTTGCGCCACTACTCGAGTATCTCCAGCGTGTAGCGTTTGTGGAGTTTCATGCCCGCCGCGCCGAGCAGTGTGCGCATGGCTTTGGCCGTGCGGCCCTGCCTGCCGATGACCTTGCCGAGATCGGTGGGATGCACGCGCAACTCCAGCACGGTTACCTGTTCACCGTCCACCGCTCGAACTTGGACTTGATCGGGATTATCCACCAGCGCCTTGGCGATGGCTTCGACAAGCTCTCGCACCGCGACTCCTTTCCGGGAAGCAGGG
>CAZIWR010000206.1:0-4987 GCA_964542805.1 uncultured Acidobacteriaceae bacterium
TAGTCACCCATGTAAATATCGCGCAGGCTGAAGGTGATCAGCACCGTCGAAGCGTTCTCCGAGGTGCGCAACACGATGCCTTCGCCCAGTTGTTCGCGGGGCAGATCCTTCCATTTGTATGGCACAGGAGTGTGGCCGAAGAGCATTCGCGTGTATTGCGTATTGCGGTTCTGGTAGGCCGTGTCGTGGCGCGTGCCCTGGAACCGGAAAATGCGCACGTAATCGCCCACCTTTGAGCTCTGTGAGCTCCCCAGGTTTACATAGATGATGCTGTTCATACCCACCGCTTGCGACCAGTCTTTCGCAGACACCACCATTCCCTGATTTTTCCCGCTGGGGGCAGGGAAGCGGTTATGGTCGGTCGGCCGCAGAGCGGGCGCCGGCCGCGGGGCAAAGGGCCGCGCAATGTCCCCGCGCAGCATGAAGTCGCACGAGCTCACCACCTGCGCCGCCGACACATTGGCTTCCACATGTGCCACCTTCACGCGGCCCACGTCCAGCCACTGCGTGCCCATGGCCCTCATCAGCGAAGGCTGGTACTCAAACCACTTGATGTGCGTCGGGTTTTTCTCCGCGCGCATCACCAGGAACTCATCGCCCACCTTCACACCGTTGGACGAGCCCTTGTTGATAAACACGTAGTCGCCGTCGCCGAACGTAATCTTGTAGGCAGACTCCTCACCGGAGATCACATAAGTGTCCGCTGGAACGGCTTCCCGCGTCACCATGCCGGAGCAATAGATGTCGTTTGGATTGGGTGTCTTGGGCCCTTGCTGGGCTATCGCCGCGCTGGCGCCGAGCGCCAGCAGAAGACACAGAGTTCCCACTTGCATGCGCGTACGCATAGAAACCTCCACCTTGGGGACGAATCTTTTCCCTGCGCGAACGTACCAAACGCCACCGGCAGCGTCAAGCAACTCTCCCGCCCGCTTTACACTTTGGATACCACATGGTACAAGCGAACGTTTCCGCCGTTTGAGACGCCGCCCATGAGCAAATCCCTCTTCGGCAAAGACCACATCTGCGCCGTTGTCGCCGCTTCCACCTCGCGGGAGATGCTTGCCCAGCTACGGCGTGCGCGCAAGCAAACTCGGACAATCGAACTACGCTTAGATTGGCTGAAAAATGTAGATGAAAGGAATCGGTTTCTCTTAACACTCTCGGAAAACCGTCCGCGGGCGACTCTGCTGGCCACATGTCGTTCTCGAAGCGAGGGGGGACGATTCGATGGAGATTTCGAATCCGAGATCGCCTGTTTGTCGCGCGCCTTTCATTCCGGCTGTTCGTGGGCTGATGTCGAGTTTAGAAGGGTTATGCGATACAGCGGCGGCATATCCGGAGTATCCGGCAAGTCTCCTTTGATCCTCTCATATCACAATTTCAAGGCCACGCCGCGATTCGGAAATTTCCAAGGATACGAATTGGGCGCCGGGCCGGTGTTCAAAGTTGCCACGCATTGTAATTCCATCGCGGACAGCCTGCGCGTGCTGGCGCTGGCCAACGGAAAGAAGAATGTCATCGCGGTGCCCATGGGAGAATTTGGCTTGCCCGCACGCGTGCTAGCGCTGCGCGAAGGCAGCGCGCTGGCCTACGCCGCCGTTGGAGAAAAAACCGCGCCTGGGCAACTCACGCTCGACGAAATGAAAAACCTCTATCGTGCAGACAAGCTCAACCGCCAAACGCGCGTCTATGGCGTTATCGGCGACCCCGTGAGCCATTCGCTCTCTCCGTTGATGCACAACCTTGCGTTCCAGCAGAAAAAGATTAACGCCGTCTATCTGCCATTCCTTGTCCGCGACCTGAAAGATTTTCTGCGCGCCATCCAACCGCTGGGTGTTGCAGGATTCAGCGTCACGCTGCCGCACAAGGAAAAAATCCTGCGCCACCTCGACGATTGTGATCCGCTCGCCGCAGCCATTGGCGCGGTGAATACCGTCGTCGTACGCGGCAACGGAAAACTCTACGGCAGCAACACGGATTACGTTGGGGTGTTGCGGGCACTCGAACGACGGGTGCGATTGCAGGGCAGCCGCGTGCTGATCTTTGGCGCAGGCGGCGTGGCGCGCGCCGTGGCTTTCGCGCTCGCGCAGGCGGGCTCGATTGTCTGCGTCAGCGCGCGGCGCATGGACCAAGCGGAGAAGCTGGCTCGCGCCGTGCAGGGCGAAGCCGTATCCCGAGCGCGCATCCGCAAGGAATTCTTCGACGCCATTGTCAACGCCACGCCCGTCGGCATGCACCCCAAGTTCAACGAATCACCGCTGGCCGCAAACGAGTTACATTGCCGCCTCGTGTTCGACACCATCTACCGCCCCCTCAAAACAAAATTGCTGCGTCTGGCCGATAAGCGCGGCATCGAAACGGTTTCCGGAATCGAAATGTTTATCGCGCAGGGCACCGCGCAGTGGGAAATCTGGACCGGCCGCCGCGCGCCCGTTGCGCTCATGCGCAAGGCAGAGTTGAAGGCGCTGCGCAAGGAAGGGAAAGCGTAACCGCGGCTTCACGCCGCCGCAGTCATGATTCAGCCCGACTACAAAACGTTCTGCCGCCTCGCCAGCCAGGGCAACCTCGTGCCAGTGTACGACACGATCACCGCCGACCTGCTCACGCCGGTCTCCGCTTACCTGCGGCTGGCACACGACGCGAAGTACTCGTTCCTGCTCGAAAGCGTGGAAGGCGGCGAGCACGTTGCGCGTTACACGTTCCTCGGCGCCAATCCCGTTGAAGTTTTCCGCGCGCGCGGGAGAACCTGCGAGGTCGAAGGCCGCAGCCATCTGCGCTGGAACGACGTCAACCCGATTGATTTCTTGCGCCACCGCATCGGCCGCTACCATCCCGTGCGCTCCGAGGATTCGGAAAACCTGCCGCCGCTGGTGGGCGGCGCGATTGGCTATTTCGGCTACGACTGTGTGCGCCTGGTGGAGCGCATTCCGGACACCGCGCGCGACGATCGCCAACTCGACGACGCTGTGCTGATGTTCTACCTCGGCCTCGTCGCCTTCGATCACGTGCGGCACTGCCTCTGGATCATCCGCAATGTGTTTACGGAGGGACCGGGCAGCCTGCGCTCCAAGTACGACGCCGCCGCGCGCGAAATCGAGAAAACCCGCCGCGTGCTTGAGCAGCCGCTGCCCGCCTCCAAACGCCGTCCCGCACGCGGGACGCTACGCGTCACGTCCAATTTCAAAAAGCCTGCGTATCTCGCCGCGGTGCGCAAGGCCAAACAGCACATCCGCGCCGGCGATGTTTTCCAAGTGGTGCTTAGCCAGCGGTTCTCCGCGCGCGTGAAGACCGACCCGTTTGAAATCTATCGCGCGCTGCGCGTGGTGAATCCTTCGCCGTACATGTACTTCCTGCGGCTGGACGACGTCGCCGTGGTGGGCAGCTCGCCGGAGATGCTGGTGAAGGTGCAGGGCCGCGACGCATTCTACCGACCCATTGCCGGCACGCGCCCCCGCGGCCGCAACGCCGCCGACGACCGCCGCCTCGAAGCCGAGCTGCGCGCCGATCCCAAGGAGCGCGCCGAGCACGTCATGCTGGTGGACCTCGGGCGCAACGACCTGGGCCGCGTATGCGACTACGGCAGCGTGCGCGTGGAAGAGATGATGTTCGTGGAAAAATACTCCCACGTGATGCATCTCGTTTCGCGCTTGCACGGCAAACTGCGCGCGGGCGTGGATTGCTTCGACGCGCTGATGGCCTGCTTCCCGGCGGGCACCGTCAGCGGCGCGCCGAAGGTGCGCGCCATGGAAATCATTGATGAACTCGAGCCTACGCGCCGCGGCATCTACGCGGGCGCGGTGCTCTACCTCGATTTTTCCGGCAACCTCGATTCCTGCATCGCGATCCGCACGCTGGTGATGAAGGACGGCATCGCCAGCGTGCAGGCCGGCGGCGGCATCGTGGCGGACTCCGTACCCGAACGCGAATTTCAGGAAACGGTGAATAAGGCCAGCGCGCTGCTCGCCGCGTTGGAGGCAGCACAAAGGAGAAAGCTGTAGCGCCTGCCTTCAGGCGGGCATCTGACAACTGACAACATGCTTCTCCTGCTCGACAACTACGACAGCTTCACCTACAACCTGGCGCAATATCTCGGCCAGTTGGGGCAGACGCTCGATGTGCGCCGCAACGACCAGATCACGCTCGACCAAATTGAAACCCTCGCGCCCCAGCGCATTGTCATCTCGCCCGGCCCGGGCATCCCGCAGAACGCCGGCATCACCATCGCGCTCATCCGCCGCTTCGCCGGGAAAATTCCCATCCTCGGTGTGTGCCTGGGACATCAGGCCATTGGTCACGCGTTCGGTGGCCGCGTGATCCGCGCGCCAAATCTGATGCACGGCAAGACCAGCGAGATCCAGCACGACGGCAAGACGATTTTTTGCGGCTTGCCGCAGCCTTTCACCGCCACGCGCTATCATTCGCTGATTGTGGAGAGAAAAAGCCTGCCGAAGGATTTAGAGATTTCCGCCGAAACGAGCGACCACCTCATCATGGGTCTCCGCCATCGCAAGCTGCTCGTCGAAGGCGTGCAGTTCCACCCCGAATCGGTCCTCACTGATGCGGGCATGCCGCTGCTGAAGAATTTTCTGGAATTGTAGCCCGCGACTTCAGACGCGGGATTTTGAAGAGCGGAAGCGGCCCCGCCTCGGAAGAGGCGGGCTACAACTGACTACCATCGCAACTCTGCCAACAGTGCACCGAAAATTTCCATTCCTCGCCAGAAGTTGCCCATGCGAAGATTTTCGTTTTCGCTGTGCTGGTTGTTGTCGTGGTTGACGATGGGCACGCCGATGACCGGCAGCTTCATATTCTCGAAGAGATACATCGGCGCGCTGCCGCCGAGCGTCGGCATCTTGACCACGGGCGTGCCCATGGCTTCTTCAACTACGCGCACCACCGCGCGCGACACCGGCAGGTCCATCGGTGTTCGCGACGCTGGATAGCCCGGCCCGCCGGTCACGCGCGCGATGAACGGATATTTTTCACG
>CAZIWR010000207.1:0-4985 GCA_964542805.1 uncultured Acidobacteriaceae bacterium
GTGCGGATGGTTTCCGGCACGTCGTTGATCTTGCGGCAGAGATCGTCGAGCGACCATCCTTGCAGGGCCGCGTTGCCTTCCAGCGCCTTGTTCAGGTTGGTCACATACGCGGCGTGATGTTTGTCGTGATGGATCTCCATCGTCTTCGCGTCGATGTGCGATTCCAGCGCGTCAAATGCATACGGAAGTGCGGGGAGTTCGTGTGCCACGGGATTTGCCTCCGATGAGAATCCCGGCCGCGATGCGAGCACGGCCGAGGTAATCAGAAAAGTCCGTCGGTCCAAAGAGGGCCTCCAGAAATTGGACTTTTGTTCTCAGTTGAGCTGAGACAGGCATTATATCCAAATTGCCGGCAGGATGTCGAAGCGCGCGTTAGAAACGGCTCAGCGCCCAGCGCGCGGCATCAGCGATGTCCTTTTCGTCCGAGCCAGCAAGCCGCTCGAGCAGAATCTTCACTTGATTCCGCCAGTTTGAATCCGCGCCAGACCGTGCGAGGGCATTGCCCAGCGCAATGCACGCATTGCGCACCAAGCCGCGCCATTTCGTCCGCTTCACCGCGCTGCCGCGGAATACTCCGCGGAATTCTGCTTCGCTTAGCGACGCCAGCCATGCCAGTTCCGGCGCAAAAAGCGATCCTGTCGCATCCTCTGTCCGGTTTTCGTTTTTTGTCCCGAGGCTTCGGGATGGCTTTTCGAACTCTCGCGGCTGAAAAGCCGCCATGCGCGTGACAGGCGCCTTGCGGTTCCATGGGCAGACGTCTTGGCAGATGTCGCAGCCAAAGACCATTCTTCCCATCGGCGCGCGAAATTCCTCGGGGATGCTCCCGCGCAGCTCGATGGTGAGATAGGAAATGCACCGCCGCGCATCGAGCACGTACGGCTCGACGATGGCTTCGGTGGGGCACGCCTCAATGCACAGGCGGCAGTTGCCGCAAAGGTCCGCGGGCGGCCCTTCGTCGGCACGTACCGATGGCTCCAGCTCCAGAGTCGTCAGAATCACTCCCAGAAAGAGCCACGAGCCAAGCTGCTCGTTGATGAGGCAGGTATTTTTCGCCAGCCAGCCGAGGCCCGCATGCTTCGCCACCACGCGTTCGGCCACGGGTCCAGTATCCACGTACGCGCGCGCCGTGAAACCAATTCCAAATTGCAGCTGCATTGCAGCCAGTAGTTTTTCGAGCTTCTCGCCGAGCACATCGTGATAATCGTCGCCCCAGGCATAGCGCGAAATCCAGCCGCGCGCCGGGTCGGTCGGTGCTTCCGTAGAATACGGTTGCGGCGAATTGTAGTTCAACGCGCAAACAATGATGCTTCTCGCGCCGTCCATCGCCGACGCGGGCGACCGGCGCCGCGCGTCGTGGAGATAACGCATCTCGCCGGCGTAGCCCCGCGCAAGCCACTCCTCGCTGTGCGCCAGCTCCGGAAAATCGTCCGCGGGCGCCACACCGCACAAATCCATCCCCAGCGCACGCGTCTGTGCCACCACCCACGCGGTCTTTTCCGCTGGATTCATGCCTCGATTGTGCCTGAATGCGTTCGCGGGTTGTAGGGGCGGCCCCTACGGATCGGCGATCATGGTTTCGGCGATGTGCTTTGCTTCCCTGCGCGCTCCAGATCACGTAGGAATTTACGCACGGCGCGGTCTGCGGCGTCGCCGATGGCGCCTTTTGTTTTTCCGCCAGTGCTTTCCAAGCTCGCCGCCCACAGGATTTCACCGTCTTTGTCCACCAAACGAAGCGTCACTGTCGCCTGCTTCTTCTGGTCGGACGAATACAGGCGCTCGCCACCAATTCCCGAAGCCCCTTCCTGCTCCCCTCGCTGAGAGAACTCGCCCTTTTCAATCACGGAGCCCTTAAGCACAAAGTCGGCCTTCTCGCAATTTTCCGTCAGGCTGAAGCGTTTCGATTCGAACAGCTTGGCAATGACCATCTCGCGCGCCTGTGCACCCAGCGCGTCATCACCGAAATTCTGTACGCAGATGCGCTTCACCTGCAACAACCGGGGATTCGCCGTGGGCTCAGCCGACGGCGTTTCTTTCGGTTTCTCTTGAGCCGACGCCACACCGCTGACGAATAGCAACGCTGTCAGCAGCACACACCTACCCGTGAACGTGTTTCTTGGCTTCTTCCGATTCATACTCCACCTTTTTCCCGCTGCGCACTTCGAGGATGGTGATGAAACTCTTCGCCGTGCCCTTGGGGATTTCGAGCACCACGCCCTGCGGCTTTTCGTTGTCGTCGGTGAACCCAATCGTCAGGAAGTGTTTCCGCTTTTTGGAAAAAAGCGCCCACACACTGATTACAATGGCCACTCCCACACGCCGCCCGGCCTTTTGCCCGTACTCCAGCGACGTTACGTTTTCATACGGGATCTCAAATCTCCCTTTTGGCGATTCAAACACCAGTACTCTGTCCGAGGTCGTATTCAGCTTCCCCATCGTCGCTTCGGGCAGGCCAGCGATGGTGCCGCCGACGTACATTGCTTCGCCGCTACCCACTGAGGCCTCGGCCAGCGGCAGCCAGACAAACGCCAGAATTAGGACCAGCGCCACTGATCTCCTGGGCATCACGGCCTCCATGCTACTGTTTTTCGAAGTGTTTCTTCGCATCGTCCGATTCGAATTCAACTTTTTTGCCGCTTTTCGTTTCCAGCGCCATGACGCTTTCCTTTACAATATTCTTGGCCAGCTCGAAGACGGCGCCCTGCTTCTTGCCTTCCGCATCCATGAAGCTAATGCTGACAAAGTGTTTCCGTTTCTTGGAGAACAGGAACAGCGGGTTTACCACGAGCGCTACGCCGACTCGGCGTCCCGCCTTTTGCCCGTACTCAATCGATTCAATCCTTGCGTAGGGAATGCTCACTTTCCCGCCGCCTTTGTCCGCAGAGAACACGACTTCACTTTCTGTCATGTCCCAGGTTCCATCGACGGCGTCTTTGAAGGCGGACAGGGTTCCGCCCACATAGCGCGCGGATTTCCCGCGCACGGCGGCCTCAGCCAGCGGAGTCCAGAAAAATGAGAGAATCAACAGCAGGGAGAGGGTTCGTTTCATGCGGCCCTCCTTTTTGCATGTTTACCGAGAGGGAAACTACGGCCCCATAGGAACACACGCGCGTTTGCCCTGTCAACGGTAACGCCGCCCGGCGGCACGCCGCCGCTTTCGAGCCGCGAGCCGTGGCGGACTCAATTCCAATCGCCTGACTTCCCGCCACGGCCTCTGGCTGCTACAATGCTTCGCCATGGCTGATTGGCGACAGATACAGGCGCGCATCCGCAAGGCCCGCTCCGCTCCGGACGGGGTAGCGAAAATGACCGAACTGTTTGAACGCACGCGCGATGCGATGGTCGCCTTCGAACTGGGCAAGTTGCATGAAAAAGCCGGAGCCAACGCAGACGCGGTGACATGTTACACGGTGGCCTTCGAGCGCTTCCGTCGCACCGGCTGGAGAAAGAAAGCCGAAGAGGCGCTGGTGCGCCTCGGTGCTCCCGTGCCTACCACGCCGATGGAAACCGGTCCGGCTGATTCCGCCGCGCCGCTTTCGGAAGTCCCCGCCGCGCCAAGTCCCGTCATTCCAGCTTCTATTGCCGCCGAAGAAGGTGAATCGCAACTGGCGTTTGCTGATGCGATTTTCGCGCAAGCAGAGCCATCCGAAACGGGCCGCGGTCAGCGAGTGGAACGCCCTGCCCGCGCGGAAGCCCCTGCCACGCCGGGCGCGCCGGCTGGCAAGCGCGGGCGTCGCGGGCGCCGAGGAGGCCGCGGACGCCGCCGGGGAGGAGTTCGCGAGGGAATTGCGGCACCGTCCGCAGTCGCGCCACCACCCGCTGCGGTGCAGCGGGAAGAGCGTCCGCGTCCTGAGCCTCGCCGCGAGCCCCGCCGCATCCCGCAAAGCACGAGCGCTCCCGAGCACGAAGTCGAGCCCGGACCCATTTCCATTGAGGCAGCGCTGGCCAGCCGCTCTAAGGCGGGCGACCCCGCGCTGGCCTCGCGTTCCGCAAAGCTCGAATCGCAATTGCGCCGTCTGATCGCCGCCCCGCCGCACAGCACCGACGAGTACGACACGGCTCCGGCCGGCCCGGGCGTGTTGCTGCTTTCCGATTCCGATCTGACCACTCACTATTACGTCGAAGCCTGCGCCACGCTGCGGGTCGCCCTGCGCATCCTCGTTCAGGGCCAGCGGGGCCGGGAGCGCGGCGAATCCATCCGCGGGCGCCTCGCGGAGCACCTCGACATCAGCGAATCCAAGGTGGCCAAGTACTTGCAAGAGCACTGCGCCGTGCGCTGGCTCCAACTTGACGAAGGCGCTGCGCACTTCGCGCACTTCGCCGTGGCCTTGCTTCGTCCTGCGCTTAACGAGTGAATGCTGCATTTCGAAGAATCTGGGTATAAACTGAGGGCACGGTTCGTAAGGCGAAATCTCGTAGGGGGTTAGGCGCCGGCGGAGCTTTCTTGCGCAACCTCATGACTTCGAGCGGCACCTTGCAGGAAGCTCGCGAGGCAGGCCACATCAAATTACGAGGACGTTATGGCTGAACAAGCACCATCCACGGGCACGGCTCCAGTTCAAAAATCGACTCCTGCACTTCCCATCCTGGGAGTGCCGGGCTCGGATTTCCGCTGGCTGATGCCTATCCTGGTGTGCGTGGGCGTGCTCGTCGTCGTGCTCCCGCTGGCCGTGTTCATGCCCTTGGGCCAAACGGTGGAGTCGGAGCCCGACCCCGCCATTCAGGCGGTGCTGGCGGACAATAACTTTCTCCTCCACCTCCGGCTGTGGTTGATCGTGCTGACCAGCGCATTGGCGGGGGGCGCATTAGCCGTCGCCGGCGCACGGCAGAATGCCAAGGCGCTTCTCCGCCTCGAACTGCGCCTGCGCCGCATCGCCGACGGCGACACCGATTTGCCACCCACGGATCCGGCGCGAGACTTCCTCCGGTTTGATGAAGTGTTTGAGTACCTGCGCGCCGGCATCGACCGGACCACGCGGCGCAACCGC
>CAZIWR010000208.1:0-4941 GCA_964542805.1 uncultured Acidobacteriaceae bacterium
TCAAGGCCGGCATGGTCGCCGAGCGCATTCGCAAATGGCTGCACGAGCCGCCGTCAGTGCAAGTGCGTCTGCCCTTGGAAATCACTATCCGCTAGACGCCGTACGCGGCCGGAGAAAAAGGAAGGGCCGGGGTGGGGAATCCCGGCCCTTGCGCCTACTTCGCGCACTGTGGGGAGTCCTAGACGAGCACTTCCGGCACTTCCATCTGCCGGTTGTTGAAGGCTATTTCGAACGCGGAGACCACCTTGGGATCGAAGTCGGAGCCCGCGCCCTTGGTGATGATGTCCCGCGCTTCGAAGGGCGACATGCCCTTGCGGTATGGGCGGTCGCTGATTAACGAATCGTAGACGTCGGCCACGCTGATCACGCGCGACTCAATGGGAATTTGCTCACCCTCTGTCGGGCGGTATCCCGTGCCGTTAAATTTGTCGTGGTGAGCCAGAATGATGGGCAGGATGCGTCGCAGCGAGCCGCCCACCGGCTGCAGCTTGTCGATGCCTTTCTGCACGTGGGTCTTGATCTCTTCGAATTCGGCGGGGTCGAGCCGCGCGGCCTTGTAGAGAATTTCGCGGCTGATATCGAGCTTGCCGATGTCGTGGAGCAGAGCGGCGGCGCGGATGTCTTCCAGGCGCTCGTCACCCAGGCCCAGGCAGTGCGCGATGCGCGTGGCGTACACGGACACGCGATAGGAATGATGCTGCGTGTACTTGTCGTTGGCGATGAAGTGGCTGAGGATTTCCAGCACGCCGTTGTAGGTGGCGCGGAGCTCGCGGAAGCCGGCCTCCTTACGCTCGTGGAGTGTGCCTGTGGCGTACGCCGTAATCAGCAGCAGGCCGGACCACACGATGATGTCGCTCCAGCCCATCAGCCGTCGCCACTCGATGTTCATGCCGCTGGCCAACGCCACCGGGTTCATCAGGTTCAGCCAGCAGACGATCAGGGTCGAGGCAATGGCCGTCTGCATCGCTCGTGCGCGCCCGAAATAGTAGGCGGCGAAAAGCGTGGGCAGGTTATAGAAAGTCAGCACCAACCGCTGTCCGGACACGAAAAAGTTGATCACCGCCGCAAAGGCGACAATGGTGAAAATTAGAAGAAGTTCTTTGTTCGCCTCAAGAAGTTCCCGCATCCACTTCTCACGCATCTCCATCTCCCCAGCGCGTGATTTGGGCCCAGGGCCTGGCGCTGTCGCTAATGGACCAAGGATGAAAGAACCGATTTGAGACAGCTATAGTACGGAAGTCCTAATGGTTTAGAGTTGTTCCAAGGTAGTCAACATGCTCTGCCGCGTGGCGCAAATGACACATTCTGAAGGCGAGCGGCAAGCTCCTTGCCGCGAGACATTGAGCATTTTGGGAATGCGCCGCCAGGCTTTTGGAGCGATCCTGACAAGTGAAGCGGATTTGGCTATACTCAATTGGTTCGGGCGCGGTACCCAAGTGGCCTAAGGGAGAGGTCTGCAAAACCTCCATTCGTGGGTTCGAATCCCACCCGCGCCTCCATTCATTGACTTGGGCGCACGTGGGTCGTAAGATGGCGGCTCGTGCTCAGGACAAAGAAAACATGATCGGACAAAACGTCTCGCACTACCGCGTCCAAGAAAGGCTCGGCGGTGGCGGGATGGGAATTGTTTTCCGGGCCGAAGACACGCGGCTCGGGCGCTCGGTCGCGTTGAAATTCCTGCCGGAAGAGCTGGCCACCGATCCGCAAGTCATTGAACGCTTCAAACGCGAAGCGCGAGCCGCGTCCGCGCTGAACCACCCGCACATCTGCACCATTTATGACATTGATGAGCACGAAGGGCGGCCATTCATCGCCATGGAGCTGCTGGAAGGCCAAACGCTGAAGGCGCGGCTGACCGGTCCTGCGCTGGCCACCGAAGAACTGCTCGGGCTAGGCATTCAGATGGCGGACGCGCTGGAGGCCGCACACGCCAAAGGCATCGTGCACCGCGACATCAAGCCGGCGAATATTTTCGTGACCGAGCGCGGCCAAGTGAAGATTCTGGATTTCGGCCTGGCAAAGCTCCTGGAGCACCGCCGCGTGGGCGAAGCGGTTGGCGCATCGGCCGTGGTCACCATGGGGCCGGGCAATGAGCAGCTCACCAGCCCGGGCTCGACGCTGGGCACTGTGGCGTATATGTCGCCGGAGCAGGCACGTGGGGAAGAAGTGGACGCGCGCAGCGATGTGTTCTCGCTTGGCGTGGTGCTCTACGAAATGGCCACCAGCCGGCAGGCGTTTACCGGGGCCACGTCGGCGATGGTCTTCGACGCGATCCTGAACCGCACGCCGCAGCCGATCGCGCGTGTAGCCCCCAGCGTGCCGGGGGAGCTACAGCAGATTGTGGGCCGCGCGCTGGAAAAGAGTCGTCACGCGCGCTACCAGAGTGCCGCGCAGCTCAAGGCGGACTTGCAGCGCGTGAAGCGCGAAATCGATTCCGGGCGCACTACAGCGACTTCCGGCCAGGCGGAGAGGTCCGTGGCGGTGCTGTACTTCGAGAACCTGAGCCGCGGCACGGAAGATGAATATTTCCGCGACGGCATGACCGAAGACATCATCACCGAGCTATCGGCCATCAAAGACCTGCGCGTGTTCCCGCGTTCGGCGGTGTTCGCCTATCGCGACAAGCAAATCACCGCGCCGCAAATCGGACAGGAACTGAGCGCCGCGTACGTGCTGGAAGGCAGCTTGCGGCGGGCAGGCAACCGCATCCGCATCACGGCCCAGCTCGTGGAGACCCGCACCGGCCTGACCATCTGGGCGCGGCGGTTCGACCGCACGATGGAGGACGTTTTTGCCATCCAGGACGAAATGGCCAAGAACATTGCCGAGGCGCTGCAGGTGATGCTCACGGAGGAAGAGAAACGCGTCATCGAAAAAGTGCCCACGGCCAATGTGGAGGCCTACGACTACTATCTGCGCGGACGGCAGTATTTCCACCAGTTTCGCCGGAAAGGCATCGAGGCAGCCCGCAACATGTTCAAGCGGGCCATCGAGATCGATCCCAACTACGCGCGGGCATGGGCCGGGCTTTCCGACTGCCACTCGTTCCTGCAATTCTACTGGCAACCGACGCGGGAAAATCTGCAACAGGCGGACGCGGCGAGCCGCAAGGCACTGGAATTGGATCCTGAGCTGGCCGAAGGGCACGCCGCGCGCGGCCATTTCCTATCGTTGCTGGAGCGCGATGAAGAAGCGCGGAGGGAATTCGAAGCCGCCATCCGGCTGAACCCGAGCCTTTTTGAAGCTTACTATTTTTATGCGCGCTCGTGTTTGATCCACGGCAAGCTGGAAGAAGCAGTGAAACTTTTCGAGGAAGCGTGCCGCGTCCGGCCGGACGATTATCAGGCTCCCAGCCTGCTGGCCAATACGTATGATGGATTGGGAGTCGATGCGTCTATTGTCGAGGCCGCACATCGCCGTGCCATCGAAGTGATTGAGAAGCACTTGGAGATGCATCCCGATGACGTTCGCGCGCTGTACCTCGGCGCGCAGAACCTGTGCCGCCTGGGACAGCACACTCGCGGGCTGGAGTGGGCGCAGCGAGCGCTGGCTATCGACCCGGAGGATTCCGCGGTCTGTTACAACGTGTCCTGCATTTATGCCATCCTCGGAAAAATCGAGGAAGCCATCGGCTGCCTGGAGAAAGCCATTGCCTGCGGCTTCGGCGACAAGAAAATCATTCAAAACGACCCGTACCTGAATCCGATCCGCAATCACCCGCGCTTCATCGCTCTGATCAACAAGCTCTCCGCCACAGACTCCCGCGGCTAATCCAGCACAAAAACAAAGTAGTTTCAACCTGTCGAGCATCCAGTGTGGAAGCGCCAACCCCGCGTACATGCGGGCGAGTTGGTGCTCCATCATCGTGAGGATTTTACGATTCAGGATTTGGCGGACTTTTTGGCGTGCTTTTTTTCGGCGCTGACACGCGAGCCGGCGTACACGGTCAGCTTGGAGTCGGCGACATTGGCCAAGTAGCGCCCGCCGGAGGTGAACTGCATCACCTTCTGCCCGGCGCGGGCCAGTTCCGCCCAGCGGGATTTTGTTTCCGGGTTCTGCTCGATGCCGCGGAGTGGTTGCCCGTCCAGCTCGAAATCCACCTGGCGCAGGCGGCGGCGCTTGGTGCGTTGCACGGGATACCGCCGCCCGCCCAGTTCTACGATGTTGGCGTTTTCTTCGAGCGCCTGGCGCCACACCGCCAGCAGCGCTTGTTCGAGAGTCATGGTCAGGATTGTGCGGCTTTGGCGCGTGCTTCTCTCATTTGTGCAAACATCTGGCGCATTTTTTCGTTGGTGCCCGGCGCCATTTTTTCGCGCCAGGCTTCCAGGCGCTTCACGCAGGATTCGAGGTTGGCAAAGATGTGCGGATTGGCGAAGAAGGCGCGCCAGGCCGGCGCGACCGGCTTGGTCTTTTCCCAAACAATCCAAATTTCGCCGTTATTTTCGAAGAACATCTCATCGTCAATCAAACCGCGGTTGACCAACCCGGCGCACATTTCCCAGTAGCTAGTGACCATACGGATGTAGGCGTTTTCCTCGCTGCCGGGCGGGTATTTGGCCATGAATTCTTCGGGCGAGGCGGCGGGTACGTACTGATTCACGTACCAGTCGCGCGCCTTGCGGAGTTTTTCCTCGCGGCGAATTTCGTAAAGTCTCAACATCAGGTTGGCTTGCTCGTGCGTAGCGTTTCCCATGTACATTGTCCCCCTCGTGGAGTTGTACTACGAAAACCGAAATGTCTATTCACGACCGGCAAGAGCAACGCGCTCGACCGAAGTTACGCCGATGCGTTCCATCTCGAATCGCGCGCGGATGCGGCGGCGCAGCTCGCGCGCTACTTCGTGATGGCGCGTGGGCGCCGTGCGCAGTTGCAGCCGCAGCGTGACGCCGGCCAGCGACAGCGACTCGACGCCGAGCACGCGCGGGCCGTCCACCAGCGCGG
>CAZIWR010000209.1:0-4934 GCA_964542805.1 uncultured Acidobacteriaceae bacterium
TTGGCCCGCGTCAGCGTGGGGAACCAGTATTTCCCGTCGATTTGTTCGCGCCACGTTTCGAACATCGGAAAGAGATTTTCCGGGCCCTTTTTAGGATTATCCGGCACGGACTTGCCAAACGATTTCACGATCTGCAATTCGCGGTCATCCACCCACACCGTGCCCTGAAAATAGCGCTGCCCCGGCTCGATCCGCTTGGGACGAATGCTGAACACATAGGTTCCGATTTCATCCACCGGCTGCCGCCCCAGGTACTCCAGGTCGTACTTGGGCAATTCTTCCGTGCCCAGGACGAACGGAAAGACATTGGCAATGTCTCTTTCGTCTTCCTGCGTCATGCTGATGGACTTGAGCGAATTGGGCGGGGCAAACGTGATTTTCTCGTAGCGCTTTCCGTCGGGAGTAAAAATGATGTCGCTGACAACGCGGTACTCGCCCTGCTTGTCTCCGTAGCTGCCCAGGTCCTCCACCAGCACGGTCTGCGTGTAAGTATATTCGCCGCGCGCCACGCGGAATTCCGATTCCTTGGCTGCAAACTGCCGGATGATTTCCTCGATGGGAACAGGCGGCGGCGCGCCATTCGGGTCAATCTTGACTTTTTCAAGGTTGCGGTCCGGTCCGGCCGGCGCTTGCGCCTGTGCCGGTGACACCGCGGCCAGCAAAACGGCGGTGCCGAGCAAAGCGAGAACTCCATTTCCCATTCTCATTCCGGGGTCTCCCAAAACTTTCCACTTCGAACTTGGATGCGGCCAACCGGCGCGCGGTTGATTCGCAAACCATCAGCAAATCAGGCGCGCTGCCAGTCGGCGCGCCAGTCTTTTACGGCGCGTTTAATCTCATCGAGTTCCTTGAGTTTTCCGTCCAGTACTTCCCGGGCCAGCCCGGGTAGCTCGGCATCACTCGCGAAGCGCAGGCCGATGAGCTGCTTCACGCTGAATTCGCCGATGCGCGGGCGCAATTCCGCGGGGAGCAGGCGCTCCAGGCGCATGCGTTCTTCCAGCCGGATCACGCGGTCCTGCACGCTGAGAGCAAAGGTGCGGGAAAACACGAACAGTATCACCAGCGACGCCGTGAAGAAGACGTGGAATACAGACCCGAAAGACAGATTTCGCACGGCCCCGTAAATCGACCAGAGAACGTTGAACACGAGGATTAGTGACGCTGCGATGTTCAGCGGTGGCAGCTTGCGCACGTGGTTCGCATAGTTCTGACTGATTTGCTCCGCCATGATTTCCTCCAGTTAACTTAGTTCGCGTGCCCTGAAAAGCAAACGACCCCGGCTTGGACTGCAAAGCGCGCAGTCGTGAAAATTGTAAGCCGGGGCCTCGCAGAATTCAAATCTGTGCCGAACGAATCGGATTACGCCTTGCCGGCGACCACCGGCACGGCCTTGCGCGCGACCACCTTGCGCCGGCGGCGGCGCGGAGGAACGGCCGGCGCTTCGCCGATCAATTCCGCCGTCATCAGGCCGGTGACAAAAAGCTTTTTTCCGTGGTCGTCAAAATCAATCGTGGTGCGCTCGTTGTCCGACTGAGTCACGATTCCGAGCCCGTACGTGCCGTGCTTGAGCTGCTGTCCTTCACCAAGTGAACGCATAACGCCTCCTTCAGGCGGGAACACTCCTCGCGCGTTCCGTTCCTACTCCAGACTCTTCAGCGACGAGGAAGAATGGGGGAAGAAATCTGAAACCTCGGGGCGGTCGCGCTAGCGTCCACCCCCAGCGGCTGTCTAGAGGCCGACGACGTTCTCGGCTTGCAGGCCTTTCGGGCCCGTCTTCACCTCGAACTCAACTGCCTGTCCTTCGTTCAGCGTCTTATACCCTTCCGACTGAATGGCCGAAAAGTGCACGAAGACATCCTCACCGGACTGGCGCTGGATAAACCCGTAACCCTTGCTGGCGTTGAACCACTTAACTGTTCCTTGTTCTCTCACTTCTGAACCTCTGGATAAAGCCTCGCGCGGTTGCCGCGCGCGGCCGATTTTGCGTTGCGCCTCTCGTTCGCCTTCCGCCCCAAACACAAAAGGCCGCAGGTGCTGCCTGCAGCCGATGGAACAGGTCAAAAGGAATTACAAGAGCCAAACACGTGTAACAGATTACCACATTTGTGCACATATTCAAAGCTGAGAATGGAAATTTGGCGCAGTCCTTCCGTTGTAACGTAAACTACTGACACAAAATAGGTTGCATGTCTCCAAGCCAATCCGTCAACTCTTGCCTACCATCCCTGGCGAACGGCTTCAGTTAGCCGCCTTCGGCTGCGGTTCGCCCTTGATGTACTGGCCGTACCACGCCAGGTAGCGCTCAAAGCGGTCCTTGAGGTACGAGGGCTTGGAGATGCCGTGGTGCTCCCCCGGATAGACCACCAGTTGCGTTGTCCGCCCTAACCGCTTCATGGACTGGTACATCTGCTCGGAATTGATGATGGGGACGTTCCAGTCTTTTTCCCCACCGATCCACAACGTAGGGATCACAATCTTCTGCACCTGGTTGTAAGGCGATAGCTTTTCCCACAGCGCGCGCGCTTCCCAAGGCAGGCCGAGTTCCCATTCCCAGAGCTTTTGATAGTGATCGTGGCCGTAATTGGCTACGTACAGCGCTTCGCTGGCGCCGGAAATGGCCGCCTTGAAGCGGTCGCCGGACTTGGTGATCACGTAGTTGGTCATGATGCCGCCGTAAGACCAGCCGCCCACACCCAGCTTGGCCGGGTCGGCGATGCCTTTGGCGACGGCGTAATCCACCATGGCCATCACGTCCTCGTAATCCTTATTGCCCCAATCGGCGAAAATCGCTTCGCAGAATTTCTGCCCGTAGCCGGAGGAGCCGCGCGGGTTGGGTAGCAGCACGGCGTATCCGTTGGCCGCGAAAAGCTGCGCCTCGAAACTGAACGACCATTCGTACTGACCCACCGGCCCGCCGTGCGGCCGCAGCAGCGTGGGGTATTTCATCTCCGCAATGTAGGCCGCCGGCTTGAACAGAAAGCCGGCAATCTCCGTGCCGTCCTTGCTCTTGAATTTGACGTACTCCACGTCGCCCAGGCGAATCTTCGCCATCAATGCGTCGTTGGTACTCGTGAGCTTGCGCAGTTGCCCGCCCTGCTGCCAGAAAATTTCGCCGGGGATGGCGGGCTCGCTGATGAGCGCGGCAATCGCGCCGTCGCTGCCCAGTGCGTACGTGCCCACCGACTTTTTGCCGGAGATCACGCGCGTGACTTCGCCGCTGGCGACCGAGACGCTCACCACCTGCTGCTGCCCGTCGTCATCGATCATGCAGAAAATCGTTTGCCCATCGACGGAGAAGCGCGGCCGGCTGGCACTACGGTCCAGCTTCTGCGTGAGCACTTTTTCTACGCCGCCCTGCGCCCCAACCATCGCCAGATGCTGCGTGGCGTAGTCCAGCGCCTTGGCATCCGTCTGGCTGACGTAGGCCACCCATTTTCCGTCCGGGCTCCACGCCGGTGAGTCGTCGCTGCCGGCGTTTTTCGTCAGCCGCGTCAGCGTCATTCCCTTGTCCGGGTTGTCGGCGACCACCACCCAGATGTCAGAATTGAAATTGTGGTCGGGGTCTTCGCTGCGATTGCTGGCAAAGGCCAGGAAGCGCCCGTCGGGCGACCACGCGGGGTCCCCGTCATCGTAATCACCGGACGTGACCTGCGTGAGTTTTTTTCCGGCAATCTCGAACACGTACAGGTGCGAGCGCAGGCGATCGAGGTAGCCGGCGTAGTCCCGCTTGAACTGCAGGCGATCAATCACCCACGGCTTCGGCGTCGAGGGCTTGATCTTCTCAATGCTTTTTTCCTTGGCTTCAGCCGCTTCCAAATCTTCCGGCGAAGGGTCGCTGAGCACCAGCACCAGGCGGTCGCCCTTGGGCGACCACTCGAACGACGACACGCCCTGAATCGTTTCTGTGAGCTGCTGGGCCTCGCCGCCGCTGCGGTTCAGCGTCCACACCTGCGTTTTCGGGCCGTCCTTGTCGCCGCTCCCGCGTGCGGAAAGAAACGCCAGAAATTTTCCGTCGGGGCTCCACCGCGGCCGCGAGGAGTTCACACCTTTCGCGGTCATGGGCACGGCTTCGCCGCCCGCCGCGGGCACCACCCAGATTTGCCGTTCGGACTTGTCGGTTTTCAAGATGCTTGACGAGACCACGTACGCCACCCACTTGCCGTCGGGACTGATCTGCGGGTCCGCAACGCGTTTGATCTGAAAATAATCGTCAATGGTGAGGTTGCGCGGCGCAGGCGGCGCGGCCTTCTCTGGCGCTTGCGCGACGGCCGGAGAGGCAGCGAAAAGACTCAACAGAATTGCAGCCAACAGAATTCGACGCTTCATGGCGTGGGGTCTCCTTGTCGAAACGAGCAGCATCTGAGGGCGCTCAGTGTAGCAGAAACGAAAGAGGATTGGCTGCCACAGAGGCACGCAGACACACAGCACAACGAAATTTGAGATTGGTGATTCGCGCTGTGCAGTTCGGGTGCCGCTTCGTGCTTGCGGTAGAATACTCACTCGTGTCTGTGCGGGCTCAATTCGATCGTCTTTGCGTTGTGCTGGTGGCCACGCGCAACCCTCTCAATATGGGCGCGGCCGCTCGCGCCATGAGCAACTTCGGTTTCCTTCGCCTGCGCGTGGTGAACCCCTACGAGCTGGCGTTTCGCGAGGCGCGCTCCGCCGTGGGGGCTTCGGAGCTGCTGGCGAGCGCGGAAGTATTCAAGAGCGTGGCCGACGCCGTCGCCGATTGCGCGCTGGTGGTCGGCACCACCTCGGTTGGCAGCAGGGAAGTGCGCCACCCGGTGCGCCGATTGGAAGAAGGCGCGAGGATTATCCGCAAGCGGCTCCCCTCGAGCCACGTGGCCCTTTTGTTTGGTTCGGAAAGGGTCGGACTCTGCAACGAAGACCTCAGCCATTGTCATTGGCTGATGCGCATTCCGGCGCGGGAAGCA
>CAZIWR010000210.1:0-4904 GCA_964542805.1 uncultured Acidobacteriaceae bacterium
GGGGCGGCATGGGACTCCTGCTGGCCATCCCCATCACCGCAGCGACGAAAGTGGTCTGCGACCACGTGGAAGAATGGCAGCCGGTGGGACGCTGGCTTTCCACATAGTGCCGGGAATCAGAACGTAGAATACTACGACGGAACAACCTCCCACTCTTTCGTTTCATTGCAACGGGTATCGGACTCCATGGACGGTTCCTTGCGGAGGAAACATGGCATTCATTCCGACCATTGGCGAGCAGGAAGCAAGCGGCACACTCGCGCAAGCGTACGCGGACGTGCGCAAAGCGTACGGAAAGGTACCGGATTTCTTTGCGGTGCAGGGAACGCGGCCGGACCTGATCGCTGCGGAAGTCGGACTGGGCGAGGCCATCCAGAAGGATGTGGCGCTGCCGCGCGCGGTGAAAGAAAAAATCGGCCTGGTGGTGAGCGGGATCAATCATTCTTCGTACTGCATCGCCGTGCATTCCGAAGTGCTGCATCAACTGGGCGTGCCCAAGTCCCTCGCGCGCCAACTGGCCATCGACTACCCGAGCGCGCCGGCCAGCGAGCCGGAACAGGCGCTCTTCCGGTTTGCGGACAAGCTGACGCGGCAGCCGGGAGATATCGCGCCGGGCGATATGGACGAACTGCGGCGCCACGCGTGGAACGATGCGCAAATCCTCGAAACCGTGCTGGCCGCGGCGTGGTTCAATTTTGTGAACCGCATTTCCGCGGGGCTCGGACTCATTCCCGACTTCTAGCAGGATGCCGAAAAACGCTCCGAACAATCATTCTGGTCATGTCACTGAGTTTCTGAAGCTCGGCAAAGGCCGCTTCGTTGGCGGTGATGTTACGTTCAATGATTCGATTTGTTTTGTGAAAGAAATTCTTTCACTTTGCCGCAGAACATTCAACCCAGCTGGCTATAGAGAACCACATGTCTCGGCACGGTGTTCCCCGATTCGCTACATCCGTTCAATCGTGGTGGGCGCGGATTGGAGGGCCAGTTGCGCCTCGCGGGCTACACCGCCCAAACAGCACTTCCCGGAAGGGTTCTTGGTTTCGCACGCGCAATGGCCCGCCTTTATTTCCGCTTTGATTCGCTCCGCCATGCTGGATTTTCCTGTGCGCTGGATTTCATCCCGGATATCTTTCCGAGTGACTCCAAAGCAGTAACAGACCAGGCTGGCATCCTCCAGCTCTTTCACGCCAACGCGCACCCAGATATCCGCGCGGCGGAATGTCGGCGCGGCGGGGTCGAGAGGGAAATAAACCACGTCACAACCAGCGGCGTCGCAGAAGTAGTACTGGGTGGGCGGCGCGCCGAACGGCAGGTGACGCACCAGGCTTTTCACAGTGAGCGCATCCACCTGCTTGGAGCGCGTGCCGCTGGCCGGGCAGACCATCACCGCCGGCGCTTCCGGCTTCGTGTTGTTGACTGCACAACATTCAGACATCGGGAATCTCCTGCAAAGCAACTTCGTACAAACAAGGAGCTATTTGCCCTTCGGTTTCGGCAATTCAGCGCGATAACCCGTGCTGGTCTGATTGAAAGCGGCGACAATCTTCTCCGGGGTAGTTTGCTTCGAATCGTATTTCACAACGACTTCGCCGGTTTTCGCGTCTGCCCTTGCCGACTTCACCCCATCCACCTTGAGCAGCCCCTTCTGCACGTTTCCTTCGCAGGCGCTGCACGTCATTCCGTCGACTTTCAGCGTGCACTGGGTCAGTTGCAGTGTGGCAGTCGCCGGGGCGGTGGGTTCAGCCTTCTTGCCCTGTTCGCTGACCGCCGGAGAGACAGCGATCAGCAACGCTGCTGCAATCACAGCCGGTTTCGTGTTCATTTTGTTCCTCCATGTTCAAACGATGATCTAACATTCTGCGCAAGCGCGCCCTCGGCCGCAAAACGGGGTTGCCTGCGTCTTGCGAAAAAGCTAATTCGGCCGGGCATCCGGCACCGAAGCTTTATAGCCAGTGCTGTTGATGGCGGCGATGAGCTTGCCCGCGTCGGTTTGCGCTGTAGCGAATTTCACGCGCGCCCGGCCCAGGGCGTAGTCCACCTCCGCTTCCACCACGCCAGGCGTCTCCAGCAGTTTGCGCTTCACGATCGCAGCACAAGCTTCGCAGGTCATGCCGCTGACCTTGACATCGAGAGTTTCAAGCACGGATTCAGTCACCGGTCCGGCCACCGCTGGCTGGCTGACCAACCTGGCTCCGTAAGACGGGAACAAAGCCAGGGCTGCAACGGCAAGCGTCGCGAGCCAGAGCAGCGGCTTTGCCAGGCGGCGGGAGGGGCTTGCCGACGCGCAGGTGTCGCCCGCGCAGGAGGGAGCCTCTTTCGGTTTGCTATAAACAAAATAGAAGCCCGCGGCGAGTAGCACACCACTCAGAGTTAGGAAATACGGCCGAAGCGGAGCAAACGTCGCCACCAACGCCGCGCCCAGCCCCACTCCGCCCAGAACGAGCGGTCCGAGACAGCAGAGCGATGCCAGAAAAGCAGCAAGCGTGGAACCGACGGCAAGAGATTTTCCGTTCATGGTTTCTCCTAGAGGTTCTTGATGACGTGGCTCAACGCGCCCTTCAGGTGACGGAGGGCCTTTTCCCCCTCGCCGGCGCGGACGCAGTCGGTGACGCACGTGTCCATGTGATTCTCCAAAAGTAACGCCGTTGCTTGGTTGATCGCGGAGCGGACTGCGGAAAGCTGGAGGAGCAGATCCTCACAGCTCGCGTGCTCGGCCAGCATGCGCTTGATGCCGCGGACGTGGCCTTCGGTGCGGCTAAGGCGGTTTTGCAGATCCTCCTCCACCTCGGGATCCAGGTAAACGCTTTTGAGTACGGCCAAAGCCTTGGACATGTATCCCCTCCCTAGGGATAGGATGTACGAAGACGGGGCCGGGATGCAAGGAAAATAATCCGGTCAGGCGCGGGCGACGGGGGCAGTCCGCCGCTACACTTTGCGCAGGGAGGAGACGAGGGCGGGGAGATCGAAAGCACCCTGAAACAGGCGAATCGCAGCGATTCCGGCGGCGCTGGCGCGGAGGCATTCGTGCGCGTTGCCCAGCGTGATGCCGCCGATGGCCAGCACGGGAATGCGCACACCACGGCAGACTTCTTCCAGACGAACGAGGCCCTGCGGCGCGCCGAATTGCACTTTGGAGGGCGTCGAGTAAACAGGGCCAAAAATGATGTAATGCGCACCATCGCTCTCGGCTGCCTGGGCTTCGGCGAGCGAATGGCAGGAGGCGCCTAGGAGGAAAGTGGAAGAAAGTGGAGCGAGCTCCGGAGTGGGCGGCACGTAACCCGAGACATTCTTTGCGCACCACACAGCCACGTCCGCGAGCGGCAGGGCATCGCCGCCCAAGTGCACGCCGCCCGCGCCAGCGGCCACAGCCACGTCGAGGCGGCCATTGATGAGAATGCGCGTGGCGGAGCCGCGTGCGGCGGCGACAGCTTCGCGCGCGAGCGCGGCGAGGTCGCGAGCGGGCAGGTCCTTCTCGCGGATCTGAATCCAATGGATGCCGGCCGCGATGGCGCGGCGCACGACGCTCAGTAGAGAGGCCGCGTCGGGCGACGCGAGCGCTTTGCGGTCAGTGACATAGCAGAGGATGGCAGCCATGGCGGATCAGGACGCGGCGGAGCGCGCCGGCCTGCGGCGGCGCAGCAACGTGGCCGCGATCCAAACGTCCAGGAGTCCCAGGCCGCTGATGGCGCCGCGGAGATAGGAATTGAGCAGGACAGGAATCACCTGGGGATAGCGATCGAGGAAAAAGTTGCATTCCCAGACGGGCGACCAGGGAAGCAGCACAAGAATCGCGCCGAGCTCGAAGCACAGCAGGGCAAGCACAACGCGTTGCAGGCGATTCATGGGGAGGTGGCGGCTCAACCGCGCTTCTGCAGGGCGGCGATGCGCTCCGCGATGTCGCGGTAGTCGATGTTCATGGCATAGACCTGGGTGAAGCTCTTCAGCGCGTCCTGCACGGAGCCGGCCAGCTCCTGAGCAATCCCCAGATCGTAGCGCAGCGCGAGGACGGATTCCTGGTCCAGCCCGGGGGTTTGCAGGGCGCGTTCGTACCACATGGCGGCGACCTGCGGCTGGCCCTTATCCATGAACGAAAGCCCCAGCAGGGTGAAGCACTGCATGGCGTACCGGAAGGAATGCCCGGCCTGGACGGCCTTGCCCACCCGCTGAAATTCGCCGATGGCTTCTTCGAGCAGACCCATTTCACGGTACGCGATGCCGAGATTGTAGTGGGTTTCGAGATCCTCGACTTCCTCCCCGGCGCCCATTTCGCCGAGTTGTTGGCGGAAGTCGTTGAAGACTTCTTTGAGCTGGTCCACGGACTCACCACTGCCCGCGGCAGGAGCGGCCGCGCGCGCCGCTGGCGCAGCAGCCTCCTTCGGCGCAGCGGGGGTGAATTCCAAGTCATCCACTTCGGCGACAAGATCACTGAGCAGCTGCTTGGAAGTCATCTGCGCGGGCGGTTGAGCGGCGGCAGGTTCGGGAGCTGACGGCGGCGCCGCTTGCAGCTCGTAGTCGAACACTTCGGCGGTCCCTTCGGCAGCGGGCGCAGGCGCAGCGGAGGAAGGCCCTTCGTCGAGTGACAGAGTAATTTCTTCCGGCGGCGCTTGCGCGGCGGGCGGTGGCGCCGGGGGTCCGGCTGTGGGCTCCGAGGTCATCCGGGAAAGAGCGGCCCACTCGTCGGAGAGATCCACTTCGTGAACGCCGGCTTCGCCTTGGGGAGGCGCCTCCGACCTGTCGGCCGGTTGGACGCTGACTTCGGACACCGCCTCGGCCGCGGGAATAGTGAACTCCGCAGCGGCCGGAGCAGCCGCGGGTGCTTCCTCTGCGGTGAGGCGCGCGGCGCGCTGGAAACGGCGGCCGAGTTCCGAGAAACGCGTGGCGTTGGCCGTGTCGCCGCGGGA
>CAZIWR010000211.1:0-4885 GCA_964542805.1 uncultured Acidobacteriaceae bacterium
CGATGTTGGGGTCCGCCGGGTGCGGCGCGATGTAACCGCTCTCGCATCCGCCCACTTCGTACCAATCCTCGCGCGTAATCGACCCGCCGTCGCTCCGGCTGGCAATCGACACCGTCGAGTTATCCTGCTGCGCGCCATACACCCGGTAGGGAAACTGGTTGTCGGTAATCACGTGGTAAAACTGTGCCGTCGGCTGGGTGTCCTGCCGCGTCCACGTTTTTCCGCCGTTCACGCTGACGTTGGCCCCGCCGTCGTTGCCGTTAATCATCCGCTCCGGGTTCGTCGGATCAATCCACAGCCCGTGGTTGTCGCCGTGCGGCACGCTGATCTGCGTGAACGTTATTCCGCCATCCGTGGAACGATAGAAGCCCGTATTCATCACGTACACCGTGTCCGCGCTCTTGGGGTCGGCGTTGACGTGCGTGTAGTACCACGCGCGCTGTCGGAAGCGCCGTTCCTCATTCACCCGCCGCCAGTTCGTTCCGCCATCGTCCGAGCGGTACAGCCCCCCGTCCTCCGCTTCGATCAGCGCGTACACGCGGTTCGCGTCCGCGCCGGAGACCGACACACCGATGCGCCCCAGCACGCCCTTGGGCAGGCCGTTGCCTTCGAGTTTTTTCCACGTCGCCCCGCCGTCGCTCGACTTGTACAGCCCGCTGCCCGGCCCGCCGCTCGACGCGCCCCACGGTGTGCGGTTCGCCTCCCACAGCGCCGCGAACAGGATGCTCGGATTGGTCGGCGCAAACGCGATGTCAATCGCGCCGGTCTTCTCGTCCTTGTAGAGCACCTTCTCCCACGTCTTGCCTCCGTCCATGGTGCGGAACACTCCCCGCTCCGCGTTTGGCCCGTACGCGTGTCCCAGCGCCGCCACGAACACGATGTCCGCATTCTTCGGGTGCACGATCACGCGCCCGATGTGCCGGGTATCCTTCAGCCCGATGTTCGTCCACGTCGCGCCCGCGTCGGTGGACTTGTACACGCCGTCGCCATGCGAAATATTTCCGCGGATGCACGTTTCGCCCGTCCCTGCATACACGATGTTCGCGTCCGTCTCCGCCACGGCGATGCTTCCGATGGACGACACGGAGAGCTTATCCGCAACCGGCGTCCACGTGTTTCCGGCATCCGTTGTCTTCCAGATGCTGCTGCCCGTGCCGCCGAAATAGAACACGTTGGGCTGGCTCGACACGCCCGCCACCGCAATCACCCGCCCGCCGCGAAACGGCCCAATCGAGCGCCACCTCATTCCCTTCATCAAATCCGGGTTGACCTGCTGCGCTGCCGCCGCGCCTGCCGCCACCAGCACCATCGCCGCCACCGCAGCCGCCATCCACACGCGATACGTTTTGCGACTCATGGAATCCTCCGTTTGCCTCTGCGCGCGTATCCTACTTTTCTTTCCCGCGCCTGCAAAATCTTTTTCGTGCCAGGCCGCCCCGCCCACCTGCTGCTACACTATTCGTCGCTGCCATGTCGCCTAACTTCTGCGAAGTCGCGCTCCCCGTCCCGCTGCGCTCGGTGTTTACCTACTTGGTGCCCGCCGCGCTTGCCGATGCCGTAGCGCCCGGCAGCCGCGTGGTGGTGCCTTTCCGCAACCGCTCCATGGTCGGCGTTGCTCTCGCACTGACCGACAAAAAGCCCGCCGTCAAGCAAATCAAAGAAATCGTCGAAGTCCTCGACGCGCAGCCCGCTCTCCCGCCGCGCCTGCTCGACCTCGGCCGCTGGCTGGGCACCTACTATCTCGCGCCCATCGGCGAAGTGTTCCGCGCCATGCTCCCGCCATCGGTCGAAGTCCAGCCCGAGCGCATTCTCTCCATCACCGACACCGGGCGCAAAGCCATGCACGCTCTCGACGCCGCGCTGAATCGCTCGGAAACAGAAGTCGCTGACCATGCCCTGCTCCAGCTCCTCGAAGTCGGCGGCAAGCCCCTCCGCGAAATCCAGTTGCGAAAACTTCCCGGCGGCCCCGCCGCCGCACAGCGTCTCCTGCGCCGCGGCTGCATCGAGGGCAGGGAAGTGGCCCGCCGCCGCAAGTCGCGCACCCAAAAAATCGTTGCTTGGAATCCCGCTGCAATCGATGAGCCCTTGAGCGCCGCCGAAAGAAAACTCCGCGAAGTGCTCACCGCTACGCGCGGCCCGCTGCCCTTGCCGCTCCTGCTGCGGCAAGCGGCCGTGTCCCGCTCTGTCGTCGCGCGTCTCGAATCGCAGGGCAAATTGAAATCATGGGAAGAGCCCCTCGCCGTTGAGGAAGATCTCTTCGAAGCGGACTTCGAGCCGCCCGCCAACGTGCTCAACCCCGATCAGCAACTCGCCGTGGACGAAATCCAAAAATGGCTCGCCGCCGGCGAATTCACCGTGGGTCTGCTCCACGGCGTAACCGGCAGCGGCAAGACGGAAGTGTATCTACGCGCCGTGGCCGCGGCTCTCGAACGTGGCCGCTCGGCGCTCGTGCTCGTGCCGGAAATCGCGCTCACCCTCTGGATGGGCCGCTTGTGCCGCGCCATGTTTGGCGACGGCGTTGCCGTACTGCACAGTGCCCTGCCCGACGTGGAACGCGCGCGCGAATGGTGGCGCGTCCGCCGCGGCGAAGCCCGTGTTGTCGTGGGCACGCGTTCCGCCGTTTTCGCTCCGCTTGAAAATCCCGGCCTCATCATCGTGGACGAGGAGCAGGAATCCAGCTACAAGCAGGAAGAAACTCCGCGCTATAACGGCCGCGACGCCGCCATCGTCCGCGCCAAACTCGAAGGCGCCGTTGCCTTGCTCGGCTCGGCCACGCCCTCACTCGAAAGTTTTCACAACGCCCGCACTGGAAAATACCATCTTCTCCAGCTCGAATCCCGTGTCGCCGGCCGCCCGCTGGCTCCTGTGACCATCGTGGACATGCGCGAAGATTTCCGTCGCACGAAAAAAGCCGCGCCGCTCGGCGAATCTCTTCGCGCCGCCATCACCGCTCGCCTCATACAGGGCACGCAGGCGCTGATTCTGATGAACCGCCGCGGCTATTCGTGGTTCGTGCTCTGCCGGAGCTGCGGCGCTTCCGTGCAGTGCGAAAATTGCAGCATCGCGCTCACCTTTCACAAGCGCCGCGACCGTCTCGTCTGCCACTACTGTGGTTTCACTCGCCCCGTGCCGAAAAAATGCGTGAAGTGCGAATCCCCGCACGTCTATTTCGTCGGTGAAGGCGCCGAGCAGGTGGAGGAATACCTGCGCAAAGAGTACGCGCACGCGCGCATCGGCCGCCTCGACCGCGACACCGTGCGCACCAAGCGTGAATACCAGAAAATCCTCAGCGCGTTTGCTTCCGGAAAACTCGACCTGCTCGTTGGCACGCAGATGGTCGCCAAGGGCCACGATTTCCATCGCGTCACGCTGGTCGGCGTCGTCTCCGCCGATTTGCAGCTCGCCCTGCCCGACTTCCGCGCCGCCGAGCGCACCTTTCAATTGCTCACGCAAGTTGCCGGCCGCGCCGGACGCGGCTCGCTTCCCGGCGAAGTCCTCGTGCAGACCTACTATCCCGAGCACTACGCCATCCAGCATGCCGCGCGCCAGGACTACGCTTCATTTTTTGAAAAGGAAGTGCACTTCCGCCGCATGATGCACTATCCGCCGTTCACCGCGCTCGCCAACGTCATCGTGCGCGACCGCAAAATCGAAAATGCCATTCGCTGGTCGCGCGCCATTGAGGGTTTCCTCACGCCGCACGCCGCGCACGGGCTGAAAATCCTCGGCCCCGCCGCCGCGCCGCTCGCCCGCCTTAAGCGCGACTACCGCTTCCAGTTCTTGCTGAAATCTCCCAAGCGCGCGCAACTCGCGCGCGCGCTTTCCGCCTGCCTCGATTTCTGTGTGCAAAAAGAAATCCCCGCCGACGCCGTCCTCGTGGACGTCGATCCCCTCAGCCTGATGTGATTTGGGATGCTTTCGTAGGGGCACGATATATCGTGCCCCTACGATTTCTTGCGCCAAACAAAATACGCCGGCAACCCCGCCGCGATCACTCCGATTCCCACCGCCGCTTCCACGGGCGACGCCGCGCTGCCTGCCGCAAAAAACGTGGAGTAAATCGTGTTGACCACCAGCGCCGCAGCCGCCAGCACAAACAGCGCCGGCGTCCACGGGTACCCGGGCACGCGGTACGGCCGCTCCGCGTTCGGCTCGCGTTTGCGGTACACAAACACGCACGCCGCGGCCAGCCCGTAGAAAATCCACCCCGAAAAAATCACGTAGGTGAATAATTTCTGGAATGTTCCGCTCAGCGCCAGCGCCGCCGACCACACCGCGCCAATCACGATGGCCAGCGCCGGCGTGCGAAACCTCGGGTGAATTTCCGACAGCTTCTTGAAGAACAATCCATCCGCCGCCATCGCGTAATAGACGCGCGGCGCCGTCAACTGAATGCTATTGGCCGCGCTGAACGTGGACACCATAATCGCCAGCGCCACCAGCTTGGCCAGCGCCGGGCTCAGCACGCGGCTCACCGAGGTGGCCGCAATCGTGTCTGTCGCCGCCACTTCCGCCGGCCCCAGCGCCACGATGTACGCGACGTTGGCGACGATATACAGCGCAATCAGGAAGAGGATTCCACCGAGAAACGCTCGCGGATAATTCCGTTGCGGCTCGATGGCCTCGCCGGCGCTAAACGTTGCGAACTGCCACGCCTCGTACGCCCACAGCACGCCGATCATGGCCATGCCCGACTGCGAGAGCAGGGTGCCCGTGATCTTCTCTGGCCATAGCGACGCCGTCAGCGCGTCGTAATTGCGCCCCATGGCCAGCAGGCCTGCGCTCATCAACACCACCGCCCCTGCCTTGATCAGCGTGGAGACATTTTGTACGTCCGCGCTTCGCCGCGTGCCGCGCACGTTGATCACGGCAATCAATGCAATCA
>CAZIWR010000212.1:0-4871 GCA_964542805.1 uncultured Acidobacteriaceae bacterium
GAGGCAACGGACAATCTGGCCGCTCCCGCACGCTGAAACCAAAAGACTATATATCCTACGGAGGAGTTCGCCCAGAAGCAAATTGCGCGGCTGGCTCCGGGGTCATTTCGCCGGCGGGGCCTCGGGACTGCCGAACAACTCGCTGGTCCGGGAGCGAATGTCGCCCACGGAAAGGCCGCTGCGCGCCACCGCGAGGAAACCGAAGAACAAGAAGGGGATCGTCAGCAGAAGATAGGCCACAATGGAAAAGCCCGCGGCCCGCGTCTTTTCCACGCCGAAAAGAGTGAGTCCCAAAACGCAGAAAAACTGGTAGGAGCCCACATTGGCCGGCGCGTTGGGCAGGGCCACGCCGAAGTTGATGATCAGCAGCACGGCGGCCATCGGCCCAAGCTCCAGGCCGATTCCGTAGGCTTGGCTCATCGCCCACAGCGCCAGGATTTGAAGCGCGGGAATTAATGGCGACGTCGCGGCCGCACGGTAAAAGCCCGCCGAAGTGCCCAGGACGCGAATGCCTTCCAGCAACGGCGCAAGTTTTTTCCGAATGCGATGGCGCAGAGGATGCGCTCCTTCCGGCAGCACCGGAACGCGGTTCAGATAAATAACGCCGGCCATGAACAAAACGGAAAGGGAAAAAATGACCACGCCAAATATTTTCGCCGCGCGCGCGAACTCGCCCGGAAGAGACACGAAGAAGGACGCAGCACCCAGCGCGGTAGCCAGCACCATCCCATCCATCAGGCGCTCGACGCCGACTGTTGTGAATACTTGCGTCAAGCCAATGGACGTGTCGCGCGAAATCAGAAAAGTGCGTAATAGTTCTCCGGAGCGCAACGGCAGAATCTCATTGGCGAACAGGCCCGCGTAAATGGCCCGCACCGTCTGCACCATGCGGACACGCGCGAACGACGACAGCAGCAGCCTCCAGCGCACCCCCTGAACTACATAGCTCAGCAGATCGAGAACAATCCCCAGCACAACCCAGCCCCAGCGGATCCCGCGGAGATCGCGCAGCAACTTCTCCGGATGGATGTCGTGCAGCACCCACAGCAGGCCCGCCAGTGCAAGCAAATACGCCAGCCAGCGCAACCGTGTACTCGGGGCCTTCACGATTGCTGGCGCATCGCTCACGGGCGCGGCTCCCAGTTCCGCTGCGCGGGTTGCCCGCGCCGCTGGCCATGAGCCTACTACCGCGGACGCGCAAATGCCAAGAGCGCGGCGGTGCGGCCTGCACTGGCCGGATGCGGCAAATTGTGTCAAACTGAAGTGTTTGCTAAGCACTGCAAGCAGAAATAGAACGGTCCGGCGCGGCATGTATCGAGGCCCCATGCGCCGCGCACTCGCTCGAGTTTGCCGAACTTCGCCGGCTGAAGGCTCACCGTAAATGGATCCGCAGTTCGTCCGAAACTTCTGCATCATCGCGCACATTGACCACGGCAAGTCCACACTGGCCGACCGCCTGCTTGAATTAACGGGCGCGCTCACGCAGCGGGAAATGCAAGCGCAAGTGCTGGACTCCATGGACCTGGAGCGCGAGCGCGGCATCACCATCAAGGCCAAGAGCATTCGCCTGCAATACGCCGCGCGCGACGGCCAGACTTACCAGTTCAACCTGATCGACACGCCGGGACACGTGGATTTTTCTTACGAAGTTTCCCGGGCGCTTTCCGCATGCGAGGGCGCGCTGCTGGTAGTAGATGCGAGCCAGGGTGTCGAGGCGCAGACCGTTGCCAACACCTTTCTCGCCGCACAGCATCACCTGACCATCATCCCGGTGATCAACAAAATTGACCTGCCGGCGGCGCAGCCCGACCAGGTGAAAGAGCAAATCGAAAACGTGTTGGCCATTCCGGCCGGCGACGCGCTGCTCATCAGCGCAAAGAGCGGGATCGGCGTCGAAGAAATCCTCGAAGCCATCGTGAAGCGCGTGCCGCCGCCCAAGGGCTCGGCGGAAAACCCTCTGCAAGCGCTGATCTTCGATTCATGGTTCGACACCTACCGCGGCTGCGTCGTGCTGGTGCGCGTGATGGAAGGCCGCCTCACCCGCGGCACAAAGATCCGGCTCTGCTCGAATAACGAAGTGTACGAGGTGGAGAACCTCGGCACGCTGACGCCGAAACCCGTGGTGCTCGACGAGCTGGCCGCCGGCGACGTGGGTTTTGTCATCGCCAACATCAAGCGCGTGGCCGACGCGCGCATGGGCGACACCATCATCGAAGCCGACCGCCCGGCGCCGCCGCTGCCCGGCTTCGAAGCGATCAAGCCCATGGTATTCGCGGGGCTGTACCCCGTGCTCGCCGACCAGTACGAACTGCTGCGCGATGCGCTGGGCAAACTGCAGTTGAACGACGCCGCCTTTTTCTACGAGCCGGAAAATTCCGTCGCGCTGGGCTTCGGCTTCCGCTGCGGCTTCCTTGGCCTGTTGCATATGGAAATCGTGCAGGAGCGGCTGGAGCGCGAATTCGGGCTGAACCTGATCAGCACCGCACCCAGCGTGCGCTATCGACTGACCACTACCGCCGGCGAAGTGATGGAGGTGGACAATCCCACCAAGTTTCCGCCGCCGAACACGATTGACTTAATCGAAGAGCCGATGATCACCGCGATGGTCATCACTTCCGAGGAGTCTGTCGGCGCCATCCTGCATTTGTGTGAGGAAAAGCGCGGCACGCAGAAAAACTTCGAATACCTCTCGCCGAAGCGCGTGATGCTCACCTACCAGTTGCCGCTGAATGAAATCGTGCTCGATTTCTACGACCGGCTGAAGAGCGCTTCGCGCGGGTACGCTTCGCTCGATTACCATTTCGCCGGCTATCACGACTCCGACTTGGTGAAGCTGGACTTGCTGGTGGGCGGCGAGCCGGTGGATGCGCTCTCCATGATTTGTCACCGCGAGCAGGCAGAGGAGCGCGGGCGCGATCTGGTAAGCCGCCTGCGCAAATTGATCCCGCGGCAAATGTTCGAAGTACCCATCCAGGCAGCCATCGGCAGCCGCGTGATCGCCCGCGAAACGATTTCCGCCATTCGCAAAAACGTGCTGGCCAAATGTTACGGCGGTGATGTCAGCCGAAAACGCAAACTCCTCGAAAAGCAGAAAGAAGGCAAGCGCCGCATGAAGCGCGTGGGGCGCGTGGATATTCCGCAGGAAGCGTTCCTCGCAGTGCTGAAGGTTACGAGCACCACAGAGTAGTTCCACCGGAGTTCAGGCTTCAATTTCTTCAAGCTCCTTTACTTCCGGCCTTGCATTCGCTACCTTTTCCGCGCAGGAATCTCCAAGGAGCCGCTATGAAAGAGAACAACATGATTGCCGCCACGCTGACCGTCGCGTTCTACACCGGTCGCGGCGGGGCCATGAGCTTGCCGCAGATCATCGCCACCTATAACGAGATGCACCGCATGCTGACGAAGCAGGAGTCCGGCAAGAAGAAAAAGAAGAGATAGCGCGCCAAAATAATTTGGGCGGGCTTTCGCCCGCCCTGGTGCGTCCGGTTAAGCGAATCTGTAGTTTTCTGACTTCCCTGCCTCGTACTTCTCTACTTCTTTCCTTTCACTTCTGCGGCGAGCCGTCCGCGATGCAGTTGCACGGCGATTTCGTCGCCGACCGCAACTTGGGCGGCATCGCGAACCGTGGCGCCGCCCGCGTCGGTAACAATCGAGTAGCCGCGCTCGAGCACGCGCAGCGGGCTGCGCTCGTCGAGTTGGAGCATCAGCCGCGCGACACGCTGTCGCTGTGCATCGAGCTGGCGCTCCATGCGCACGCGCAAGTCGCTCTGGCGCTGCTCGAGCCGCAAACGCAGCGGCGGAATGCGCCCACGCAAGTCGAATGCGGCGATATGCGCCTGCGCCACCGTGAAGCGCTGCCGCGCGGCTTGCAAGCGATGCTGGAGAAATTCCGTCATGCGCCCGCCGATTTCATCTAAGCGCTGCTGGCCCTGGTGCAACATGTCCTCGAGGCGGCGGAAGCCGGGGTGCGCGAACAGTTCCTGCAACTGGTGGCGCCATTCGAGCAGGCGATAGCGCATGTGTTGCACAAGCTGCTGCTCGAAGGCGGCAATCTGCGCAAGAAATTCCTGCCGCGCGCGGACCACAATCTCCGCGGCGTTGGACGGCGTCGAGGCGCGCACGTCGGCGGCAAAATCGGCAATGGTAAAATCCGTTTCGTGGCCCACGGCGGAGATAACGGGAATGGTGGAAGCTGCAATCGCGCGCGCAACGATTTCCTCGTTGAAGGCCCACAAATCTTCGATGGAGCCCCCGCCGCGCGCGAGGACGATGACGTCCACGAGTTGCTTGCGGTTCAAATATTTCAGCGCTTCAACGATGTCTTTCTTCGCGTCGTCACCCTGCACGCGCGCGGGATAAATGACCACGTGCGCATTCGGGAAGCGTTTTTTTAGGATGCGCAGAAAATCGCGCAGAGCGGCGCCGGAAGGCGAGGTGATGATGCCGATGCGACGGGGCAGCACCGGCAGCGGCTTCTTGCGCGATTCGTCGAAGAGACCCTCGGCGGCGAGTTTCTTTTTCAGTTGCTCAAAGGCCAGTTGCAGCGCGCCGAGGCCGACCGGCTCGATCTGTTCGACGTTGATTTGATATTCGCCACGCGCTTCATAAACGCTTACTGAGCCGCGCACGGTGACGTGCAGGCCGTCTTCGGGACGGAACTTCAGCAGCCGCGCGTGGTTGTAAAAGCAGACGCAGCGAATCTGCGCCTTGGCATCCTTCAGCGTGAAATAGATGTGCTTGGATTGCGCCTGCTTGAAATTGGAGATTTCGCCTTCGACGCGGATGTCGGTGAACTCGCCGGCCAGCAGGTCGCGGATGCGCGCGGTCAGCTCGGTGACCGTCCACGTCTTGCGCTCGGGCGCGAGATTGAA
>CAZIWR010000213.1:0-4849 GCA_964542805.1 uncultured Acidobacteriaceae bacterium
TCGTTCAGTTGCGAGGAGCGCTCGAGCGAAAGCTCGCGCTCGTACTCGCTGGCGCGGACGAAATTATCCGGATGCAGCTTCCAGCTCAACTGGTGGAAGAGTTTTTCGAGCTCCGCGCAGTCCATCCAGAGCTTTTGCGGCAGGCCGAACAGGACGAAGTAGTCCGTGCCGCGGGGCAACGGTTGAATCTTGCCGCAGGCGGCGCAGAAATGCCCGCCGGAGTGAGCAGCGTGGCAGCTCCAGCAGACCACTTCCGTTTTGGTGGTGGCATCCATCGTCAAAATTTGTGATTGAGTGATCGGGTGATCGTGTGATTGAAGCACTGCGAGCAGCGGCCGATCTCCGCAATCACTCCATCGCTCCATCACACAATCGCGCAAGTTCAGGCAGTAAACGAACTGCCGCAGCCGCAGGAGCGTGTGGCCTGGGGATTCTGGAAGACGAATCCTTCGTGCATCAAGCTTTCCTGGTAGTCGAGGGTGGTGTTGCTCAGATAGAGAAAGCTCTTGGGGTCCACAAAGATACGCGCGCCGTTTTCTTCAAAGATTTTGTCGCGGTCGCGGGCCTGCGTATCCAGGCGCATGGCGTAGGAAAGGCCGGAGCATCCGCCTCCCTGCACGCCGACGCGGAGACCCCCGGATTCGGCGGGCACGCCGTCCTTATCCAGAAGCTGGCGGATTTTGGCCGCCGCTTTCTCTGTAATGTGAATCATCTGCATGTACGCGGGTGCCGGCTGCGGCGGCCGGGACCCGCCCCTTTCCCGGGCGGTCGATTGCTTATTGCTGCGAGGCTGCCACGGGTTGCGTGGCCGCGTCGCTGGCCTGCTTCTTCTTCCAGTCGTTGAGGGCGGCTTTGATGGCGTCCTCGGCCAGCACCGAGCAGTGAATTTTCACCGGCGGGAGACTGAGCTCCTTGACGATTTCGGTGTTCTTGATGGCCAGAGCTTCCTCCACGGTCTTGCCCTTCACCCATTCGGTGGCGAGCGAGGAGCTGGCAATGGCGGAGCCGCAGCCGAAGGTCTTAAACTTGGCCTCCTCGATGACCTGCGTCTGCGGATTCACCTTCATCTGCAGCTTCATGACGTCGCCGCACTCCGGGGCGCCGACCAGGCCGGTGCCCACGTTGGGGTCGTTCTTGTCGAGCGAGCCGACATTCCGCGGATTGTTGTAGTGATCCACTACTTTGTCAGAATAAGCCATGATGCGTTTGCTCCTCTTCGTTCAGATCTCAATCCAAGTCCTTGACAGCGCCGTTTAGTGCTCTGCTCCGGCGCTCGCGCTCCACTGCATCTTGCTGATGTCCACGCCTTCCTTGGCCATCTCGTACAGGGGCGACAGCTCGCGAAGGCGCACGACAGTCTCAATCACGCGCTCGGCGACATAGTCCACTTCCTCCTGCGTGGTGAAGCGGCCCAAGCCGAAGCGGATGGAAGTGTGCGCGAGGTCTTCGCCAACGCCGAGCGCCTTCAGCACGTAGCTAGGCTCGAGCGTGGCCGAGGTGCAGGCCGAGCCGCTGGACACAGCGACGTCGTTGATACCCATGAGCAGCGATTCGCCTTCCACGTAGGCGAAGCTAATGTTCATGTTGTGCGGCAAGCGATGCTCCAACGATCCATTGATGAAAATCTCGTCGAGCTTGCCGAAGAAGTTTTCCTTCAGGCGGTCGCGCAGGCGACGCAAGCGCTCGGACTCCTCGGCCATTTCGTTCTGACACAGCTCGCAGGCCTTGCCGAAGCCGACGATGCCGGTGACGTTGAGCGTGCCGGAGCGCATGCCGCGTTCGTGGCCGCCGCCGTCGATGATGGCGGCGAGCTGCACGCGGGGATTGCGCCGGCGAACATATAGCGCACCGACGCCCTTGGGGCCGTAGAGTTTGTGCGCAGAGATGGAGAGCAGGTCGATGTTGTCCTTCTGTACGTCCACAGGGATTTTGCCGACGGCCTGCACGCCGTCCACGTGGAAGAACACGCCCTTTTCTTTGGCCAGCTTGCCGATTTCGGCGATGGGCTGGACCACGCCGATTTCGTTATTGGCGTACATGATGGAGATGAGAATCGTTTTCGGGGTGATGGCGCGGCGGAGATCGTCGAGATTGATGCGGCCGTCTTTTTCGACGTGCAGGTAAGTGACTTCGCAGCCGGCCTTCTCCAGGCGCTTGCAGGTGTCCAGCACGGCTTTGTGCTCGGTCACTTGCGTGATGATGTGATTGCCCTTCTCGCGGTACATCTCCGCGACGCCCTTGATAGCCAGGTTGTTGGACTCGGTGGCGCCGCTGGTGAAAATAATCTCCTTGGGCGAGGCGCCAACCAGGCGCGCAATCTGCGCGCGGGCGTTTTCGACACCTTCCTCAGCGGTCCAGCCGAACGAGTGGTTGCGGCTGGCGGCGTTGCCGAAGTTCAGTGTGAAGTACGGCAGCATCGCCTCGAGCACGCGCGGGTCAACCGGCGTGGTGGCGTGATAGTCCATGTAAATCGGGAGCTTGACGGCCATTCTATCTCTCCTAGACTCGCAATTCGACAACGGAAGAGCTGCGCGGCTCTTCGGCCATCTGGGAAATCGTCACGGTGCTGAGCACCTGAAGAATGCTGTCGTTCACTTTGCGCAGGGGCTCACGCACCGTGCAGGTCTGCGTCTGCTCGCAATCGCCGCGGACGGTCTTGCACGACGTGATGAATAGGGGCCCTTCGATGGCGCTGATGGCTTCCAGCGCGGAAATCTCCGTGGGGTTTTTCGCCAGCGTGTAGCCCCCACTCGAACCGTGCCGCGCGGCGACCAGGCCGTGCCGCGCCAGCTTTTGCAACACCTTGGCCAGCAGCGGCGCGGAGATGCAGTAGGTTTCCGCGAGGTCGGACGCGCTGAACGAACCTTTGCCGTAGTGCGTGGCCAAGTGCCTCAGTGCAATGAGACCGTAATCAGCCTTCTTTGAGAGCTTCAGCATATTCAATGCGACCAATTCAGTCGCATATAGATATTACGACCGCAGGCCGTCCAAGTCAAGTGCAGAAATCTACGGCAAGTCCAATCAATAGAGTACATTAAATCACGACCATTCTAGTCCCATTGGTCAAACTACAGGCAGCGAAGCGAAATTCAAGCGGTGCGAACGGCTTGAGACTGGCTTCGAATGGCATCAAGGGGATTTCTTGCAATGAGGAGAATTCGAAATGCGATCCACTCAGTGACGTAAGACTCTCTCACCCATCGTGGGACAAGAACTCGGGCATATCACCTCGGCCGGGGGAAGTCATGCAATGGCACGGGGGCTGATTCGTGAAACCAGCCCCCGTGCCGGTTAGCTGAAATGGATTTGGTTAGTTGGCCGGAGCAAAATTGGCGTGCACGAGCCACCACTTTCCATCTTTCTTCACGTAGACGCGCGTGGACTTTGCTCTTGCGGGCTCCATCTTGCCATCTTTGTCCTTCGTGGCACCGATGTAGTTGTAGCTGAGGATGGCGACATCCCCGTAGACCTGCACCTTCGCGTTAGCCATGTCTCCCGCCACGGTTTTGGTGCTGCCGCCACTGTTGGCTTCGGCCAGAGTCATGTTGATGCCCTTGCCGTCTAGCCGAGTGGGGTAGTCCCCGTTGAACTCGGTATAATCATCCGCCACGTACTTCATGGACCCCGCGACGTCCCCGCGAGCTTCCGCTGCCCACATCTCCTTGGTAAGCGCAATCACCTCATCTGCCACAGACGGTGGGGCGGACTTCACGACTACCGTCACACCCAGAACACACACCAACAACGCTGCCATGAGAATTCGACGCATCTTGTCCTCCTTGAAGTCTGATTTTGCGAAAAGCTGAAACGCCCTGAACGCTCAAACACTTGCATACTATCATACAAGAGTCCTCGAAGTGCGAAGGGAGTGCCAGGAGTGGCCAGCCCAGGTTCGTCGGACATCAAGGTGAATCGCGTGGCTCGGGGCGCTGCCGGCGCAAATAATTATTTTCACGGTTCTCGCCAAGCGCTCTGAGTTAGAATGGCCGCGCGGAGGAGCGCAGCCGAGATGAAGCAAGTGCTGGCCATCTACCCGGGCTCGTTCGACCCCGTCACCAACGGCCACCTGGACCTGATCGAGCGCGGTGCCAAGCTCTTCGACCGCCTGGTGGTGGCAGTGCTGCAAAACGTAGAAAAAGATCCGCTGTTCACCGTGCCGGAGCGCGTGGAGATGCTGCGCGAGGTGACGCGCCCGTGGAGCAACGTCGAGGTGGACGTCTTCGGCGGATTGCTGGTGGAGTACGCGCGGAGGCGCAAAGCCCAAGCGCTGCTGCGCGGCATTCGCGCCATTTCCGATTACGAGTACGAGCTGCAGATGGCCATGATGAACCGCAAAATGGAACCGAACATCGAGACGGTGTTCATGATGCCTTCGGTGAAGTACAGCTACCTCAGCTCGCGGCTGGTGCGCGAAGTCGCACGGCTGGACGGGCCGCTGAAGGACCTGGTGCCGCCGATGGTGGAAGAACGCATTCGCGCCAAAGTAACGTAGGAGCCCCACCTTGCAACTCGCCGAGCGCATCAACGCAATCACCGTTTCGCCCACTCTCGCCGTGATGGCTGAGGCGGAACGCTACAAAGCGCGGGGCATCGACGTGGTGGACTTTGGCCCCGGCGAACCCGACTTCCCTACCCCGGACCACATCAAGCGCGCGGCCATCGCCGCGATCGAACAAAACTTTACCAAGTACACGCCCGCGGCGGGCATCGCGCCGCTGCGGAAAGCAATCTGCGAATGGCACGCGGCGCAGTTTGGCTCCACGTACGCGCCGAATGAGTGCATTGTCAGCGTGGGCGGCAAGCATGCGATTTTCAACGCCATCAACGTGCTCATCAATCCGGGCGACGA
>CAZIWR010000214.1:0-4836 GCA_964542805.1 uncultured Acidobacteriaceae bacterium
TGTAGAAGATTTCGCCGTCGGTCATCATTCCCATCATGTGCGCGTCGGTGAGGTCCGCGGGCTGGACCTCGTACATCATGGCGTCGGGACCGTCACCCTTGCCGGCGTCGCCGTGGCATTTGGCGCAATTCTCTTCGAAGAGGGCCTTTCCGGCGGCAATCGCGGAGTCCGAACGCGGCACGGGATTCTTCATTTTTTTCGCGGCCTCGGGCACCGGCCAGTCTTTCGGGTCGTGGGGCATAGCAGAAACCGCAACCACGACGGCAAGAGCAATTCCTAGCAATACGACACCTACACGCCGCCGAACCATCATTGTTCGATTCCCTTCCCTAATTGTGATTTGAACGCCAACTAAATTATCGCAAGAAGATTGCGCTGAGGGCAATCGCGGTATTCAGCGCGGGCACGCCATGCCGCGTACTGACAAGGGAGCAAACGATATGGTCAGGAGAGCCAGGCGGTGAAGACCTGGCGGAGCAGCTCGATGTTCAAGGCGAGGATAGTGAAGGCCATGACCCAGGCGATGACTACGGTCGCAGGGCGATTGACGAACGCGCCCATTTTCTCTTTGTTGCTGGTGAACATGACCAGCGGAATGACGGCGAAGGGAAGCTGCATGCTGAGGATCACCTGGCTCAAGATGAGCAGGTTGGTGGCCTGATGCTCGCCCATCACGCCCACCACAATGGCTGCGGGTATGATGGCGATAAGCCGGGTGATCAGCCGGCGCAGCCAGGGCGGCAGTCGGAAGTTGAGAAATCCTTCCATGACGATCTGTCCGGCGAGCGTGCCGGTGAGCGTGGAGTTCTGTCCAGAGCACAGCAACGCGACGGCGAAGAGAATGCTCGCGAAGCTGGCGCCGAGCACGGGGGTAAGAAGCTTATAGGCCTGGTCGAGTTCGGCGACGTGCGCCATGCCGCGGGTGTGGAAGGCGGCGGCGCCGAGCACGAGGATGGCGGCATTGATGAACAGCGCGAAGAACAGGGCGATGGTGGAGTCAATGACGGCGTACTTCACCGCGTCGCGTTTGTCTTCGTTGTCGCGCCCGAAGGCGCGGGTCTGCACGATGGCCGAGTGCAGATAGAGATTGTGCGGCATCACCGTGGCGCCGAGGATGCCAATGGCGATGTACAGCATCGCGGGGTTGCGGATGATTTCGAGAGTGGGGACCCAGCCGTGGGCAGCTTCGAGCCAGATGGGGCGGGCGAAGAATATTTCGTAGGCGAAGCAGCCGCCGATGGTGCCGATGAGCGCGATGACCAGGGCTTCCACGAAACGGAAGCCGCGCGATTGCAGGGCAAGGATAATGAGGACGTCGCCGGCGGTGATGAGGACGCCCCAGAACAAGGGAATTCCGAAAAGAAGTTGCAGGGCGATGGCGGAGCCGAGAACTTCCGCGAGATCGCAGGCGGCAATGGCCACTTCGCAGAGCAGCCAGAGGCCGATGGAAACGGGCTTGGAAAAATGGTCACGGCACGCCTGCGCCAGGTCACGGCCGGTGACAATGCCCAGCTTGGCGGAAAGGGCCTGAAGAAACATGGCCATGATGTTGCTGAGCAGAATGACGCTGAGCAGCGTGTAGCCGAAGCGCGAGCCGCCGCCGAGCGAGGTAGCCCAGTTACCGGGGTCCATGTAGCCGACTGCGACGAGATAGCCGGGGCCGGCGAAGGCCAGCATCTTGCGCCACCACGGGGCCGCGTGGTCGATGGGGACGGTACGAAAAGCTTCGGGAAGCGACGGGAGACCGTCCGCGCGGCGCCAGCCGGCACCGGTGCGAAGCGGCGTGCGAGACGGCTCGTTCGTGACCAGCGACGGAGAACGGCTGGTCGGGAATTTCCCGTGAAATCTATGGGCACTACCTATTTTTTGAAGTATCTCGAGTAGCACTGTATGTGTTTTAGAGTTTCGCTATCGCCTTTATTAAATTTTAGTATACTCACTATTTGAGGGCTAATCCTGTGATATACAGCGTGAGCATTCCAGTGAGGACACCCGCAAAGACCGTTACCGGAATGTGACGCTTCGCCATCTCCTTCCAGATCATCTGCCTGCTAATTTCGTATGCGACCTGGAAGACGGCACCCGCGCCGATCGCCAGGAACAATACAGATAGCGGCTGGGAATAAACAAGGCCGCCGACCCAAGCGCCGATGATGGCCGGTCCCCCGCCAATCACACCCAGCAGCGCAAGAGTTCGGATCGCCGGTTTATCTTTCGAGATCGGGACGATAATACCGAGACCTTCGGTTATGTTCTGAATGATGAAACCGACCACCAGGAAGGTGCCCAGTGCCGCCGCGCCCACCGCATAGGCTGCGCCTATGGCCAGTCCCTCACCCAGATTGTGGAGACCTATACCCACGGCAATCATCATGGCCAATGTCATCCGTTGTCCGGTTTCGCTTCGCCCGATGTTCATCTGCCAGCGGCTGACTACATCCAGCAGCAGAAACGCGCCAATAATCCCGATGCCGACAATTCCTGCGCCCTGGAACGCACCGCCCAGTTCCCCGCCGATTTCCAGCGCTTCCGTGGTCGCATCAATGCCTAAATAGACCAAAAGTCCCACCGTCGCTGACATCAAGAACATCATGGCGCGCGGCCCCAGCGTTTTGAGCGCCGGGAGCCAGAACATCCCCAACACCACCGGGATAATCCCGACATAGATGCCGATCAGCGTGAAGCTCCAGAGTGTGCCAGCCGTCGCGGTAGCGGTCGTGGTCGCTACGGGAATCGAGGTACTAAACAGAATCGAATTGCTGGAGAAGACCGTGATTTCATATGCTTCGGCTTCCACCCAGGGATATTCGAGAACTAAAACCGCTGCACCAAGCCGAGGAATCAATGGACGCGGAGAAATTTTGAACGGCCACATGGCATCGTTAATGTTGATCTGGGCGATGCGGATTTCCTGGGGGCTGGTGTTCCGCACGTGAAGCTCGATTTGCCCGGGTCGCAGTATCGTCCGCTCAAACTGCAAGGACTCGATGGGCGCGGCAGGCGTGACATTGAGCCCCGCGCCTTTGGTATAGACGAACAACGCAATCACGCCAGCCAGCAGGAGGGCCGGAACAAGCAGAAACACAAGGGTGTTCAGCTTGGAATTCTTGGATGGCACCGGCGTGGCAGGCGTTGTCATCGGCTATGCCTCCACCACGAAGACGCCGGTCCAGCCGAGTTCCGCGAACTCGGTCTTGTGCGCGTGGAACATGTACCGGCCGGGATACTGGTAGCGAAATTCCAAGATGCCGCGCTGACCCTGCATCAATGCAATCGTATCCGTGAACTCGCTCGGCTCCAGGCTGGTGCCCGTTGCGTAGTAGTGAAAGAAATTGGCGTGCAGGTGAAACGAGTTGATGGGATCAAACTCCAGCACGTTCACCAGATAGATGCGCACCAGCTCACCGACCTTGATCCGGATCGGATTTTTGTCGTGGTCATAGTGAAAGGGGATACCGTTCACGGCGTAAAAGTCGTTCTTCCCGTCGAAATCCACGTCGAACCCGTTCATCACCATCACAAACTCGCGGTCGGCCTTCGGTCGGCCCTGCTTGGGATCGATGATGAACGCGCCGTAAAGTCCTTTTGCGATGTGCTTGGCCAACGGGCTGGTATGGCAGTGGTAGAGGTGGACTCCGAAGGGTTCCGCGTCGAACTCATAGGTGAACCCCCCGCCGGGTTGAACCACGCCCGAAGCCGCGTCAAACACACCGTCCATGTTGCCGGGATGGATACCATGGAAATGAATGCTATGCTCATGATCACCGGCGTTGACGAAGTTGATTCGCACGCGGTCGCCCTGACGCACTCGAATGGTCGGCCCGGGAACGCGGCCGTTGAAGGTCCAGGCCGCATATTCCAATCCGGGGACTATCTCAATCATCTTGTTCTCTGCGACGATGGTGTACTCGCGCAGGGCCTGGCCGTTTGGCAGCTTACTGACCGTGCCGGTATCAAAATCGGTCAGGATATCCGTGGGATTAAACTCGTTTCGGACGTGATCCACTTGACCGACAACCGTGGGCATGAGGTGCGGCGCGTGGCCAAGGGAGCCGTGCTCCTGCGCTGCGCCCCGTGAAGCGTTGAACGGCACGCTCATTGCCGCTGCTCCGACCAGACCGGCGCCGCCTATCCCGGCTTTTAAAAGGCTGCGACGCGAAATGGAGTGTTGCTTCGCTCGCTTTGAAGCGGCTGCATCCCGTGTTGATTTTGCGGACATAGTTTGATTTTCCAGCGTGTCTGTGCTGTCTTTCCCCTAAGTAAATGGCAGCATACGCCAGGAAGTTAACTACAGTTAACCTCAAATATAAACTAATACTAATGGCGGCGAGAGTCAAGGGTGAAGTGAAGACTATTTCCGAAGCGTCACGCCCGATGCCGCCAGGGGCCGCGGAGTCTGCTATAGTGGGGCCGCAGACGCATTCGGAGGCCATCATGGACGAACAGCCCACCCCGCAACAGGTACAGATCAAAGCCGACGAGAAGGAACTGCTCGGCCAGTATTCGAACCTGGCGATGATCAACCATAATGCAGAGGAGTTCACGCTGAACTTCATCTACGTTTTCCCCAACGTGCCACAGGGGAAACTACTGGCCAGCCTCATCGTCAGCCCCGGCCACGCCAAGCGGCTGCTGCGCGCACTCGAGGAGAACATCGGGCGGTTCGAAAAGCAGTTTGGAGAGATCCCCGATACGCCGCCGGGCGGACCTGCACCGCAAGTGGGCTTCGTCCACTGAGGCAACCTTTCAGCGGCGTGCGCACCTAAGTTAGCAAGCGAGGACTTTTCCATGCGGCGGAAAAGCAGGCTGTGGCGCGTGCGCCGAGTTTTTTCCAGC
>CAZIWR010000215.1:0-4818 GCA_964542805.1 uncultured Acidobacteriaceae bacterium
TGCGAATGCTGTCAATGTTGTTGAAGAGCTTGATCACCGCGGTGAGCGCGTTGCGGCCGTTCCACGCGGTCATTTGGTGCGCGGGCGCGCCGTAGAAGGTGTACTTGATGCCGTCAATGTTCAGGCAGCATGTGCCGAAGCCCGCCGCGGAGCGCGACGTGTTGATGGTCGCATGGCTGCGCACAATGATGTCCGCGCCTTTGAACACGCCCGCCTCCATCATCACCTGCTTGGACTCCGGCGGCATCATCTCCTCCGCCGGGCAGCCGTACACCGTCACCGTCCCCGGTGTGTTCGAGCGCGTCAGGAATTCGGCGATGGCAATCGCCGCGGCGAGGCCTACCGGTCCTTGCGCGCTGTGCTGGTCGCCGTGGAACGCGCCCTTGGTGCCGCGCAACGCGTCGTATTCCACGATGACGCCGAGATTCGGGCCGGGCGTGCCCTTTTTGTATTTCGCGACGAACGCCGTTTGCAGCTCGCCCACGCCGATGGACACGTCAAAATCGTGTGCCTTCAGGTACGCGGTCAGTTTCTCGACGGCCTGCTTTTCCTCGAAGCCGATTTCTGGATGCCGCGTAATCCAGTCGCTCATGGGCATCAGATCGGTGTCCATCAATTGCTTGACGCGGGCGATCACTTCATCGCGCTGCTTGTTCGGCGCAGTCAGCTTGGCCACCATCGGCTGCACGCCAAGCGTCTGCGCCAGCTCGTTGATTTGCTTCACCACGTCGCGCGCGGCTTCGCGCTCGGTGGGAGTCTCCTGTGCCGCGCTCGCCGCGGCCATCAGCAACAGCACCGTCCCGCTCAAAATAATCTTGCGCATGAGTTTCTCCTCAAAAGTAGCGCAACCACTCTTGGTTGCGCGCTGTCAGTGCGCAGGCAAGAGTGCCTGCGCTACGTACCTTTCGCAGGCGTATTTTGCGCGAACGTCGCCGGAATGCAAAGCGGAATGAAAGAAGTGGCGCGCTCCGCAAACCCATCCGGAGCGCGAGTGGCGCGCCCGGGGAGATTCGAACTCCCGACCCTCTGCTTAGAAGGCAGACGCTCTCTCCAACTGAGCTACGGGCGCACCCTGGCTATATTTTATCACCGCAGACGCGCCGCAGGGACGCTTGAGTTGCTCTTGCGAGCAACTGGAGACGGTAGGGCGCGGCGCGCGTGCTAGAATTTGCGGCGTGAGAGAGTGGATCGCAGCGCTTCTGGAAAACCGGCCGGGCGAAGACTGGCGACGCGTTTCGACGCCCGTGCTGATCGCGTGGCTCATATTTTTTCTTGGATTTCTTTGGTACGCGGCGAAATCGGAGGAGGACTTTCTCTTTCTCGACCGCCTGAACCTGGTGGTTCACGAAGCCGGGCATCCGCTGTTCAGTTTTTTTGGGGAGACGCTGAACATCCTGGGCGGGACGCTGCTGGAATTGCTCGTGCCGCTGGGCATCACCATTTATTTTTGGTGGCAACGCCACACCGCTGGCGTGGCCTTTTGCTCGTTCTGGTTTTTCGAGAATTTTCTCTACATCGGCACGTACATGGCCGACGCGCGCCGCCTCACGCTGCCGCTGGTCGGCTCCGGCGAGCACGACTGGGAAATTCTCTTCAGCCAGTGGGGCGTGCTGCATCTGGACCAGAAGATCGGCGGATGGACGCGCACGCTCGGCTGGTGGGGCATGGCGCTCACCGTGGTGTGGCTGGTATGGATGTGGCGGCGGACAGCGCCCTCCGAGTAACCCCACCTGACATTTTTGCGTTGACCATTTCCCCGGTTGGGCTTATCATGGTTACGTTGGCTGCTCAGGTTTCTTCAACACATGCTTGCCGTTTAAGTATCCTGAGTCAGAATCCCGCACGACCAGGAATGATGCACGACAATAAATTGATTAGGAGCAAGCATGAGTGAGAGCACTGAACAGATGAAACCCTGGGAGCAGCCATTCTGGAAGCCGGCCAAGGGCAAAGAGATGATCATGTTTTATCTCGTTGCCATTCACGTCCTCGCAATCACCGGGCTGATTCTCTATCCCACGCCCAGCTTGCCCGTCATCGGACTGACGCTGCTGTTCACGCTGCTGGGCGGATTCGGCACCACCGTCGGTTATCACCGCTCGCTTTCGCACGGCACCGTCAAGCTGAACAAGTTTGTGGAAAACGTGCTCATCTTCGGCGCCATGTTCAACGGCTCCGGCGCGCCGGCTAGTTGGGCCGCGTATCACCGCAAACATCACGCCACCGCCGATACGCCGGACGATGTCTCCAGTCCGGAGCACGGCGGCTTCTGGTGGGCGCACCTGCGCTGGCTTTACCAATCCCCGAAGGCCGATGCCAAGCGCTGGTGTCCGGAGTTCACGCGCGGCACCTACAAGTTCTGGACGTACGCGGAAGTGCCGCTGCTCGCGCTTTCGCTGCTGTGCGGCGTGGCGTTCGGCTGGGAAGGCTTTTTCTGGATGGGGGCCATCCGCCTGATCTACTCGCTGCACATGCAGTGCTTCGTTAACAGCCTGACGCACCTGGGCAAGAACGCCGACGGCGATACGAGCCAGAACGTATGGTGGCTTGGCCCGCTGCAACTGGCCGCCTGGGGCGAAAACTGGCACCGCAACCACCACCACAATGCCGCTTCCGCGCGCTTCGGCCTCCGCTGGTGGCAAGTGGACATGGGCTGGTACCTCATTTGCACGCTGGAAGCCATGGGCTTGGCGCGCAACGTTCTCCGGCCGAAGCAACACGCGTAGTCACAGCCTTGCCTAAACATTCAGGCGCATTCAGGGTTTTTCGCCACACGTCGAAACTTCCAGGATAATTCTCGTCCAAACGCACGCCCACAAAACTGACGTGCCTAGCCGTCGAGCGCCACGCCTGCCTTTTAAGCAGAAGGTCGGAATTCGACTCTCGATGGGCGCGCTACCTCTTGATGCTTCCACCGCCCGTACCTTCTTGCACTGCTCTTCGTTCCCTTTCGCGAAGGGGGTCAACTGCGAATGGAGATCCCAAAGGTCTTCACGTCTCATCCGTTTCCAAACGCGGAGGGCCTGCTAGCAGCTGGTGCGCCCGCAAACTGGGCGCGGAGTCAAATCCCTCTGCCGCAAGACTCCCTCTGCCAAGGGGCACACCGCCCTCCACGGGCCACGCCAGATTTTGCTTCTCCCCGGAAGCAAACGCGGGGGACAATTGTGTCAGGTCAGGCGTCCGGTCGGCGCGCGACAACAACTTGGAATAGCTCCCGAGCATCCGCTCGTATTCTCTGTCGTAAAACGGCGGCAGAGCCTGCGACCGCCCTTCGTGGAAGGCCCGGAAGCCTGAATCCGAGCGCAGCATCCCTAGAAGCCGCCGATAGGGCCGGATTTCTTCACGGCGGCTCATCGTCCTGGCCCAGTGAATCACCTTCACCTTCCACGACGTGGCGCTGCGCATGCGTTGTTTCAACATGGACGGACTGGAGGAGTGCGAAAGCAGATCGATTAGCCGCTCATAGTAGGTCACGGGATCGTAGTGCCGCAGGAGGATCACCAGGTAAGGTGCATAGTAGAAACCGAAAGGCATGGTCTTGAGAATGCGGTCGTTGGCAATGTATTCGTCGTGCAGCGGTGTGCCCCCAAAGGGAACCGGGATGTTGACAGCGGGCCACACAAACGGAGCGCGGCTCATGAACTCGCGCGTCAGCGCGACCGGGTCATCTCCCTGGTCCGTGTCCAACCCAAAGATTAAGTTACCTTGCAGGTAAGGCACGTGCTCATGGAGCAACTGAAAGTTTTCCACCATCTGGCGGACCTTGACCGTTCCGGTCGTTCGGTTGAGGCCAGATTTGTTGGAGTAATCTGTCCAGGACTCGATTCCCGGAGCCACGGCGAGGCAGTTGGTTTCCCTCAACCTGTTCACTCGCGTCCCGCGCAGGATGCTCAATGAGCTCTCCATGATGTAGGGCGGGCGCGAACCAGGCGGGATGCTTTCCAACACTTCGAGCACTTGGTTGAACTTCACCGCGAAATTGGGGTCGTGGAAGGCCATGAGGGTGCCGGGAACTTTGCGGGCCAAGTACCGCAGGTCGGCGGCGAGGCGATCCAAGGGAAGCAGGCGGTAAGGGTTGTTCCAGTCCACACAGAAGTTGCACTGATAGGGACAGCCCGTACTTGCCAGCATGGGGACAGTGGTCATGAAAACTCGCTGCCGGCCCCAGAAGAAGGCGGATGCGCGGATTTCGGGCCAGCGCTCTTCGACCGTGGGCAGGTCCTCGAACGCTTTGCCGCTGGTGATGACGGAACCGGGGTCGTAGTGCCCGGCGAGAAGATCTGCGATGAGTTCCTTGTCACACTCTTTCACGACCCAATCGAAGAAGCGCAGACAGTCCACCGGAAACGACTTGGCGTGCGGGCCCCCGATGATGGTGCGAGTACCGCGGCTGCGAAAGAGTTTCGCCAACGCGTAGGCGAGGGGACTCGCTTGCGTATAGCAAGCGATGAATACGAAGTCCAAGTCGCTGGGGAGAAGGCGTCCCGGGTCGCCAATGCCGTAGTAGGTTGCGTAGAACGTCTCATGGCCAAGCTGGCGGCACCAGACCGAGATGGCCTGCGGCGTGACGCTGGCATACTGTTTCGTGAGAATGAGGTGGTAGGCGGTCTCGTAGGGGTGTCGCGAGGGCAGGGCCCAACAAATATCGAGAACGGCAACTCGCATCGGTAAAGTGGATGAATCCGAGGGTCACTCCGGAAGACTAAGAGCCAGATTCGCGCAACGAATCTTTCTCTCTTTTCCCCTGGCTTGAGGAAGGACCCCCGTCAGCCCAGCCTACTCCTTAACTGCTAGTGTACTTTCGGCAAGAAAGCGCCC
>CAZIWR010000216.1:0-4691 GCA_964542805.1 uncultured Acidobacteriaceae bacterium
TCCGCCACCAGAATGGAATTCCCCGGGTTCGCCGGATCGTATTTCACGCTCACCGGCAGCCCGGTGACGATGCGCCCCACGCACGCCCGCTCTTCGAGCCCGGTGATGTCCTGCGCCGTTTGGTAGGTCACGCCGGAAATGGAGTAGCTGTACACGACCACGTTGCGCGGCGTGCCGTTCGACGTCCCGTTGTCGGTGGCGCGGCGTTTCGGCACGGGGTTCAAGTCCCCCGAAAGCTCCTCGCGGATTTCCAGCACTTCGCCCTCGACGATGCGCCCCACCTGGTTCACGTGCGCGCGCCGTCGCCGTTCGATTTCCTGGGGATCCCGCGGTCGCCGTCGCCACCAGACGGCAATTCCTCCCGCCGCCAGCAGGACGCCGGCTGCGGCCAATAGCGCCACGTGCCAATCGATTCCGCTGAAGTTCAACTCCCCATCTTCCGTGTCCCGCTCTGCGGGATCGCTTCCACGATGTCCCCCAGCGACTCGCGCGCCTTTTCCCAGTCTTTCAAAAATGCTTCGAGGCCCCGGTCCGTCAGCGGGTGCTTGAAGAGTTGCTCGAACACTTTGAACGGCATCGTCGCGATGTGCGCGCCCGCTTTCGCCGCCTCCACCACGTGCAGCGGATGACGCAAGCTCGCCGCCAGCACTTCGGTGGGAAAATTGTAATTCTTGTAAATCGTCAGGATGTCCCGCAGCAACGCCATGCCGTCGTGCGAAATGTCGTCCAGCCGCCCCAAAAACGGGCTCACGAAGTACGCCCCCGCCTTGGCCACCAGCAGCGCCTGCGATGGCGAAAACACCAGCGTCATGTTCACGCGGATGCCTTCGTGCGACAGCGTGTGGCATGCGCGCACGCCGGTCGGCGTCGTCGGCAGCTTCACCACCACGCTGGGGTGCCAGCTGGCCACCTCGCGCCCTTCGCGCAGCATGCCTTCGTAATCCGTGGACACCACTTCCGCGCTGATTGCTCCGCCCTTCACAATTTCGCAGATTTCCAGGATCTGCTGGCGGAACGGCTTTTTCTCTTTCGCCGCCAGCGTGGGGTTCGTGGTTACGCCGTCCAGCACGCCCATCTCCGCGGCCTGCCGAATTTCATCCCGGTTCGCGGTATCCAGAAAAATCTTCATCGCCTCACATCCTTTCGGCGCTGCCCTTCCGCTGCCACCACCGCATTCCGCAGCGTCCCGATTCCGCTCACCACCACTTCCACCACGTCGCCCGGCTTCATCGCACTCACGCCCGCCGGCGTGCCCGTCGCGATCACGTCCCCCGGCTCCAGCGTCATCACCCGCGAAATCCACGAAATTATAACACCGATAGAAAAAATCATGTCCGTTACGGGAGCGTGCTGTCGCCGTTCGCCGTTCACGTACGTCTCCACCGTCGCCGCCGCCAGATTCAATTCCGTCTCGATCAACGGCCCCAGCGGGCAAAACGTGTCAAAACTTTTCCCGCGCGTGAACTGCACATCCGCTTTCTGCAGGTCCCGCGCCGTCACGTCGTTCAGACAGGTGTACCCCAGCACGTACGGCGCAAACTCCGCGGCGGAAATTCCCTTGCATCTATTTCCAATCACCACGGCCAGCTCGCCCTCGTGGTCCACGCGCTGCGAATCCGGCGGATAGACAATCGGCTCGTCCGGCCCGATCACCGCCGAGGGCGCCTTCAGAAAAATCAGCGGCTGTTTGGGGACTTCGTTGCCCAGTTCTGCGGCGTGCTCGCGATAATTTCTGCCGATGCACACGATTTTGCTCGGCGTCACCGGCGGCAGCAGCTTCACCTGTTCGAGCGGCCACGCGCGCGTGGTCTCGAACCATTTTCCGAAAATGTCCCCGCTGATTTCGTGCACGGTGTTTCCGGCGATGCGGCCGTACGCCGCTTCTGGGTGTTGCTCGCTCCCCAGCCCTTCGGCAGTGAACTGCAGCGGTTGATAGCGGCAAAGTTTCATACGCGCGCCTCCGCAGCGCTCAGACACAGAGTACCCAAAAGTCTGCAAAGGTAGAAGCCGGAAAAAACAAAGCGATACGACCAGGTTTCGGTCGTTTCCATCATTCCGAGCGAAGCGAGGAATCCCTCTGCGGTTCCTCTTCCGGTTTTCGTTTTTCGCTTTTCGTGTTTCGAAGAAGGGTTTTCTCTGCCTACATCCTTCGCCGATGCGCCGCAATCGGATGGTGTCGCAGCAACAGCACCATCCCGGCCACCCAGCTCACCACCGCCGCCACGCCGTACACCAGCGCGCCCAGAATGAACAAATGGAACGGCGATTTGCCCAGCCGGTCATGCAGGTGGATAAAGAAAATTCCCATCAGCGCATAATTCACGCTCAGGATCGCCCACCCGCACATGGCGGACGCAAACATCTTCACCGGCGATCGCAGGAAGCAGCCGATAGGGATCAGCATGAAGAAGAAAAACGCCGCGTACGCAGCGCCGTTCCTCACGTCCGCTACAGGCTCCAGGAACTCCACGCGCGTCGCCACCAGCACGGAGATCACCATCACCGCGGTCAGGTAGAGGCCGGTCAGCACGCCCACGCGCAGCGTGAAGTTGCGCACCCACTGAAACCATCGCGAGCCGGGGAGGAGCGAAGGCGTCAAATCTTTTCTCTTTCGTTGGCGCCGGGGTTCGGCGCCGTTGCGGCGACAGCAGCGCTCTGCGGGCTTTCATTCCCGGCACGGTCCACTGCGCTCACCGTGTAGGTGTAGCCCCTTCCTGTGGCCACCGACATATCACGAAACGTCGGGGTGGGCAACAACTCCCGCGTCAACCGCGCCCCCGCTTTCCCTTCTTGTTCGCTCCGGTACACATGGTACCCCGCCGCGTCCGCCTCCGGGCTGATGCTCCACGAGAGTTCGATGTGTGCCGGTGTTTCGCCCGCCGCCGGCACGTACACCGCCACCAGATTTTTCGGCGCCGCTGGCGCAAACGTGTCCTTCAGCGTCAGCACCACCGCCTGCGAGTCCGCGGACTCCACCGAATCCAGCTCGTACTGCGCCACGCTGCGCACCGTGTAGAGATACGTTTTCTCAAACTCGATTTGTGCGTCGCGGTACGTCGCCGTCGGGCTCACCCCCAGCAATTCCGCCGGCGTTTTCCGTTTCAACTTTGCCGGATCACTTTCCGCCTCGTTCGGCTCAACCTCCGCGCGGTACACGCGGTAGCCCGTCAGCGCCGCAATCGCCGCGCCGCTCGTCGTGCGTGTCGGCGGCGTCCAGCGCAGCTCCACGGCCGGCTCGGTCACGTTCGCCGTCACATCGCCGCTCGCTTCCGGCACCGGGTACACGCGCACCATCGCCCGGTTCGAATCCGCCGACGCCGCTTTCTTCGACGCTCTCGTCCGCACCATGTACGCCATCTGCTCGCCGCTGTGCGCTGCGATGTCCGCGGCCTGCAACGGGTCGGCAAACCGCAGCCGGTCGTCGGTCAGGTAGGAGTCCAGCACCGCAGAAGGAATTGTGTAAACCTGCGACAGCGCCGCGCGCGCTGCTTGCGTGCCCGCCGGCACAAACGCCCGGAAAATTTCCACGTCCGCTGGTGCTTCCAGCGCTTCGCCCCCCGCTGTTTTCTTCGGCAGCGTAAACATAAGCACCACGCTGTCGCCCGTCTGCCGCGCCGCAAGGTCCGTCACCGCCGCGGGGATCGGCGGTCGCGGCGGCTGCGGGTCCCCCGGCGTTCCGCAGCTCATCAAAAACAGAAAATAGAAAAGAGAAAAGAGAAAATAGAATTGAGGCCGCCAAGAGTTTCCCTGCAAACGCACGCTGCGGGGAATTCTCTCCTCTTTTCTATTTTCCATTTTCTATTTTCTATTTTTACAGAATGAATCGGCTCAAGTCGTGGTCCTTCACAATATCGGCGAGCTGTTTTTGCACGTAGGCTTCGTCCACTTTCACCGTTTTCTTTTTTAAGTCCGGCGCGTCGAACGAAATTTCATCCAGCAGTTTTTCCAGGATGGTGTGCAGCCGCCGCGCGCCGATATTTTCCGTCTGATCGTTCACGTTGGCCGCAAACCGCGCGATGGCTGCGATGGCCTCGTCGGTGAAGCTCAGCTTCACCGCTTCGGTGTCCAGCAGCGCGATGTACTGCTTGATGAGCGCGTTCTTCGGCTCCGTCAGGATGCGCACAAAATCCCCTTCGGTCAGCGATTGCAGCTCCACGCGGATGGGGAAACGCCCTTGCAGTTCCGGGATCAGGTCCGAGGGTTTCGTCACGTGGAACGCCCCCGCCGCAAAAAATAAAATATGGTCCGTGCGCACCATCCCGTACCGCGTGTTCACCGTTGTCCCTTCCACGATCGGCAGGATGTCCCGCTGCACGCCTTCCCGCGACACATCCGGCCCGTGCCCCGATTCGCGTCCCGCGATCTTGTCCACCTCGTCGATAAAAATGATGCCCATCTGTTCGGCGCGTTCCACCGCCGTCCGCGTCACCTGGTCCATGTCCACCAGCTTGTGTTCTTCTTCTTGGATCAGGTACTCGAATGCGTCCGCCACCGTCATCTTCCGCTTTTTTTTCTGCTGCCCGAACATCCCCGAGAGCATGTCCTTGACGTTGATGTCCATCTCCTCGATGCCATGGCTCGACACAATCTCAAACGCCGGGATCGAGCGCTCGCGCACTTCCACCTCGACCATCCGCGTATCCAGCTTGCCGTCGCGGAACTGCGCCCGCAATTTTTCCCGCGTGCGGTTC
>CAZIWR010000217.1:0-4671 GCA_964542805.1 uncultured Acidobacteriaceae bacterium
CTTTCACGCTGGCCTTTCCCTGCATCACCGCACGCACCGCTCTTGCTTCCGCCATTGTCCGCCTCCGCGCTGACAGTCTCCCTGGCGGGCTCCCGGGGTGGGGGGAACCCTTCCATTTTACTACCATCGCTCGTTCTGGCGTCCGATTCTCCGGCGGACGCCACTTGCTTCGAAAAAAGTTTTCCGGCTCGTTCCGGCCTTCGTCGCCCAGATCGCCGAGGTGCCAAAAAGATAGAAACTCTCCCTGCGCGGTTGTATGTCCGCTTGCGCCTTGCTGCGAACCCCAGGTCAACCGCGAATGAAATCCCCGGAGCCGAAACCTCGCCCCTTGGGTGGAGATTGCTCTCCTATTGTTTCGATTTTGCCGGTCCGGTCTTCGTGGTGTCAGGGCTGGTAACCGTCCCGGAACCACGTCCCCCGAAGCTGGAAGCGCAGTATAAGCACTGTGGAAAACTTGTCAAGGGCTAAAACAACAAAATCTAGAGGTCGTGCCACGAAAGAGTCTACATGTAGTGGTGTCATTGCGGCTCATCGCAAGGCGCTACTCCGGCAAGTTCATGCGACGCAGGAGCGCTTTGAAGCGCGGGTCGCCTCGCAAGTCGTCAAACCATGGATCGACATTTAGATAGACAAGCAGCCCGGCGCGTTCCTGGGCGGCCTTCTCCAACCATTCCATCGTTCGACTTCGGTCTTCCATGCCTGCATAAAGCACAGCGATGTTGAACGGTGAGACGTACTGTTTCTTTGCGAGGGCGAGGAGACTCGTCAGCAAGGCTTGTGCTTCTTGTTTCTTGCCCGCGGCCCAGTATGCGCGGCCCAGCGTAGCCATCGCCAATGTCTCATATGGCAGGCGGTCCGCTATCTTCTGCGCCTGAACGATCGCTTGGTCCGCCGTCCTCTCCTTCACGTACGCAGTCACAACCCACAAGCAACTGTTTGCGGCCACCGGATCGCGCTCGAGCATTTTGCGATGGACTTCGATAGCCTGCGCGAAGCGATGCGCATAAGAGAGCAGCCTGACCTCGACACAATTATTGGAAAGCGGATCGATTTCTTTGGCCCGGCCCCATTCCGCGAGGGCCTTTTCAAATTGCCCCCGCGCGGCGAGATGGTGAGCATACACGCCGTGCACATGAGAATAGCCAGAGTTGAGCTCGATCGCGCGTTTGAATTCTTTCTCTCCTTCCGCCCAATTCCACTCGAAATAAAAAGTCACAAAGGCAAGCGAGCTGTGGGCTTCCGCGAGATTCGGATCCAACTCCAATGCCTCTAGCGCGGCCTGCTTCGCCTTGGGCATGATCTCCGTCGGCGGCATCGTGCGACCTGCCAACTGGACGTAGGTGTCAGCCAGACCTGCGTAGGGCAGTGCGTAGCGAGGGTCTATCTGAATCGCGTGCTCAAAATACGCTTTGGCCTGCAGAAAGCCTTCCATTGTGAACTTGTTCCATACGTAGCGGCCTCTGAGGTAGGCTTCGAGGGCTTCGGGGTTTACCGGCCGGGCGCTGGCCAACCGCGTCTGCTCCTGCGGAGTGATCTGGACCTTGATTTCGCTGGCAATGGCGCGCGCCACTTCACTCTGCAAGGTCAACACGTCGCGCAGGTCGCGTTCATACTCTTTTGCCCAGAGGTGCGTGTCCGTGGCGGCGCGGATCAACTGCGCGGTGATTCTCACGCGTTCGCCGACCTTCTGCACCGAGCCTTCCACCACCGCGTCCGCGTTCAATTCCTTGCCGATCTGCGGAAGCGGTTTGCGCGTTCCCTTGTACTGCATAACCGACGTCCGAGAGATCACTTTGAGCGAGCCAATTTGCGCCAGGCTACTGATTAGCGCTTCGGTCATTCCATCGGCGAAGTATTCCTGTGATGCATCCCCGGAGAGATTGTCCAGCGGCAGCACGGCAATCGATTCGATTTTCGGCGGTCCCGCGCGGCCCAGCACTCGCTCGCGCACGCCGCCGACGTTAAACGCCAGCAACAACGCGGCCAGCGCCAGCACGCCCGCGCTGCCATACGCCGCGTTGCGCCAGAATGTGGCGTGCGGTTCGGGCGCTTCTACCGCCACGAGTCCCGTGCTTGTTGCTTCGAGCGCCGCTTTCACCTCGCCGGCTCGCTGATAGCGCTGTGCCGGGTCTTTTGCCAGGCAGCGCTGGATCACCGCGCGCAAACCTGGAGAAACGCGCGGCGGCAGCGCTCGCGGCGGCTCGCGCAGGATGGCCGAGCTCAACTCAAATCCCGTCGCGCCCTGGAACGGTAACTCGCCCGCGGCCATTTCGTGGAGCACCACGCCCAGCGCCCAGATGTCGCTGCGCGCGTCCGCTGGCTCGCCGCGCAACGTTTCCGGCGCCATATACGCCAGCGTCCCCGCGATTCCGCGGAATGCCTCGATGGAAACCTTCGACCGCGTGACTACTTCCAGTTCCTCTTTTCGCACACATTGCGCCAGACCGAAATCGAGCACCTTCGCCCGGCCTTCCGGTGTCACCACCACGTTGGCGCTCTTCAGGTCGCGGTGCACGATGCCGCGCTGCTCGCCGTGCGCCAGGGCATCGGCGATTTGCATCCCGTAGCGCATCACTTGTTCTTCCGGCAAGCCGCCCGCGGGAATCAACTGCGCCAGCGGCTTCCCTTCCACGTACTCCATGGCCACGAAGAACTGTCCGCCGGCCTCGCCCACATCGTGGATGGTGCAGATGTTCGGGTGGTTCAGCGCGGAAGCGGTGCGCGCTTCGTTCTCGAGTTGGCGCCGGGCGGACTCGCTGCCCAGTGTCTCCGCGGGGAGCAGCTTCAGCGCGATGTCGCGGCCCAAGCGCTCGTCGTGCGCGCGATAGACCACACCCATGCCACCCGCGCCAATCTGCTCGAGAATTTTGTAGTGAGAAAGCGTTTTGCCAATCATCTGCGCGCCCGGCTCAATGCGCGCATCTTAGGATGCCTGGCCATCCTCGTCAACGCGCGGTTTCCGCTTGCGTCGCGCGCGGGGTTTCCCGCATCCTATCCAGCATGCTCGCCCGATCGTTTCGTTGCTTCGCGCTGAGCTTCAGCCTGTTTTTTTCCGCGGCGCTGCTGGTCCCGGCAGCCTCGGCGCGGAATCCGGCGTCGCCCGCGATCGACGCGCAACCCGCCACCAAGAAAAATCTCCCCGGCCTGCCCAATTTTGGCCGGATCAGCGATACCCTCTCGCGCGGCGCGCAGCCCAAGGATGCCGGCTACTCCGAGTTGAAGCAGCAGGGAGTCGAAATCGTCGTCAGTTTCCGCGAGCACCCCGGCCAGATTGCCGCCGAGCGCCGCGCCGTCGAAGCACAGGGCATGCGCTTCGTCAGCATTCCCTGGCCGCCTATGGATGCGCCGCGCAATGCGCAGGTGGCTGAGTTTCTTGAACTCCTCCGTGCCAACCCCGGCAAGAAAATCTTTGCCCACTGCCAGCGCGGCGCCGAGCGCACCGGCGTGATGGTGGCCGCCTTCCGCATGGCCAGCGAAAAATGGACGCCGCAGCAGGCGCTCGACGAAATGGAAACGTTTGGATTTCGCGGTTTCTGGTTCCGCCGCCTGAAGAAATACGTCCGCGCCTTCCCCGCCCAGCTCGACGCCGATCCCGCGCTCAAGTTCGCCGTTGTCCCTGCGGGGTAGTGTGATTCCGCTCCCGGCTCTGACGCGTGTCCATTCACGCCTTCGTCGAGAGGACCACGTTATGGATGGACGGCGGAATGGCGTGCATCTCGCTCGACGCAAATCCCGCATTGCGGCACATCCGTTCGAGCTCTGCGAAGGTGTAGGCATCGCCGGCCGGAGTGGCCGCCAGCATGGTGAGAGAAAACCCCGCGGCTTGCGGCGGGGAGACACGGTCCGCATTGGGCACGAACTCAAGTGTCACCGCGCGCCCGCCCGGCTTGAGCGCTGTGTGCACTTTCCGCAGCAGGGTTTCGCAGGTGGCCGCGTCGAAGTGGTGCAAAATATTCGTTAGCAGGACAATATCGTAGCCCGTGCCGAACTCCACTTCGAACGCGCTGCCCGGCAGCGTGTGGTATCGGCTGTCGATGCCCGCCTTGCGCGCGTTTTCCTTGGCTAGCTCGAGCACGTTCTTCCAATCCACCGCATAGATCTCCGCGTGTGGGTTCTTCTTGGCAAACGTAATGCCGAACATGCCGTGGCTGGCGGCGATGTCCAGCACCTTCCACTTTTCGCCTTTCTCCGCGCCCACCAGCTTGGCCATCAACTCCGCGGGGAGCGCGGTGAGCGGGGCCATCCCCTTGGCAAACTCGATCCACATGGGATGCTCCGGTTCGAGCGAGCCGTCGCCGGCCAGCGTGCCGCCCTTGCGCACCGCGCCCGCCAGATTCTTGAAGCGGTCGGTAATCTGCGGCGAGCCGAGAAAAATCACCGCGGAGGCCGCGCAGGCCGGCGAGCGCCGGTCGAGAAACATCGCCGAATCCGGCGTCAAGCGGTACTGGCTGCCTTCCTTAAACAGGAACCCGATAATCACCAGGTAGTCGCACAGAATGCGCATGCCGCGTACGGACGCCTGGCATCGCTTCGCCAGCGCCGCAGCGGTCTGGTTGCCTTCGCCGATCGCCGTAAACACGTCGAGTTCGATCGCAGCCTTCAGCGCTTCGGTGCGCTGATGCGCGTTCATGGTGTCGAAAAAAAGCAGGGGAGACGGTTGCGCAGCATGGC
>CAZIWR010000218.1:0-4650 GCA_964542805.1 uncultured Acidobacteriaceae bacterium
GCCCCAAGGAGACGCCAGGGCGAACGTCGCATAGGCCACCCAGATGAGCCACTCGAAGAAATAGTTCGGGTGACGCGAGTATTTCCACAGGCCCGCGCGGCACAGCTTGCCCTTATTGGCAGGATTGGCCTTGAATGCAGCGAGTTGCCAATCGGCTGCCACTTCGCCTGCCAGCGCAAGCGACCACAGCCCCGCGGCTGCATATTCCAGCCAGGAAAGCTCAGTCCGCGAGTTCAGCACAGCAAACAAGAAGGGTGCCGACAAGAGAACGCAGAGCAAGGCTTGAAATTGAAAAAAGAAAAAGAACTTCAGCGGCAAATTCGTTTTCCACTCCCGTCGAAGCTGCTGGTAGCGTCCCTCCTCGGGCTTGCTGATGACGCGGTCGAACAGCAGATACACGGAAAGTCGAATGCCCCAGACCCCCGCCATTGCGGCGATCAGCCATTTCCGAGGCGAATATCCCGGCCCTTCTATTGCATACAACACGGCGATCAGAGCGAGCCCCAGCCCCCAGCCAAAATCGACGATCGCTGCGTTGCGCGTGCGAAGGTGAATTGCCCACAACACACCCATCAGGAGGACGACAACTGCTGCACCGTGCCAGACCAGGGTGAGCGACTGGTGCATCATCGCTGGCCTTCCTCAGGAACCGGAATCGGCCTTGCGGTGTAAGCAAATGCCGCGCGGCGCAGCGGGACGCGGAGTAGAAAGTAGATTGATGCCGCGCTCACCGGCGCGAGAATCAGCCACGCCACGATGGCGTACATCGTCGACACCCACAGCGTCGCGATCGCATGGCTCGCATCGGCGCGAATCATTTCCAGAATCTGCGCCATAGAGAAGGGAAGCCGCGGCGCTCGAAACAATAATTCGCCCAAGCGCATCAGTGGGAGCAACAGTGCGAGCTGCAAAGGCATGGCAACGTAATTGACCACTTGGATTGCGGGCAAGTTCAGGCGCAAGGCAATGGCGGCCAATGCGCAGAGGATGGTGGTAGCCCCAATCACAGGAAACACACCTAAAACCACTCCACAAGCCACGCTTAACGCCACTTTTTCCGGCGTAATTCCTTGCCGCAGCAAGTCGAGGATGGGCACGAGAACCCGGCGTTGGAAGAGATCTCTCATGCGATTCGCCTCGCCAGGATGTTCCATGCCGGCTCATCGGGACGTAGCCGGGCCAGTGCAATCAACACATACAAAGACATGGTGATGCTGCCCAACCCCATGATCAGAACAAACCAGATGAGGCGACGAATCCACGTGGGTTCGCGGTAGGCCACCCAAACATAGAATATGGTGAAGCTCAAATAGGCATCGTAGAGCGTGGCAATCGCCCACGGGTTTTGTTTGTAGTCCGGCCAGGCGTCAAATAGGTTGATCTGCAGTCCGGCCCAGAGGTTTACGGAAACGATTACAATCAGAATTGCAGCGAACAAGATTTTGAGAAATAGTTTCATCGTTGGACTTCCAGAGAAATCAAAGTGTCGCCCCGAGGCGCCTCAGTTGAAGTTCTAAAGCGGCGAAATTGGGCAGCAGAACAGCGGGGCGACCACCCGCCTCCGCTTGGGCGCGAGCGGCTTCCTTTCCGCCAAGCCACAGCTCAATGCGAGTGGGCAGCTTGTTGGCAACTTCCCGAACTTCCGCGAGCAGCTTTGGCATGGCATCCGAACCGGCAATGCCGAGGACCAGGACGTCCGGCTCGGCGCGGCGGGCCGCGACGACAATCTCATTTGCCGGAAGGTTTGGCCCGAGGTAGATCACTCCCAAGCCGCCACCGGCGGCAAGCATGGCTGCGGCGAGAATGCCGAATTCGTGTTCTTCGCCCGCTGGCGTGGTGAACATCAAACGCACCGGAGGCTGCTCGGGCGAGTAAAGGCGAATGAGCCCGCCGAGAAGGTTGCGCACCAGGGCGGAGGCCAGGTGCTCTTGCGCGATGCTCATTTTTCCCGCGTGCCACTGCTCTCCTACGGTGCGCATCAGCGGCAAGGCTACCCGGTGAATTACATCGCGCGCAGAGAGCACAGTCGCCAAACGCCCTAATTCCCGGTCGGCAGCGGCGTAATCAAATCGGAGCACAGACCCCAGCACGATCTGAATCTGCTCGAAACGCGGTCGCGCGTCACCGCGACTCTTACTGGGAAGAGCGGAAACTCTGCCGGCTTCCAGTTGCCGCTCGGTCAGAGAGCGGAGTTGGCGGTCATTCAGTCGTGCGACTTGGCCGATGGCGTAGCCTTGCGCAACCAACTCGCGCAAAACGACCAGACGTCGCACATCGCCCTCTGCATAAATTCGTCCACGTTCCCCTCGTTGCGGCTGCACAGCCCGGTAACGGCGTTCCCACGCCCGCAAGGTATCGAGGGGCAAACCAGTGAGCTTTGAAACCGCGCGAATCGGGTAGCCGGCTGTAGCCATCGTTTCGTTCCCCTTTCGACCTACTGGGGAAGTGTAAAAGGAAAGTCCGATTTCTGTCAATTGTTTGTCCATGACAAACGGTTGACCTGCCCGCTCCTTGCCCTGTACAAGTGTGCAGAGAGCTAGAAGCCTCCGGTTCAAGAATGGACCGGTCGCACATGGAGACGTGAGAGTCAAGCGGATCGCAGTCATCGGATCAGGAATTTCAGGAATGGCCGCGGCGTACTACCTGAGCCGCAAGTACGAGGTGTCTTTGTTTGAAAAAGAGAACCGCCTCGGGGGGCACACGCACACGATCCCAATACAAACGGAATCCGGACCGGTGCCTGTGGACACCGGTTTCATCGTTCACAACGACCGCACTTATCCAAACCTGGTGCGACTCTTCCGCGAGTTGGGCGTTCAGACCCAGCCGAGCGACATGAGTTTCTCCGTCTCGTGCAGCAGGACAGGGCTTGAGTATTCCAGCCGGGGAGCAAATGGCTTTTTTGCGCAGCGGACGAACCTACTTCGGTGCGATCACCTTGGGCTGTTCAAAGAGATCCTGCGCTTCAACCGAAAGGCTCCCAAGCTTCTCGCCGAGCCACAGCACGAAAACGTAACCCTCGGCGAATATATCGAGCGTGGCCGCTTCGGTGCGGCATTTCGCGATTTCTATCTCTACCCGATGGCCTCAGCGGTGTGGTCCACGTCACTGGCGAAAATGGAAGAGTTCCCAGCCGCAACGCTGATCCGATTTTTCGATAACCACGGGATGCTTGGCGTCAACTCCCACCCGCAGTGGAAGGTACTACGCGGAGGCAGTTCCTCCTATGTTCCACAGCTCACTGCTCCCTTGGGGAGGCGCCTCTTCCTCGGGGCGAAGATCACTTCGGTTGAACGGGAGGAAAGCGGTGTGCAGTTGAAGTTTGCCGACAAGACTCCCGTGTGGTTTGACTTCGTGGTCTTTGCATGCCACGGCAATCAGGTCCTGCCGCTATTGGAGCGACCCAGCGCGGCCGAGCGCGACATCCTGCGCCAGTTTCAAACCAGCCGAAACGACACCATTCTTCATACCGACGATTCTTTGCTGCCCGCCAACCCACGAGCGCGTGCCTCCTGGAATTACCACCTGAATGGCGACCGCTCCTCCGGCGTGACGCTGACCTACGACATGAACCGGTTGCAGAGCCTGGTCACGCGCGAACAGTTCTGCGTCACGCTGAATGCCAACGGGCAACTGGATCGCAACAAGGTGATACGCCAGATGACGTATTTCCATCCGCTCTACACCCGCGAAGCCATTCGGGCGCAGACGCGCTGGAACGAGATCAGCGGGAAGAACCGGACGCACTTCTGTGGCGCCTACTGGTTCTACGGCTTTCATGAAGACGGGTTGAACTCCGCGATGCGAGTGGCCGGCGCACTAGGGGTAGACTGCTGATGCTGCCGGAATCCTCCATCTGCGTCGGCACACTGCGTCACAGGCGGTTTCGGCCCACGCAGCACGAATTCACTTATCCGGTGTTTCAGGTGTTGCTGGACATCGACCGGATCCCCGAACTCATGGGCGCTTCGCCCCTGGCTTCCTGCAGCCGGTGGAACCTAGTCAGCTTCGACGACCGCGATCACTTCGGCGACCCTCGACGCCCACTGCGCGAGCGACTGGCCGATGATGCGGCAGCCCATGGCCTCGCTTTCCCCGATGGCCCGGTCTACCTGCTGACGAACCTGCGCTACTTGGGTTATTGCTTCAATCCGGTCTCCTTTTTCTATTGCTACAACCAAGCGGGCCAATTGCAGGTGATTCTGGCCGAGGTGAACAACACGTTTGGAGAGTCCGAGAACTACTGGCTCTCTGCGGCCAACGAGTGGCCCGCCTCCAATGCACGGCGCTATCAGTGCGGCAAGCGGCTGCACGTGTCGCCGTTCATGCCTATGGAAATGGAATACACGTTCGTCCTCACCGAGCCCGATACTCGCCGGCTGGTCGTGCACATGGACGTGTCGAAAGCGGGGGAAGCGTCCTTCGACGCCACCCTGAAGCTGAGCTGCGAACCCTGGTCGGCTTCCGCGCTACACCGTGCGCTGGCTTGCTATCCCTTTATGACCGCAAGGGTGATTGCCGCAATTCACTGGGAAGCGGCCCGCCTCTGGTGGAAGCGAACTCCGTTTTATCCCAACCCCGGTCGGGTGCAGGAAACCCAGAACAAGAGTGAGGTCAAGCATGTTGAAGCATAAGCCATCCTGGACGGCC